>JBNJHL010000040.1:0-13202 GCA_051748445.1 Bacillota bacterium
TGTTAAACGTTTCAAACCCACTTCGCCGGGGCGGCGGTTTGCCACCGTATCAACTTTTGATGAGATTACCAGGAAAGAGCCGGAGAAATCGCTTTTGGCGCCCCTGGCAAAAAAGGCCGGGCGCAACAGTTACGGCAGGATTACAGTACGCCACCATGGCGGAGGTCACAAACGCAGTTATAGAATCATTGATTTCAAACGGAATAAAGATGGTATTCCAGCCAAAGTAGCGACGATTGAATACGATCCGAACCGTTCTGCAAACATTGCTCTGCTGCACTATGCCGATGGCGAAAAACGCTATATCCTGGCAGCGCTGGGTATGAGGACCGGCCAGAGAGTTATTTCCGGATCGAAGGTTGAGGTCAGACCCGGCAATGCTATGCCACTTAGGTCGATCCCGGTTGGGACATTTATCCATAATATCGAAATGAAAATTGGCCATGGCGGACAGCTGGCCCGTTCAGCAGGAGCAGCAGCCCAGTTGGCGGCTAAAGAGGGTAAAATTGCTCATGTTCGACTTCCTTCCGGTGAAGTGCGGCTTGTCCCGTTAGACTGCCGGGCAACAGTGGGACAAATTGGTAACATCGAGCATGAAAACCTGACTATCGGTAAAGCGGGTCGTTCCCGTTGGCTTGGCAAGAGACCGACAGTTCGCGGTTCGGTAATGAACCCCTGTGATCACCCTCATGGAGGGGGCGAAGGAAGAGCGCCGATTGGCCTGAAGCGACCTTTAACCCCCTGGGGCAAGCCAACCCTTGGTTACAAGACCCGTAAGAAGAATAAAGATTCGGATCGGCTTATTGTACGCCGACGCAAGAAGTAGTTGGGAAACATCCGCTGATGCAGTATAAAGAGGCAGGCGTTTTCCGACTGAAAGGGAGGTTTTTTTAAATTGTCGCGTTCACTGAAAAAAGGCCCCTATATAGAGGCTAGTTTGATGAAAAAAGTTGAACAGATGAACGAAAAGGGAGATAAAAAGGTTATAAAAACCTGGTCTCGCCGTTCGACCATTTTTCCCGATATGGTTGGACACACCATCGCCGTACACGACGGCCGTCGGCATGTTCCGATCTTTATCAGTGAAGATATGGTCGGGCATAAACTGGGTGAATTTGCCCCGACCCGCACATTCAGAGGGCACGGGCATCATACCGAACGCTCTAGCATTCTTAAGTAGAGCAGAGGAGGCAGGATGATTAATGGAAGCTAAAGCACAGGCTCGCTACGTGCGCCTGGCGCCGCGTAAGGCGAGGGCTGTCGTTGACCTGATACGAAACAAAGATATTGATGAAGCTCTGGGTATATTGCGCTACACTCCCCGTCGTGCTGCAGATGTTATTGCAAAAGTTCTTAAATCAGCTATTGCTAATGCAGAGCACAACCAGGAGTTAAATCGTAGCTCGCTTTACGTAGGGAAGGCTTTTGTAGATGAAGGGCCTACCCTGAAGCGGGTTCAGCCGAGAGCAAGGGGAAGGCGTTTTCTGATTATGAAAAGAACCAGCCATATTACGGTTGTAGTCAAAGAAAGAAAGGGGGTCTAGTTGTGGGACAAAAAGTTAGCCCCATCGGTTTCCGGATTGGAGTAATTCGTGATTGGGATGCCCGCTGGTTTGCCGGTAAGAATTACAAGGATTTACTGCATGAAGATCTGGCGATTCGTGAATACCTCCATGAGAAACTGGAGAGTGCTTCCCTGTCAAAGGTTGAAATTGAGCGTGCCGCCAATAACCTGAGGATTAACATTCATACTGCCAAGCCGGGAATGGTTATTGGTCGTGGTGGAACAGGCGTGGAAGAGCTCCGTAAACAGCTGGAAGCGATGACGGATAAAAAAGTGCACTTAAATATTATTGAAATAAAGAAACCTGAACTGGATGCATTTCTTGTCGCTGAGAATGTGGCTTCACAGCTTGAGCGAAGGATTGCTTTTAGAAGGGCTATGAAGCAGGCAGTATTTCGGACTATGCGTAACGGAGCAAAAGGGGTCAAGATAGCCTGCAGCGGCAGGCTTGGAGGTTCCGAGATGGCACGAGATGAAAGCTACCATGAAGGAACAGTGCCCCTGCAAACGTTGCGCGCGGATATTGATTATGGCTTTATCGAAGCTAAAACTACTTATGGGCGAATTGGCGTCAAGGTTTGGATTTATAAAGGCGAAATTCTACCTGCCAAGCCAAACGAGGAAGAGCCTGCGAAGGGGGTAGACACCAATGTTAATGCCTAAGCGGGTTAAGTTTCGCCGTCAGCACCGCGGCAGAATGAAAGGACTATCCAAGGGCGGCATAACAGTACAGTTTGGTGAATTTGGCCTCCAGGCCGTTGAGCCATCCTGGATCACCAGTCAGCAAATAGAGTCTGCTCGTATTGCGATGACTAGGTCGATTAAAAGGGGCGGTAAAGTTTGGGTTCGCATCTTCCCCGATAAGCCGGTCACAGAAAAGCCGGCAGAAACCCGGATGGGTAAAGGTAAAGGGTCGCCGGAATACTGGGTTGCCGTGGTAAAACCGGGCCGGGTTATGTTTGAACTGGCCGGAGTACCTGAAGATGTAGCCAAAGAAGCTTTGCGCCTGGCGGCCAATAAGCTGCCGAATAAAACTAAGTTTGTCAGAAGGTCTGAAGCAGGTGGTGGTACTGAATGAAAATAAAAGACGTACGTGAGCTAAATGAACAGGAATTGGAAGAGAGAGTAAAAGAGTTGAAAGAAGAACTCTTTAACCTTCGATTCCAGGAAGCCACCGGCCAGTTGGATAATGTGATGCGCATAAAAGAGGTCCGCCGTAGTATTGCCCGGGTTAAAACCGTGCTCAGGGAACGGGCCCTAAGCTGAGCTTGAAGAGGAAGGGAGGCCCATCGGTTTGGAAACTGGAAAACAAAAAGTACGCAGCGGCCGGGTGGTCAGTGACAAGATGGATAAAACAAGGGTAGTGCTGGTAGAAAGAACAACCAGGCACCACCTTTATGGAAAGATTATCCGCCGTTCAAAGAAGTATAAAATTCACGATGAAACTAATGAATCCCGAGTAGGCGATATTGTTAAAATTATGGAAACCAGGCCTTTGAGCAAGGATAAAAGGTGGCGCCTGGTGGAAATTGTGCAGAAATCGAAGCTGTAAATTCTCTTTGCGAATAGCCTGTCGCAAAGGGGATGAAAGGAGAGGCAACGATGATTCAAAGCGAAACCATCTTAAATGTAGCCGACAACTCGGGAGCTAAAAAGGTCCTTTGTATCAGGGTCGTGGGCGGATCGAAGCGTAAGTCAGGTCGTATAGGTGATATTATAGTAGCTTCGGTCAAGGAAGCCACACCGGGTGGTGTGGTGAAAAAAGGTGAAGTGGTCAGGGCTGTTATAGTGCGGACGAGAAGCCGGCTTAACCGCAGAGATGGATCCCATATCCACTTTGATGAAAATGCAGCAGTAATTATTAATGAATTGAACAATCCGCGGGGAACCCGTATTTTCGGGCCTGTTGCCCGTGAGCTGAGGGAGAAAGATTTCATGAAAATTGTTTCCCTGGCGCCAGAAGTAATTTAGAAGTTTAGTATGGAGGTGGCGAAAAACCGGTGGAAATGAAAAAAATGTCTGTTCGTCGGGGGGATAAAGTATTAGTCCTTTCCGGCAAAGATAAAGGAAAAAAGGGTAAAGTTATTTCTACTTCTCCCCGTCTTGGCAGGGTAAAAGTTGAGGGTGTGAATATTATCAAAAAACACGCCAAACCGACTCGAAGGGTGCCCCAGGGCGGTATCAGGGAGATGGAAGCAGAGTTCCCGGCATCAAGAGTTATGGTGATTTGTCCGGCTTGCAATCAACCAACTCGTGTTTCCAAAAAAGTGCTTCCTGACAAAAGCCGTGTTCGCATATGTAAAAAATGTGACGAATCACTGGATAAGTAAGGAGGGTTTAAGCGCTAAAATGTCAAGGTTGAAACAGAAATATTTAGAAGAAGTCAAGCCTGCCCTGGTTAAGCGTTTTGAATATAAAAATGCTTTACAATCACCACGTATAGAAAAGGTAGTTGTTAACATGGGCCTGGGCGAAGGTAAGGAGAACCCTAAGATAATAGATGCGGCAGTAAATGATCTGGCAATTATAACCGGTCAAAAACCGATTGTAACCAAAGCTCGCCGGTCAGTGGCCAGCTTTAAAGTCCGTGAAGGAATGCCGATTGGAGCAAAGCTGACCTTGCGCGGCAACCGGATGTATGACTTTCTGGACAAATTTTTTAACATAGCTCTCCCCAGAGTCAGGGATTTCCGGGGCATATCACCGCATTCATTTGACGGTCGGGGCAACTTTACCATTGGGATTAAAGAACAGTTGATTTTTCCCGAGGTCGAATATAGTAATGTTGAAAAAGTTCTCGGCATGGATATTACTATTGTAACTACAGCTGAGACTGATGAAGAAGCACGCGAGCTATTAACTTTGATGGGTTTGCCTTTTAAGGCTGCTTAGTTAAATAGGATCGCGATAGTTTAAGGAGGAAAAGGATGGCCAAGAAATCGTTAATTGCCAAGGCCAAAAGAGAGCCCAGATTTGCAGTTCGGGGTTATAACCGCTGCCATGTTTGCGGCCGACCGAGGGCTTACCTGCGTAAATTCGGCCTGTGCCGCCTTTGCTTTCGTCGTCTGGCCAATGAGGGGAAAATACCTGGAGTTAAAAAAGCCAGTTGGTAGATGATGGAAGAATGAGAGGAGGTTGTTGTTGCTAATGATGACAGATCCGATTGCCGATATGCTGACACGTGTGCGCAATGCCAACAATGTCCAGCATAAATCAGTGGAAATCCCTGCTTCAAACGTAAAACGCTCTATAGCAGCTATTATGAAGCAGGAAGGTTTTATCAAGGACTATGAGTATATAAAAGATAATAAGCAGGGTGTCCTGCGCGTTCATCTCAAGTATGGTCCTAACCAGGAAAGAATAATTAGCGGTCTAAAAAGGATTAGCAAGCCTGGCTTAAGGGTATACGTGAAAAAAGATGAATTACCCAAAGTTCTGGGTGGACTGGGAATGGCTGTTATTTCCACCTCCCAGGGTTTGATGAGTGATCGCCAGGCCCGGGAAACCAGTACTGGCGGCGAAGTATTATGCTATATCTGGTAGCATAGCGAGGAGGTTTACCGATGTCTCGAACCGGTAAAAAACCCGTCGTTGTACCCGACAAAGTTGAGGTGCAAATAGACGGTAGTAATATTACTGTTAAGGGGCCCAAGGGGCAACTCACACAAGAGTTGCCTGGTGAAATGACTATTCAGCTGGAAGATGACCAAATAGTTGTTAAACGGCCCTCGGACAATCCAAAACACAGGTCCCTGCACGGATTGACCCGAACATTAATCAGCAACATGATTCAGGGGGTAACTGAAGGATACAGCTGCAACCTGGAAGTAATTGGTGTTGGATATAAAGCTGTTATGCAGGGCAAGAAACTGGTCCTAAACGTTGGCTATTCACATCCTGTAGAATTCGATCCCGGAGATACTATGGAGATTGAAGTGCCCGCACCGACCAAGGTTGTGGTTAAGGGAATTGACAAGCAGAAGGTTGGGAACCTTGCTGCAGTTATCCGCAGGACCTTCCCACCCGAACCTTATAAAGGCAAGGGTGTTCGATATGAAAATGAACTTGTCCGCCAGAAAGTTGGAAAATCGGGCAAATAGTCGCCTGGAGGTGTAATCTAGTGGTAAAGACAAAAACGCGTTTGACCCGTCGTAAGCGGCGTCATCGCAGAGTACGAACTAAAATAAGCGGCACACCGGAATGTCCCCGGTTAAACATATACCGCAGCATCAATAACATTTATGCCCAGGTGATTGATGACCAATCTGGAAGGACCCTGGCTGCCGCCTCTACCCTGGATCCCCAGCTGCGTGCCGAGTTGTCTCACGGTGGTAACCGGGAAGCGGCTCGCAAAGTTGGAGCACTGGTGGCCAACCGTGCTATCGATGCGGGCATTAAAGATGTCGTTTTCGACCGTGGCGGCTATCTCTATCACGGCAGGGTAAAAGAACTTGCAGAAGGCGCTCGTGACAGCGGGTTAAACTTCTAGAAAGGGGGAACGTAAGGGGTGTCGAAAAAAGAACAATCTCAGGAATTTGCAGAAAAGGTTGTTAAAATTAACCGGGTAGCCAAAGTTGTAAAAGGTGGACGTCGTTTTAGTTTCAGTGCACTGGTGGTTGTCGGTGATTACAAGGGCAGAGTTGGTGCAGGAATGGGCAAGGCCGGAGAAGTTCCTGAAGCTATCCGTAAGGGCATTGAAAATGCCAAAAAAGATTTGATTTATGTACCCATGACCGGGACTACCATTACTCATGAAGTTAATGGTAAGTATGGTGGAGGCAAGGTTTTGCTGAAGCCCGCTTCTGAAGGAACCGGTGTAATTGCCGGAGGGCCGGTTCGGGCCGTCCTGGAATTGGCCGGAGTGAGGGACATACTAACCAAGTCATTAGGTTCCGCTAATGCCATTAACATTGTTAATGCAACAATGGAAGGTTTGAAATCATTGAAGCGTGCGGAAGAGGTTAGTGCTTTGCGTGGAATTGAACTAGAAAAGCTGCTCAGTTAAGTGAGGAGAGATTAAAGCTATGGCCAAGAAAAAGTTGCAGATAACCCTGGTTCGCAGCCCGCTTTCCCGCAAGCCGAACCACCGCCGGACTGTCAAGGCATTGGGTTTGAAAAAGGTTGGAGAAACAGTCATTCATGATGACAACGATGTGATCAGGGGAATGGCTAACTCTATAGATTATCTAATTAATGTAGTGGAAACCAGGTGAACGAAGTTGCGGTATAAAGGGAGGTGTAGCCAATGCGTTTACACGAATTAAGGCCTCCTGAGGGAGCCAAAAAAGCAGCTAAGCGTAAAGGAAGAGGTATTGCTTCTGGCCTCGGTAAAACAGCAGGACGTGGTCAAAAAGGACAGCTGTCCCGTTCAGGCTCTGGAGTACGCCGTGGATTTGAAGGGGGCCAGATGCCTTATTTCCAGCGTCTGCCCAAGAGAGGCTTTACGAATATATTTAGAAAAAAATGGAATGTTGTAAATATAAAAGATCTAAATTCATTTGAAGAAGGTACTGTGGTAACACCGGAACTATTATATGAGGCAGGATTGCTGAAAAACACGAGCGATCCGTTAAAAGTACTGGGTGACGGAAAACTGGATCGTAAGCTTGAAGTAAAAGCGCAACGGTTCAGTAAGCAGGCTCAAGAAAAAATTGAAACAGCTGGCGGAAAAGCAGAGGTGATATAAAATGTTTGAAACAATACGTACAGCATGGCGGATCAAAGAGCTGAGAGAAAGAGTTCTTTTTACCCTGGCTATGTTTGTGGTTTTTCGGGTTGGATCAGCGATCCCTGTGCCCGGCGTAGACGCTTCTTTGCTGGCTGAATTCTTCCAGGAAGATACTATTTTTGGTTTTGTCAACATTATCGGTGGTGGCAACCTGGCGAATTTTACAATATTTGCTCTTGGAATTATGCCTTACATCAATGCTTCTATTATCATGAACCTGTTGACAATAGTTATTCCAAAACTAAAAGAGTGGAGCCAGGAAGGTCCTGAAGGTAAGAAAAAAATATCGCAAATAACCCGTTACGGAACTATTGTTATCGCTGTTGTTCAGGCGCTTGGACTTTCAACCCTGATTGCCGGTGAGGCAGTAGTTGATCAGACCCTGCTTTCATATGCAACTATTATTATTTCGCTCACTGCCGGGACCGCTTTTTTAATGTGGATGGGTGAATTGATTACCGAGAGAGGAATTGGCAATGGCATTTCACTGCTAATCTTTGCCGGTATTGTAGCAGGATTCCCGATTGCGGTTGCAATGGCTGTCGAGCAGTTTCGCTTTGGCCAGATAAGTTTAATGGTTATCCTTGTCGTAGTGGTCTTACTGCTTGCTCTGATAGTTGGCATTATCGGTCTTGACCAGGGTCAACGCAGAATAAATGTTCAGTACAGCAAAAGAGTAGTCGGCCGCAAAATGTATGGAGGTCAGGCTACTCATATACCAATGAAAGTAAATCAGGCAGGGGTTATCCCGGTTATTTTTGCTTCGGTTATTTTAAGTTTTCCGCAAACGCTGGTTAGTTTTATCCAGCACCCAATAGCTCAAAACGTAGCTGAAGCTCTAAGCTGGGGAACTAACCTGAACCTGGTATTATATATGTCACTGATTATACTGTTCGCTTTCTTTTATACAGCAGTTCAGTTTGACCCTTTCCAGGTGGCTGGAAATATTAAAAAGTACGGCGGTTTTATACCGGGTCTGAGGCCGGGCCGGCCAACTGCTGATTATTTGGCCCGTGTAACATCACGTTTGACAACGGCAGGGGCTTTTTCCCTTGCTTTTATAGCAGTATTTCCAATCGTCCTGGAGAGAATTACTGGAATGAGTATTGTTTTTGGAGGAACCGGCTTGATTATTGTGGTTGGTGTAACCCTGGAAACGTTTAAACAAATCGAAAGCCAAATGCTGATGCGCAGCTATCGTGGCTTTATGAAGTAGTGGAAATATATGATTAAGTTAAAGTCGAAGCGGGAAATTGCCCAAATGAGGGAAGCAGGCAAAATTGTTGGTGAAACACTGCACGAAATGGAGAAGGCAATCAAACCTGGCATAACCACCGCTATGCTGGATAAGATTGCTGAAAAACTTATTCGCAGTTATAAGGCTGAACCGGCTTTCCTTGGATATCATAATTTTCCTGCATCGATCTGTGCCTCTGTGAATAACGAGGTTGTACATGGGATACCCGGGTTGCGCAGACTGCAAGAGGGCGATATAATCAGCATTGATGTAGGTGTTCTTTTAAAAGGATATTATGGAGATGCTGCCGCTACTTTTGCAGTGGGTGAAGTATCACCGCAGGCTCGAAAGTTAATGGAAGTTACCAGGACATCGCTGCAGAAGGCAGTTGATGCAATGGGAACCGGTAACAGGTTGTCTGATATATCTCACGCAGTGCAAAGTTATGTTGAGGGTAACTCTTTATCGATTGTGCGTAGCTATGTTGGTCACGGAATAGGCGAAGAAATGCATGAAGAACCCCAGGTGCCAAATTTTGGGTCGCCGGGGCGTGGGCCGTCATTACAGCCCGGTTTAGTATTGGCGATAGAGCCAATGGTGAATATCGGTACATGGGAAGTTAAGGTTTTAGAAGACCAATGGACCGTGGTTACTGCTGATGGAAGCCTTTCCGCTCATTTTGAGCATACGGTGGCTTTAGGGGACAACGGGCCCGAGGTGTTGACCTCTCCCAGCCTGGTATAGGGGGCAAAATGATGGTGGATTTGAAGCCCGGACAGTTGGTCCGTTCTTTGGCTGGTCGCGACAAGGGAAAACACTATTTGGTTCTCGAAAAGTTAGACCATAAGCATGTTTTGCTGGTAGATGGGCGCAGCAGGCCGATAGCACGGCCAAAAAAGAAAAACATTGTTCATTTACAGCATTATGAACGAAGGGCAGAGTCGGGTGATTTGAACTCAATAAATGATAACCAGGTAATCAGTTATTTAAATGATCTGATACCTGAAAACGGAACTCCTTCAGAGGAGGTTTAACTGTCAGTATGAGCAAGAAAAAAGATGCAGTAGAAGTAGAAGGCACAGTGGTAGAACCTTTACCAAATGCAATGTTCCGGGTGGAACTAAAAAATGGGCATAAGGTTCTGGCGCATGTCTCCGGTAAAATCAGAATGAATTTTATTCGGATCCTGCCGGGTGACCGGGTTTTAGTTGAACTATCGCCTTACGATTTATCTCGGGGGCGTATTACCTACCGTTATAAATAAGGAGGTTCGTATCGTGAAGGTGAGGCCCTCAGTGAAAAAAATGTGTGAAAAATGCAAGATTATCCGGCGTAAAGGCAGGGTTGTTGTGATCTGCCAGAATCCAAAACATAAGCAGAGACAGGGTTAAATGTTTGGTATCGCTGATTGTTAAATATTTAGGGGTAGTTATTCCAAGGAGGTGTTAAACGGTTGGCTAGGATCGCAGGAGTAGACTTACCGCGTGACAAAAGAGTAGAGGTTGCGCTGAGCTATATTTATGGCATTGGTAAAAGCCGCGCAGCAGAAATATTAAAGCATGCCGGAGTTGGCTCAGAAACCAGGGTTAAAGACTTAACCGAAGATGAGCTGGGGCGGCTGCGTGAGTTTATTGATAAGAACTATAACGTAGAAGGTGATTTGCGGCGAGAAGTTGCCCTTAATATTAAGCGCCTGGTTGAAATTGGCTGTTATAAAGGAATCAGGCACCGGCGCGGAATGCCGGTAAGAGGGCAAAAGACCAAGAATAACGCCCGTACCCGCAAGGGGCCGCGTAAAACTGTCGGCATCCGCCGTACCAAATAATTATACGCAAAAACAGTTAAGAAGGGAGGAACTATCTTAAATTGGCTAATAAAAAAGTTGCCCGCACCAAAAAGCGAGAAAGAAAAAATGTTGAGCGCGGGATTGCCCATATTAAATCAACCTTTAACAATACGTTTATCAGCATAACTGATGAAAACGGGAATGGCATTTCCTGGTCCAGCGCCGGTAATGTCGGTTTTAAGGGTTCACGAAAATCGACACCTTTTGCAGCACAGCTTGCTGCAGAAACAGCAGCCAAGGTTGCTATGGATCACGGCATGAGGCAATTAGAAGTATATGTGAAAGGTCCTGGCGCAGGTCGTGAGGCAGCGATTCGTTCGCTGCAAGCTGCCGGGTTGGAGGTTAACGCAATTAAGGATGTAACTCCAATTCCACATAATGGATGCCGTCCTCCGAAAAGACGGAGAGTTTAGTTATTATCTATTGAAGGAGGTGTAACATTATTTAATGGGACGCCACACAGAAGCAGTTTGTCGTTTGTGCCGTAGAGAAAAAGATAAGCTATATTTGAAAGGTGATCGTTGTTATTCTGATAAATGTGCTGTGATCCGGCATGCTTACCCTCCCGGAGAACATGGTCAGGGTAGACAGAAGTTTTCCGAGTTTGGGCAGCAGCTGCGTGAAAAGCAAAAAGCGCGCCGTATTTATGGAGTAATGGAGAGACAGTTTCGGCGTTATTTTAAAGAAGCTGATCGCCGCAGAGGAGTTACCGGTGAAGTTTTATTGCAAATATTAGAGAGCCGGCTTGATACGGTTGTTTATCGCATGGGGCTGGCCAGATCCCGGGCTGAAGCAAGACAGTTAATTAACCATGGACATTTTGAAGTTAACGGTCGTAAGGTTGATATACCCTCTTACCAGACTAAGGTTGGAGATGTTGTTGCTGTCCGTGAGAATCGTAAAAACAAACCGGTTTTTAAAGAAATAGCAGCAGACAGGGAGCAGCAGGGAGTAGTAGATTGGCTGGAAGCTGACCATGAAAAGCTTGAAGGAAAAGTTATCAGGGTTCCGCAGCGTGACGAAATTGATGTGCCGGTAACTGAACACTTTATTGTTGAGCTCTATTCCCGCTAATTAACCAGTTGACCCTCAATATATCAAACGAGGAGGGTAATGTATATCGTGATGATAGAAATTGAAAAGCCAAAAATAGAATTTGTTGAAAAAGATGAACAGAATAATTATGGCTGTTTCATCGTTGAGCCTTTGGAAAGAGGTTATGGTACTACCCTGGGCAATGCTCTGCGCAGGATTTTACTGTCATCTTTGCCTGGAGCGGCTATTACCAGCGTTAAGTTTGATGGTGCACTGCATGAATTTTCAAGTTTGCCCGGAGTTTTGGAAGACACTATTGAAATTATCCTTAACCTGAAGGCTGTTTCACTGAAGATACATACGACTGAGCCGCAGAACCTGGTTATTGATACCGATAATGCGGGTGCTATCAGGGCAAAAGATATCAAGGTGCCTTCAGATGTAGAAGTTCTTAATGAAGATCATTATATTTGCACACTTGAAGAAAACGGTCGGTTTTATATGGAGATGACGGCGGTAAACGGAAGAGGTTATGTGCCTGCTGAACGAAATAAGCAGTCTCAGCAGCCAATCGGGGTAATTCCAGTTGATTCGCTGTTCTCTCCGATCCGTAAAGTTAACTACAAGGTTGAAAATACCAGGGTTGGACAGGTTACTGACTTTGATAAATTAACCCTTGAAATTTGGACTGACGGTAGTATTGAACCTGATGAAGCAGTCAGCCTGGCTGCAAAGGTTTTAAACACTCATATTTCGTTGTTTGTAAATTTAACGGAAAAAGTTGACGAGGTTGAAATTGCTTCTGACAGCAAGGAAGAAGATCGAGAACGGATCCTTGACTTGACCATCGAAGAGCTAGATTTATCGGTCCGTTCTTATAATTGTTTGAAGCGGGCAGGTATTAATACAGTTGGTGAACTAGTTCGTAAGAGCGAAGATGAAATGATGAAAGTACGCAACCTGGGCAAGAAATCGCTGGAGGAAGTAGAGCAGAAGCTGCAGGAACTGGGCTTCGGCTTTAACGAAAGCGAAGAGTAAGCCTTCAAGGAGGAACTTTAGTAATGCCATACCAGAAGCTGAGCCGTAAAAGCGGCCCCAGGCGAGCCCTGTTGCGAAGCCTGGTTACATCTTTTTTACAAAATGGCAGCATTGAAACTACTGCTGCAAAAGCAAAAGCGCTTCGTCCGCAGGCCGAAAAAATGATAACTCTGGCCAAACGGGGAGATTTACATTCCCGCCGCCAGGCTATGAAATATCTTTTAGATGAAAGTGTAGTCACTTCCCTATTTGAAAAAGTTGGGCCTCAAATGGAAGGAAGGGATGGCGGTTATACCCGTATTGTACATAAGGGGCCTCGTCGTGGCGATGGTGCACCTATGGTTATTTTGGAACTGGTATCCGAGTGATCGGTAAATGGGTAGCCATTTAGAAATAATGATTGAAGCCAGCGATCTGGCTTATCAATACCCGGGTGAAGATGAAAACTTTTCTCATGCCCTTTCCGGGGTTAGTATAAATGTCCATCGTGGTGAGTATATCGCACTAATTGGCTCGAATGGCTCCGGGAAAACTACTTTGCTAAAATTACTTAATGCCCTGCTGGTGCCTACCCAAGGTGAGGTGCGGGTCGAGGGCATTTCTACTTTTGATGAAGAAAATTTACTTACAATTCGCCAAAACTGCGGTATGATTTTCCAGAACCCTGACAATCAGCTCGTTGCAACCACTGTTGAAGAAGATATTGCCTTTGGGCTGGAAAATTTAACCCTGCCTTCGGGTGAAATACAACAAA
>JBNJHL010000040.1:13235-15021 GCA_051748445.1 Bacillota bacterium
TCTTTTACAGCAGGCGCCACATATGCGTTCAGGCGGGGAGAAACAGAGAGTAGCTATTGCCGGGGTTCTGGCCATGCAACCTGGTTGTATTTTAATGGATGAACCAACAGCGATGCTCGACCCTGCCGGCAGAAATGATGTTCTGCAAGCTGTTCACCGGATCAACAAGGAGGAAGGACTTGCCGTGGTTCATGTCACTCATTATCCTGAAGAGGCAGTCCTGGCGGACAGAATAATAGTTCTTCATGATGGCAAGCTGGTTGCTCAGGGCTCTCCGAATATAATTCTTAGTGATATTTCTTTACTACATGATCTTGGATTACAAAGCACTGCAGCAGTAGAACTGTCTGCTTTACTGCGCCTGGACGGTTTTGATCTGCCTGAAGATATCATTACAAGCCGGGAGTTGGTGAACAGTATATGTTCATTGGAACAGAAGAGCTGACTCATACCTATATGCCCGGTACTCCCTATGCTAAAAAAGCGCTGGACAAAGTTAGCTTTGAGTTAAAACAGGGTGGCTTTGCCCTGGTTATTGGCCGCTCCGGATCCGGCAAGTCCACTTTAATTCAACACTTAAACGGTTTGTTAAAGCCCACTGCAGGCAGGGTGTTTTTTGCTGGACAAGATCTGAGTTCAGCGGGTAGTGAACTGCTGAAAATACGCAGGAAAATTGGCCTTGTCTTTCAAATGCCTGAAGAACTATTTTTTTCTGAAACTATATTTGATGAAGTAGCCTTTGCTCCGCGTAACCTGGGACTTGAAGAAAAAGAAGTTGAAGAAAGGGTGATCGAAGCCCTGGGAGAGGTTGGGTTAAAAGCTGAACAATTTATTAACCGTCACCCCTTCCAGCTTAGTGCCGGACAAAAAAGGTTGGTTGCCCTGGCCGCTGTCTTATCTCTCAGGCCTGAAGTGCTTGTCCTTGATGAACCGACAGCTGGGCTGGATCACAGGGGACAGAAAAACCTTTTTCAATTATTGGCTTCCCTAAATAAAAAAAGAAGTATGACTTTTATTATCTGCACGCATCAACTTGATCAAGTAGTAGCGCTTGCTGATCGGATTCTGGTATTAGAGGAAGGCCGCCTGGATATGGATGGTTCTCCGCAAGAAATATTTACAAGGCGGAAAAAGCTAAGTGAAATGGGACTTGCTTTGCCGGTTACTGTGGAAATAATGGTTGAACTTGCTGAATGCGGCCTGGATGTGCGGACCGACATTTTCAGCCTGGACGAGGCAAGAAAAGAGATTAACAGGTTAAGAGGGTGGCGATATAAATGAGCAGGAGTATTACCCTCGGTCAGTATTATCCTGGGAATAGTATAATTCATCGTTTGAATCCGCGCTCCAAGATTCTTTCACTGGTTTTGGTTTTAATCCTGCTTTTTGGCTTGAATACCTATGGGGCCCTGTTAAGTTTGCTTGCTGTTGCAGTTCTCTTAATCTGGAATACTAATGTGCCATTTAGATATTTTATTAGAGGGCTTAGACCCATTCTTTATATAGTGATATTTGCCATGGTTATTTATTTTTTCTTTACCAGTGGCGGTGTAGTTTTATTACGGATAGGGTTTATCACGGTAGAATCACGTGGAGTGCAAGAGGGATTATTTATTATTCTAAGGTTGATAACCCTGGTTCTTTTTTCGTTATTGCTTACTTTGACTACCACTCCCCTGGCTTTGACTCATGGGATCGGCTACTTTTTAAGACCCTTTCGGTATATCGGTTTGCCTACGGAAGAAATAGCTATGATCATGGCTATTGCCCTGCGTTTTATTCCGAC
>JBNJHL010000041.1:0-11793 GCA_051748445.1 Bacillota bacterium
ATACCTACCGCGGCTTCAGTGATGGCCAGGTCAGGTGAGTTCAACTGCTGCCAGATCAGGGACATAATCATACTGTAAGCACCAAAAATTATAACGATGTACAACAAATCGTTAAAAATAAAAATGGAAATAGCTGTTGCAATCAGCAGAACCAGCATCAAAAACATTACAATGTCAATCATCAGCTGTTTCCATCTCCTTTCTTGAATTCTTCAACCCTCTGTCTACGCCTGCGGCGCTGGGAAGCAACATAATCATTAATTAAGTAGCTTCCTTCAACCATTGGGGTGCCCCTGTTGTAGGCTGTTTTGGCTATCAGGTGAGTAACAATTGGGTTAATCGTAGCAATCATTACCCCGATCAGGATTAACTTTGTAATATTGGTGACATCCATAATTAACAGCATTAAACCGACTAATACTAATCCTGCTCCCAGAGTATCGCACTTACCCATGGCGTGCATGCGGGTGTATAAGTCTGGCAGGCGTAAAAGGCCGATAACACCGACTACTAGAAAAAAGAGGCCACCAATCAGAAAAAATATTGCAATGTACTGGATTACCATTAGAAATCACCCCGATTTATGGCTTGCCAAGCATTAGCATTAAGCATCAAATAATATGTCCTTCTCTGAGCAGTTTCAAGATGCAAAGAGTTCCGATAAAAGCCCCAAGAACAAAGACAAATGCTACGTCAATGTAATAGAAACTGCGGTCCAGGTAAGCGAATATTAAAATAACCATTACGACATTGGTGGTAATGACATTAATTGCAACTATTCGATCCATTACTGACGGGCCATAATAAGCACGTATGATAGCAACTAAAGAAATAATTGCCAGACAGACAACCATTCCATAAAGCACAGTTTCGATCATTGTTTATATTCACTCTCCAGTTCCAGAAGTCTTTTGTATTGAGGTGAGTTTTCCTGCTCCCGGCCATACTCCTTCGTGAAAGCATGGACAATCAAGAGGTTCCCCTCAAGCTCTACAGTTATTGTGCCGGGGCAAAGTGTAATTGAATTAGCGTAGAGAATCCTTAGAAGGCTGCGTTCAAGGTCGCAGCGCATAATCACTATACCCGGGGATATCGGCAATTTTGGATTTAAAACGATCACGGCAACGTGTATATTAGCTGAAATAATTTCAATTGTTAACAAGATCATATATTTAATAAACAGGAAAAACTGTTTAATGGTGAATTCTGTTTTGAATTTTTCCGATATATTCAGGTTGCTCCAAAAAACAGTTAATATTGAGCAGAAAATAACACCTGTAATGATGTGCTGCCAGTCTAAGCTTGCCGAAATCAGCAGCCAGAAAACCATCAAGAGTAAAAATATGGAGAGCGATCCAAGAAAATCACCCCTAACTCTTGTAAACATATCTCTCACCTCCTGGTTAATTTCAGTAAGCTTATATTAGCACTTCAATGGTCTGGTTAATAAAGTTTAATACAGTACCGGGGAAAACTCCAAGGTAAATAATTCCTAACGCCATTATTACTATCGGCACCAACATACTAAGCGGTATCTGGTCTCTTTTAAACTTGCTGTCACTGTCATTATGATGATCATCAGAACTATCTTCGTCCTGGGAGAAGTAAGCCTGTCCGATAATTGGAAAATAATAAGTCGCATTTAACAGACCACTGAGAACTATAACCAGAATTAGGAGAGGCAGGTCTGCTTCAAGGCTGCCCAGGGCCAGTCCATACTTGCTGATGAAGCCACCGAATAGGGGTATACCTACCATAGAAAAAGCAGCAATAGTAAATGCACCCATTGTTATAGGCATCAGGTATCCCATTCCGGCAAACTCGTTAACCTGCTTCCTGCCGGTCTGGTAAGCAATTGCTCCTGCGCAAAGAAAGAGGCAGGTTTTCATGAAAGCGTGAACTATGATATGCAGCATGCCTGCTGCCAGTCCCCAGGGGGTACCCAACCCGATACCAAGAAAAATATAACCGATTTGGGCGACAGTTGAATAAGCCAGGCGTCTTTTCAGTTCAATCTGAACAAAGGCAAAGAAAGAGCCAGCAAGCATGGCCATTACAGCCAGCACTATGATTAAGTGACGGATAAAGGTTTCATGAAAAATTTCTAAACCAAAAGCTATAAGCAGGATTTTTACGAAAGCAATAATATAAACTTTAACTACCAGGCTGGAAAGAATAGCGCTGGATGGAGAAGGAGCCGAAGAGTGAGCATCGGGAAGCCAGAGGTGCAGGGGGAATAATGCCGCTTTCACTCCGAAACCAACAACAAAAAAACTTAGGGTTGTCCAGATTAAAATCGGATACTGGTCTTTAACGGTAGCCAATTCTGCAGCAATAAAGTCGATGTTTAAGTGGCCTGTAATCATATAAATAAACCCGATGCCAAAAAGAAAAAATCCTGAACCGATAGTAGCAAGCAATAGATATTTTAACGCTGCTTCTGTAGAAAGACGGGTTCCCTTTGAAGCCACCAGGGCGCAGGCACTGATACCGGTTATTTCAACCAGTACATACATGTTGAAAATATCGTTTGAGGCTACCAGCCCGATCATACCAGCAAGGCAGAGCAAGAAGGCTGTATAATACCAGCCGGTAACAATTCTCTCCAGTTCATACTTAATAGCGACAAGGCTAAAAATCAAAATAAAAAGAGAAACTCCGGAGATTAACATCATCATTACAACGGAAAGTGAATCGACCCTCATTTCAATACCCCAGGGTGGATCCCATCCTGCTACGGAGTAACTTATAATCTGACCCTGGATAACGTAATAGCCGATTATTAAGGTAAGGACAAAAACTGCTGCAGTGGTCAGTATGGCGAAAGGCGCACAATATTCTTTTTTCCATCTGGCCATAATAGGCATGCAAAAAGAGGCTATTAATGGGATTATTACGCAGTAAAAAGGCAGTTTTGCTATTGAATCCATTTATGGGGTCACCTCTATTTTAGTTTCATAAAGTTTGGTGCACTTATAGTTCCATAGTAAATATATAGTTTAACAATTAAGGCCAGTGCAAACGCAGTTACACTAAAACTAACGACAATTCCTGTCAGCATTAATACAGAGGGTAGAGGATTGACGTAAAGGGCATGCGGATAATTCGGATCATAAATTGGAGGGATTCCGTCATAGCGTATATTACCTATTGAAATGAAGAAAAGAAAAATCGCAGTTTCCATGATGTTAATTCCAATAACTTTTTTTACAAGGTTTGGCTGGGTCAAAACAATTAATGTACCCATGGAAAAAAGAATAATAGAAACGAAGTAAGGGAAGTTGAGTAATATTTGTTCAATATGCACTTATTAGGCCTCCTCACTGATCATGTAGTAAACACCCAGGATAGTGCTTGCGACCAGGATGCCAATACCAAAATTTGATACAGATATGATCCCTACACTAAATAGGGTTCCTGTTACACCGATTGGCCCATGTTCGTGGGGTATAATAAATTTTAGAACTTCAAGAATGCCACCGATACCGACGAAGATGATAGCTGAATCGAGGATGCCTTTACGAAAACCTTCATTCCAGAGCTGACCAAAAATCAGAATATATAGTAGCAATCCAAGCCCAATAATCATACCGCCTGAAAAGCCGCCCCCTGGAGAGAGGTGGCCGTGCATAATAACATAGACACCATATAACAGGACGAAAAGAAGCATATACCTGAATACAACCCTTGTTGCATAATCATGCATCTTTTCTTCAGCTCCTTTCGATAAGCAGGATATTTTACTGCTGATTAATATAAAGAAGAATAGTTAAGAACGATTAGAAAATTTCGCAAGTTCAAATATTCACATTAATGGCCAAAAAAAATAACCATTTCTTAAATATCCACTGATCTATTTTTTATCATTTTCTTGTTTCTGTCAAGTTATTTTAATTAATTTTTGCAGAATAAATACTAATAATCACAAATTAAAAGAAGGAAATAGAAACAGTAGAGCGAATAAAAAGCTGTGATTGTTTTAACTACAGACAAGGGGTTTATGAATGGCAGACATCTTCGCATCAGAAATCGCGGACACGACAGTTAAAAGTATACTACCCCTGCTAATCGTAGTGGTGCCGATTATTGGGTCTGTTAGTGTAGGGATGGTTGGTTTAAAATCTGTTGTATATCGCAATTGGCTGGCTGGGATAGTAGCGGCCTTGACTTTTTATTTTTGTCTTGAATTATTTATATTGACTTTAAATGGCAACATTATTTATTACCCGCTTCCATCCCTGGCAGGGGTGGAAATGAGTTTCAAAGTTGATCTTTTCGGCAGTGTATTTGCCTTCTTTTCTTCTTTCATCTGGCTTCTTGCTACTCTTGCCTCACTACGGTATATGGCCCATGAAAATAATCAGAACCGCTACTATGTATTTCTTATTTTAACCCTCGGTGGATGTGTCGGGGTTTTTTTATGCGGCGATTTCTTAAGCCTTTTTTTGTTCTTCGAGTTGATGACCCTGGCTTCTTACGCACTTGTTGTACATAATCAGAATAAAGAAGCGATGGCAGCCGGGTTTAATTATTTATACCTTGGGGTTATCGGGGGACTTGCTTTATTAAGTGGTATCATATTGCTGAATACACATGCAGGTAATGTCGAAATAACTCCTCTTCTGCAGGAACTGATTAACCATGGAGAAATAGCAGCGCTGATAGCTGTCCTGATGGTCATCGGTTTTGGTGTCAAGGCTGGGATGGTTCCCCTGCATATTTGGCTGCCCCAGGCCCATCCGGTTGCCCCTGCTCCGGCCAGCGCTTTGCTTTCCGGAATTATGATTAAAACTGGTGCTTACGGCATTATCAGGGTTTCAACTATGCTTTACAGCCCGGGCAAAGAAGCTGCAGAGAGCGGAGCGTGGTTTTACACTGCTAATTTTGGCCATATTATTATCTGGATCAGTATTGTTACAATGCTGTTGGCTGCAATTATGGCAGTTTTACAGAATAATGCCAAGCGATTACTGGCCTATAGCAGCATCAGCCAAATGGGTTATATATTGATGGGGGTCGGAGCTGCAGGCTATCTTGGATACGATGGGCCGATGGGTTTCGGCGGTTTTTCTTATCATATTATTAATCATGCTTTCTTTAAGTCTGGAATGTTTATTTTTTTCGGTGTGATCTATGCTCGTTTACACGAAAAGAATCTTGATCAGTTGGGCGGCCTTTGGCGGCGATTTCCATTTACATTTGCAGCTTTCGCTGTATGTGCGGCAGGAATTATGGGTGTTCCCGGTTTGAATGGTTATGTCAGCAAAACTATCCTGCACCATGCTATTGAATATGCATATGAGGCCAATCACCTTTGGGATTTATGGTTGGCAGAAAAGCTATTTGTGCTGACCAGCGGTCTGACAGTATGTTATATTGCCAAGCTTTTTATTTCCATTTTTTTAGGGGCTTCGCCCCATAAGCTGCAAACAAAACTTTACCATAGCAGTGATATTTCTGAAACCTGGATTGAAAGAATTATTGCCCTTTCTTATATCGGTGCAATTATTTTCCTTGGGACCAATTCCACTTTTATGTTAAAAAAAGTAATTACGCCTATGGCGAGTGCATTTACCTATTCCGATTATTACCTCGAATACGTTGCGAAAACTACAGTCTGGCATAGCGGAGACTTAATTGGAGTAGGGATTGGTTTAGGTTTAGGGACAATGTTTTACCTTATCTTCAAGAAAAAAGAAATATTTAGTTACCAGCCTCCATCTTTTTTGAGCATAGAACGCTTATTTTACAGGCCTGTTGTATATCTGCTGGGAGCATATTATACCCGGGGTGGAAAAGTAATTGATGATACTCTCAATGTGGGATATCACAGAATGCCGGCGATCCTGGCAAAAGCCTCGTCTGGGGCAGCCTATTTAGACGACCCGCTGCTCACTTCTTTTGGATTTTGTATTACTGGATCAGCAATTAAAGCATTTGAGAACATTTACAGTCTATGGATGGGTCTGGTCAGAATGACATTTGGGGGACTGGGGCAGTTTTTACACCGAGTATTTATGTTGTTGTTCAAGTTTGATTATAGCTCACGGGGCGATAAACGTTTTCAAATATTTAATATTTCGAACATTGACTTTGATCTATATATTGTGTTAATTGTTATCGGTGCAATACTTGCGACAAGTCTGCTCTTTCTATTATAATAATGCAGACTTTTAATTAGTACAGCAGGAGGCGAATTATTTAAATATGGCTTTACCTCAACCAGTTATTGCTGTTATTGTTCCTGTCATCGGGGCCATTATTATTCGCTTTCTCGATAAAGACCAGGCCCGTGAACGTCACCTGGTTGCCCTTATATCTGTAAGCATTGTTTTCCTGGCTGTAGTCAGCATGCTGCCGACAGTGCTTGCGGAGAGAATTATTCAAATCAGGATGGTAGAATTTTTTGAAGGCCTTGGTATTTATTTTAAGATCGATCCCCTGGGCATGGTTTTTGGCCTGGTTTCTTCTACTCTCTGGATATTTGCTACAGTTTATTCCATAGGTTACATGGCTCATGAGCATGATCAGCGCAACTACTTTGTATTTTTTGTTTTATCCTGCAGTGCAGCGATGGGAGTTGCTTTTGCTGGTAACCTTTTTACGTTATATATCTTTTATGAATACCTGGCTATATGCACTTATCCCCTGGTGGTCCATGCCGGCACAGAGGAATCTGTAAAGGCGGGTATAAAATATATCAGTTACAGTCTTGGTGGCGGTGCGCTTGTCTTCGTATCAATTTTTATGATCCACGATCTGGTAGGTACACTTGACTTTATGCCAGGGGGAATTCTAAGCAGGGCAGGAGAAGACAGCAGGGTCTTACTTGTTACCATTTTTGTTTTGCTTATTGCCGGTTTTGGCACAAAAGCTGCCATTATGCCCCTTCATTCCTGGCTGCCTGGTGCGATGGTTGCTCCGACACCGGTCAGTGCTCTTTTGCATGCTGTTGCTATAGTTAAAGCAGGTGTCTTTGGCATAACCAGGGTTTTCTTTTCCATCTTTGGCCCGGATTTACTGGTTGATATGGACATGATTATTAACATATTGGCTGTTTTTGTTTGTTTTACAATCATAGTGGGTTCTTTCATGGCTATAAAGCAAAATGTACTTAAGCTGCGTCTTGCTTATTCCACTATCGGTCAGCTTGGTTATATCACCCTGGGTGTGCTTTTACTTTCACATAATGGTATGCTGGGAGGGTTAATCCATATTATCAACCATGCCATCTTAAAGATTACCCTCTTTTTCTGTGCCGGAATGATAATTACTGTAACCGGCAAAAAAAATATTGAACAGCTGCAAGGTATAGGCAAACAAATGCCTCTGACCATGTTGGCTTTTGCCGTTGGATCTCTTGGATTGATGGGGGTAACCCCAATTAATGGTTATATTAGTAAATATTATTTACTGACAGGGAGCCTCGATGCAGGTATGCCCATTTATGCTTATGTAATTCTGAGCAGCACCCTTCTAAATGCTATATATTACCTGCCTATTATCATGAATGCATTTTTTAAAGACGGCGAGTTTAAAAAGCAAGCCGGTTTTGAGGCTCCACTTACAATGCTGGTGCCCACAGTGGCCCTGGCGGTTTTTGCGATTTTATTTGGACTATTTGCCAATTATACTACCATACCGTTTATTGAGACTGTTTTAAAAACGGTTTTTTAACTATCCGGGGAGGGAAGTGGATAAATGGCTGAAAAAGAGGTAATTTTATCAATAATTCCTGCCTTGATTGTTCTGGCTCCGTTACTTGGTATCTGTGGGACTATGCTGGCCGATCATTATAGACCTTCTTTGCGTAAATTGTTTATACTAACCGGAACATTGCTACCCCTGCTCTTCATTTTACTTCTTTATCCCTACATTTCCAGTGGCGGTACTTATTATCTATTTGTTGAAATACTTCCACCACTGGGGATGGAATTTAAAGTCGATGCGCTATCTTTTTACATGGCCCTATTATTTGCTTTTTTCAGCCTGATTATAGTTGTTTACACTTTGGGTTATTACCGTGATAAAGAAGAGGGCAACAAGTTTTATTACTTTTTGTTGCCTGCCATAGCAGGTTGTCTTGGGGTATCTTTAAGTGGGAACATGCTAACCTTTTTTCTTTTTTTCGAGTTTATGTCCCTGATGTTTGTACCTCTTGTAGCTTATAAATCTACTCCTGAAGCCCACGCTGCCGGTTTAAAGTTCTTTTTTATGACTATTATTGCAGGAGCTTCTCTTTTTTGGGCCATTGCGATTACTTATTACGTGGCTGGTGATCTATCATTTGGCAAAGCCAACCTGCTAACCTCATTATCACCTATATTACTGGTTGCCTTTATCTGTTACCTGATTAGTTTTGGCATTAAGGCAGCTATGGTTCCATTACATTTTTGGATGTCAGATGCTTATGCCGCAGCACCTACGCCGGCGGCAGCACTTTCGTCAGCAATGATGCTAAAAACCGGGGTGTTAGGTATCATCCGGGTATTTCATGATATTTATGGTATATCATTATTGCAGGAGGCAGGCTGGAATTATATTTTGCTGGTACTTGCTGTAATCAGTATTATATATGGTTCTTTATGTGCGATTGCCCAGGATAACTTTAATCGGCGGCTGGCATATTCAGGAGTGGCCCAGGTAGGTTATATTTTACTGGGTATTAGTTTGCTGACAGAACAGGCTTTTGTCGGCTCTATTTATCATGTTATGGCTCATGCTTTTATGAAGGGGTGTATGTTCCTCTGCGCAGGGGTAATATTTGTTAACACAGGCAAGCAAAAAATCAGCGAGTTACGTGGTATCGGTATGCAAATGCCGCTAACTATGCTTGCTTTTACCATTGCTGCTGTTACAGCGGTAGGAATACCTCCATTCAATATATTTGTCAGTAAATGGCACCTTGGCTATGGGGCTATAGACGCCGGTATGCCCCTATTGATCCTGGTTTTGCTGTTGAGCAGCATCTTGAATGCCTCATATTACTTTCCAATCTCAATTAATGCTTTTCTGGGGTGCCGTGAACTGAAAAACATTGAACGCCATAAGCTTAGCCTGCAGCCATTACGAATGGTGCCATTCATAATTTTAGCGCTTGGAGCAGGAATATTTACTTTATTACCCAATAACTGGCCGTTAAATCTGGCAAAGCAAATCGCCCAAATATATTTTTAGGGCCTGATTATATATGTTTTTTATACTATCATGATTCTGGGACTTATGCCTCCGGAGGTGAGCTTAATTGGACTATGAAGTTGTCCATAGTATTTTACCGGCCATTATTATATTTGTTCCTATCATTGCCGGTTTGGCCCTTTTCTTGTTTCCAGGCCGATTAAATTCTTACAAGGAGATTATTTGTATAGGGGTAACCGGTTTATTTTTTATCCTTGTATTAAGTATGTACCCCGCAATTAGCAGTGGAAAAATATTGCTGGGCATATTCCAATATTTTTCAGTTCCCCTGGCTGTTTCTTTTAAAGTAGATACTTTAACGTTTTTTCTCGGGATATTTTTATCCTTTGTCTGGCTTATGGCTGCCTGTTTCTCATATGGCTATATGGCGCATGAGCATAAAAAAGAGCGTTATTATGCCTTTTTTTTAATGGCTGAAGGTGGTTGCATGGGGACCATATTTGCCGGTGATTTGCTTGGATTGTTTTTATTTTTCGAATTTATGGCTCTTACCACATACATTTTAATAGCTCATGAAGAAACTGCACCGGTAATGTTTGCCGGTGCGAAATACCTCTACATGACTGTAGGTGGAGGATTATCGGTATTCTTTGGGCTATTAATCGCCTATTATCTGAATGGAACGGTTATTTTTACCCGTCCGGGATTGATTACCGAGCCTTCTACTCTAGCTACGATTGCATTTATTGCTTTCATGGTTGGGTTTGGCTTGAAAGCTGGGATGTTTCCGGTCCATGTCTGGTTGCCGGATGCACACCCGGCAGCTCCATCCCCGGTTAGTGCGGCCCTGTCCGGTATTATGCTTAAAACTGGTATATATGGTATGATTAGGGTTGTTTTTAACATTTACAGCCCGGATTATATTAGTAGTATGAATTGGGATAAGGTCATGCTGGTTGTCGCTGCAATTACAATCCTGTTGGGCTCAGCGATGGCGCTGCTTCAGGATGATCTAAAAAGGCGGCTTGCATATTCCAGTATTGCCCAGATTGGTTACATTTTACTCGGATTGTTTTTATTAAATGAACAAGGATTATCCGGTGGCTTATACCATATTTTCACACATGCTTTTATGAAAGGACTGCTCTTCCTTTGTGCCGGGGCAATTGTGGTGCAGACTGGTATGCGTAATATCAGCCAGATGAAAGGGATAGGCCTGAAAATGCCCTTTACTATGGTCTTTTTTGCCATTGCTTCTCTCACCATGGTTGGCATACCACCATTTAATGGGTTCATCAGTAAGTGGCAGTTATCTCTTGCCTCTCTTGAAGCCGGAAAGCCAATATTTGTTGCAATACTGATTGTCAGCAGCTTGCTAAATGCAGCTTACTATTTCCCGGTTGTTATAACTGCCTTTTTCGCATCAGGCAACGAGGATGAAGGTGGAAAAAAAGCTCACGCTATAGAACATGAACAGGGAATGCCCGATCATTGTGACGATGGAGGGCATGGTACCAACCACGATGATCACGGTCCAAAGCCAAGAAAGTACTGGAAAGAGGCTCCCTGGCACATGATTGTGCCAATGGGTTTTTTGGCTGTCGGTTGTGTTATATTTGCCCTAATGCCTGAAAATTGGCCCTGGAACCTGGCTCTGGAAGCGGCGAGATCCCTTTTCAGTATGTAAGTATCTTCAACATTTTTATTCGGGCCATTTTATTTATAGCCTTTAATCTAGCGGGGAGTTGTTTAATGTCGCATTCCAAACGGCTTATTTTAAAGATCCACTTCAAATTGAAGGAGTAACAGGTAGATGAATGGAGGGGTAACAGAAAGCACAACATATTCTGCCCTGCCGCTGGCTATCGCCCTGATTCCGATATTTGGTGCTGCCCTGGTTCCGCTGGCGGGTAAATTTAACGATCGATGGCGCAATATGGTGGTATTGATTGTAACGGGCCTTGTCCTGACTTTATCAATTACTCTTTTCCGCCTGGTCTGGGTGGGAGAAGGCCCTGTAATTAGTGTATTTTCAGTCGGGTTTGGCCAGCTGCCGCTTTACTTTCGTGTAGATCATCTCGGAGCTATTTTTAACCTTATATCCGCTTTCATCTGGTTTTTAGCCACTGTATTTTCTATTTCTTACATGACTCATGAAAGCAGGCATAACCGCTATTATTTCTTTTACCTGCTAACCCTTGGTGGATGTCTCGGTACTTTTCTGACCGCTGACTTGTTCAGCCTTTTACTTTTTTTTGAATTAATGTCCCTTGCTTCTTATATGCTGGTTATCCATGGCCAAAGTAATGAAGCGATGAAGGCGGGTAGGCTTTACCTCTATCTTGGTGTGTTTGGTGGACTGTGCATACTTTCAGCCACAATGGTTATTTACTGGTATACGGGAACCGTAGAAATCACACCGATGCTTGACAAGCTGCTTCTTATTCCAGCCCATACCCTGATTGCGGCTTTACTTATTATTGGCTTCGGTATTAAGGCCGGGATGGTACCTCTTCATATTTGGCTGCCAAAAGCTCATCCGGTTGCCCCGGCTCCGGCAAGCGCTCTACTGTCCGGAATCATGATTAAAGCCGGGGCTTACGGAATTATCCGTACTGCCGCTGTAATCTACACTCCGTCAGTTCCGGAAACCAC
>JBNJHL010000041.1:11803-14984 GCA_051748445.1 Bacillota bacterium
GGGCTTATACTGAACAGCTCGGCTACGTCCTGATCTGGCTTGGTATTGCTACTATGTTTTCGGCTGCTTTTATGGCTCTTTTTCAGAGCAATGCCAAGCGGCTCCTGGCTTACAGCAGTGTCAGCCAAATGGGTTACATTCTAATGGGTGTAGGCTGTCTGGCCTACCTTGGCTTTGACGGCCCGATGGCATTAGGCGGATTTTCCATGCACGTTGTTAACCATGCTTTTTTCAAAGCCGGTATGTTTATGATGGTTGGCGCTGTTTATTTCCATACCGGGGAGATTAATATAAAACGCCTTGGTGGTCTGTGGCGCGATTTTCCTGTAACTACTGTAGTATTCCTCTTTGCGGCAATGGGTATCGCCGGTATACCGCTTTTAAACGGTTACACCAGCAAAGTCATGCTTCATCACGCTATTGTTGAAGCATATGAGCACCATGATGCTTATTCTCTTTATATAGCTGAGCGTATTTTCATGCTGACTGGAGCAATGACTACCTGCTACATCGCTCGCCTGTTTAGTTCGATATTTCTTGGAAAGAAACCGGAGGGTTTGTCTGTTCACAGTAAAGAACCCTGGAATGAACGGTTTACTTTTATCATAATCGGGGCAGCGATCCTTTTTATCGGAACTAATCCCTTTTTCCTGCTCAAAAAATTTCTGGCCCCCCTGGTTAGTTCGTTTCCCTTTGATGAATACTACGTGAATTACTTCATGAAGCTTAACTTTTGGGATATTCACGATCTGCAGGGTATGGCTGCCATTGTAGCCATGGCTTCAGTTTTATTCATAGTTGGACACTGGAAAAATCTTTTTACCAGGGATCTGCCTTCCTGGCTTAGCATAGAGTACCTGGTTTATCAGCCTGCGGTATCAACGGCAATGTCTATTTATACCCGCAGTGGTAGAGTTTTAGAAACTGCAGTTGATTCGGCTTATATGCATAGCCCTAAACTATTAACTTATTACTGTGTTAGTGGCAGTATCATAGAATCTGCCGTTGAAGCAGTAATTGTGGGCAGCTTAAACCCGCTAAAAAAATTCACCTATGCTGTCAGTACCCTTGAACAGGGCGGGCTATTCTTTAACCGTATTCTGTCTGTTATTTCTGATTACCTGGTTAAGATTTATAACTATTGGGTTTATGGTATAGATTTTGTGTTCGGCTGGGTAGCCAGGGGTTTTCTCGTTGTTTTCTATTTTCTTTTTGGCATGGATTACTCTTTCCGGGGCCGGCTATTTAAGATTATAAACACTTCAAATTTTGAGTATTATCTCTTAATCTTTTTTCTCTTATTAATTATAATTATGGCGTTGCAGATCTTCTTGTAAAGTAGAAAGTAACTACAGGAGCGGTTATAATAGAAGAAACGCAGCAAATTTTATTTTTAGAACAGAAAGTAGGGGATTTTATAATGATCGAGCAGGATTTAGCCAGATTTGTTTATGAAACTGATTATGACAACCTCCCCGCGGAGGTAATAAGCCAGGCCAAAGTTTGTTTGCTCGACCTTGTAGGTGCAGCCTGTGCCGGAGCAGTAGCGCTTCCCGGGCACGTAGTTACTGATATTATTGAAGAAGCCGGGGGCGCCCACCAGGCGGTATTAATCGGACGTAAAGAAAGAGTTCCGGCCCTAAGTGCAGCACTGGGTAACGGTCTTTATGCTCATGGTCTGGAATTAGATGATCTGCATCGGCAGTCTATCCTGAGACCAGGTTCTCCGATTATTCCTGCAGCCCTGGCAGCCGCCGAGAAAGTTGGAGCTTCCGGCAAAGATCTTTTAACTGCCATTGTTATTGGATATGAAGTTGGTATTCATATTGCAGAGGCGATGACCCCGAGTCACTATAATTACTGGCATACCACTGGTACCTGTGGCACCTTTGCTGCAGCAGCTGCAGCAGCAAAGGTATTTAAGCTAAATGAAGACCAAATAATTGATTCCCTTGGACATGCCGGAACCCAGGCTGCCGGTCTTATGGAGTTGCATTATAGCCCGGAGGGTATGATGAGTAAACCCCTGCATGCCAGCAAAGCTGCGCAAAACGGGCTGTTTTCAGCGATGCTGGCTGCCGGGGGATATACAAGCACAAAAACCATCTTGTCGGGAGAAAAAGGTTTTTTACGTGTTTTTGCCCCAAAAGCTAAAATGGAGAAGATCACCGAAGGGATAGGAACTGATTATAAAATAATGCAAATAAGCTTCAGGCTTTATGCTTCTACCAGGCATACCCATGCTGCTATTGATATGGCCCTGCGTCTCCGTGAAAAAGGGATTAAACCTGAAGATATTGAACTGCTCAGAATCCAAACTTACGGCGTTGCAAGCGACCTGGTTGGCGAGCCTTTCCCAGAATCTATTTATGAAGCCAAGTTTAGCCTGCCCTTCTGTGTTTCTACTGCGCTGGTCTACGGTCACGTTGGCCTGGAGGACTTTACGAAAGAAAGACTGCACGATCCTGCTCTTGAAGAGCTAATGAGTCACTGTAACGTTGAAGTAGATCCGGTTATAGATGCCCATTATCCTGACAAATGGGGCGCTAAGCTTAATGTAATCCTTCGTAACGGAACAGTCGATCATGAGCAAACTGATTTTCCAAAAGGCGACCCGGAAAATATAGCTTCGATGGAAGAATTAAAAACAAAATTCCGCCGACTGTCAGCGAAGTTATTACCACCTTCAAAAATTGAAGCATGGCTTGAATCAATTAGCAAGGTTGAGACCTTTGATAACATTCATGACATGTGGGAGATCTAAGTATTTTAAAGGCTGGTGCTAGGTAATGCGTGAAGTGAAAATTGATGATATCAACAAAAAGATTCATAAGAATGCCACAAGGGCCCATTTAGATATGCTTAAAAAAGGCAGAGAAAGGGTTATCAGGCGCAGGTCGAGAGATAAGAGCGAACAGGATTTACTTGATAAGATTTGCAAAGAAGCTTGGATTCAGGCTGTTCTTAAAGGGAAAGTCAAGATTCTTAGCAAAAGTGAGTGGTACTATGAGTTCGATTGATTATGAAAAGCATGGCTGAGGCCGATCATGAAAGCAGCATGGAGAAGCTAAAAGAATGGCTCAGCGAGGTGGAGTAGGAATCTAAAAAACCGGGACTTAGCTCCCGGTTTTTTTAATGGTGCGCCTGCGTGGTTTTGAACCACGGGCCTCCTGCGTGTCAA
>JBNJHL010000042.1:0-14967 GCA_051748445.1 Bacillota bacterium
AGGATTGTTTCAATATCTTCTCTAAAGCCCATATTTAGCATTTCGTCAGCTTCATCGAGCACTACCATTGTAAGCTGGTGCAGGCGGATTAACTTCCTGCGCATGTGATCCATTAGCCTGCCCGGGGTGGCTACAATGATTTGTGGTTTCTTTTTTAAAGCCTTAATCTGCCTGTTTATATCCTGGCCACCATAAATAGGCAGAGCCCTGATCTGTTTGAATTGCCCGAGTGAGTTTAGCTCTTCTGCAACCTGGATAGCAAGCTCACGGGTAGGTGTTATAACCAAACCCTGTATATTGCTCAGCTCGTTCTTGCATTTTTCAATCATCGGGATGCCGAAAGCAGCAGTTTTGCCTGTTCCGGTTTGGGCCTGGCCAATAATATCTTTTCCAGTCATGGCGATCGGGATGGATTGCTCCTGGATAGAGGTGGTTTCTTCGAAGCCCATACTGTTAGTCGCCTGTATTACATCGTCACTTAATCCAAATTGATAAAACGTTGACATTTATAAATAATCCTTTCGCTTGCTGTTTTGCATGTGAAGCTATAACAACAACTAGTATTTTTGTATTTTATATTAATCCAAAATAAGGGCATCTCCATAACGACTGGAAATGCCCTTACTTAGAAACTTTATTATACTTTTCTTTATCTATTGGGGAACAACGTTGGCAGCTTGTGGGCCGCGGTTGCCTTCGACGACTTCAAATTCTACAGTTTGTCCTTCATCGAGGGTTTTAAATCCTTCGCTCTGGATTGCTGAAAAATGAACAAATACGTCTCCGCCTTCTTCGGTTTCGATGAAACCATACCCTTTGTCTGGGTTAAACCATTTTACTTTTCCTTGCATGTAATCAAATCTCCTTCAAATTAGAATGAATCAAAAAGTGGAATGTAATAAATATTATTATTTCCATCTTCTCAATACTGACTAAAACAATAGCATATTTAAAAGAATAATGCAAGTTAATTTGTTGATAAGGCAGGATATTTTAAGTAATTGCTGAAATCTTAAGATAGAAATTAATATTTTATTGCTTCATGCGGGAGGTTTTGCGATGAAAGAGCAGCTGCAGGTTTGGTCGGAAGTGGGAACTTTAAAGAAAGTATTGTTGCACAGGCCGGGGCAGGAACTAAAGAACTTGACTCCAAATTACCTGGAAGATCTGTTGTTTGATGAGATACCATGGTTGGCCAAGGCCCAAACTGAACATGATGGTTTTACAAAAGCCCTGGAGAGAAACGGGGTCACGGTATTATATGTTGACCTGCTCCTTGCTGATGTTGTAACTGCCCCTGAAGCCAAGAGCGAACTTATAAAAAAACATTTAAAAGCCAGTACCCTGATTGAACCAAGAGTAATAGATGCAATATATAATTACCTTAATCAACAGGAGCCGGAACAGCTGGTATCAACCCTGATTTCCGGTCTGGCGAAGCAAGAAGTACAGCATCTGAAAGAATATCGCACTTTGAGTGATTTAACCCTGGATAGCTATCCTTTTTATCTCCCCCCCCTGCCAAATATGTATTTCACCAGGGATCACGGTTCAATGATTGGAACAAAGCTCCAGGTAAGCAGTATGTTCAATCCTGCCCGTCGTCATGAAACAATATTTCTGCGATTTATACAAAAATATCACCCTGTTTTTAAAGGAGTTGAGCTGGCTTTTCATGAGGAAATCCCTTACGGGATTGAAGGCGGAGATGTCCTGGTTTTAAACGAAGATACCCTGATTATCGGTCTAAGTGAAAGAACCAGCGAAGAGGCTATTGAGTGGGTTGCTCAAAAATATCTTGTTGAAAAAGAACTGGTTAAACAAATTATTGTGGTCCAGATTCCAGGTAAGAGAACTTACATGCATCTGGATACAGTTTTCACCATGGTTGATCACGACAAGTTTTTGATGTATCCCGGAGTTAAAAATGAAGTTAGAGTTTACTGGTTGGAAAAGGGTAACAATAAGCAGGTTGAAGCGAGCAACGGCTATAACCTGCAGGGAGCTTTGAAGGCAGCGCTTGGTTTAAAACAGGTAGAAATTATTTATTCCGGCGCTGATGATGAGATTACAGCGGCCAGGGAGCAGTGGGGCGACAGTACAAATACATTAGCTGTTAAACCTGGTGTTGTTATTAGCTATGACAGAAATGAAGTTACCAATGAAACCCTGCGCAAAAGGGGAGTCGAGGTGATCGAAATCGACGGTTCCGAACTGGTACGCGGCCGTGGTGGACCTCGCTGCATGAGTATGCCCCTGGATCGTGAGAAAACTGTTACTTAATTTTTATAATCTGTATTTTAGGTTAGTAGTTGTCGACAACTTTTAATTTTATGGAGGGTTAAAGATGGAAAGAGAACTTTCCCTGGAATTTGTACGCGTAACGGAAGCTGCTGCTCTTGCTTCGGGCCGCTTAATGGGTCGGGGAGATAAAGAGGCGGCAGATCAGGCTGCAGTTGATGCAATGCGTTCGGTTTTTGATACGGTACATATCAATGGAACTGTTGTTATCGGGGAAGGGGAAAAAGATGAAGCCCCGATGCTCTATGTAGATGAAAAAGTGGGGGTATCGGATGGTCCTGACGTAGATGTGGCAGTTGATCCCCTTGAAGGGACAAACCTGGTTGCAAAAGGTCTACCCAATGCTCTTTCTGTAGTATCTATAGCCCCTCAGGGTTGTTTGTTAAAAGCGCCGGATGTGTTTTATATGAACAAAATTGCTGTTGGGCCGAAAGCGAAAGGCTGTATTAACCTCGATGCCCCGGTTGAAGAAAATCTTAAAGCTGTGGCAAAAGCAATGGATCGTGAAGTTCGTGATTTAACGGCAATTATTCTAGAGAGATCCCGGCATGATGAGTTAATTGCCCAGATTAGGAAGTCTGGTGCCAGGGTTAAGCTGATCAGTGACGGCGATGTATCAGCAGCAATCTCTACCTGTATTGAAACTTCCGGCGTCGATATTCTCTTTGGAATAGGTGGAGCCCCTGAGGGCGTTATCTCTGCGGCGGCCCTTAAAATTTTGGGCGGTGATATGCAGTGCCGCCTGATTCCCAAAGAGGGAAAAGATACAAGCAGAAAAATTAGAATGGGTGAAGATGATCCTTATCGTCTGCTGCAGCTTGAGGATCTGGCAAAAGGTGAAGATCTGTTTTTTGCGGCAACTGGTATTACTGATGGGGATATGCTAAGTGGGGTCCGCTATAGTGGTTATACAGCGGAAACCCATTCCATGGTTATGCGTGGAACTACCAGGACTATCCGTAATATTCGGGCTACTCATAAATTGGAACGGAAACCGCATTTTGTATCTGCTGAAGCGGAATGCCGCCAGAATTGAGAACAGCTCCTGCCAAAAAAGTATTTAGTGGTCTTTTTCAAAGGTTTGAGCTTAAGTAGTTATTGATACTTTCAGTTCGCATGTTATAAATTAGCCTTATCGAAAGCTTTAATGCGTTCAATAAGGCTAAATACATTACAGGTTTATTTAACAATCAAAATGTTGGTTTTTACCAGCTGCAGGACTGTACTGCTTACACTGCCCATAAACAGCTTTTTAACTTCACCGCTTCCTCTTCTGCCAATAATTACCATGTCGTAACCTTCATTATCTGCTGTTTCAGCAATAACCTTAGCAGGGTGTCCTACTTTAAACATTGTCTCAACTTTGATGTTTTTCCCATTTAGCAGTTTTAATGGCTCAGCAAATATCTTTTGCCTCTCTTCTTTTACCCGTTTGTCCAAATTGCTCAACTGATTTTTTTCTTCTTTCGTAAAGGGGTATTTCCCCTGCCAGTAATCCGGGAAAAAGTGAGTGCTTTCGTGGACATAAATTAATGTCACTTCGTTAACCTTAAAGTCATCGATCATTTGTGCTGTGACCTTAACACATTTTAGACTGTTTTCGGAACCATCGATGCAAACCAGTAGTTTCACAAATATCTCTCCTTTCCATCAATAAGTTCGCCGACTAACTTTAATTTCCTTCATTGACAGCTGGTATCTCTATCCGTCCTTTTAAACAACCGATAAAATTATTTAGCGTGTCCCATTCAGCCTGGCAAAATCAATAGCAGATTCCATTAGTGGCCAAAAGTTGCTTTGCTGGAGTTCTGTCAACGGTACAGCTAATTCTTCGTGGAGCCTGATAGTAATTGATCTTAAAGCCATAATCATCATATAGCTCAACAATTCTTTCAGTAGCTTGATTTGAAAGCACAACCGGGCCGGGATGATTAGTTAGCCATTCAACCAGGCGCTTGTGTTGATATGATTTCCACAATGGTAGCAGATGGGGAACAAGCCATCTTTTTCCGCCGGCCCATTTTAATGGTGGTTTTAACCCGTTTCTCTATAGTGTAGTTTTCACAAAGCAGCTCCCTGGTTTTTTTCGTCAATACTTAAAACACGATTGCCATTATCATCAAAAACCATGATTTGACTCGGGCTGTGATCAAGCAACGTTATAATCCTGTTATAGGTTTTTTGTTTAATCTCTTCTCGCTTTAAGGCGGTCATGTTTTCAAATGCACCATTACTTCCAGATTGAGTATTCGACCGGGGTGCCATCGTCAGTTTTAACTAACTGATTGCAGGTAGAGGCATCGGGTAGGCCCTCAATAAAGTGCTTATGTTTATCATTTTTAGGTTCCATGTTGCAAGGCTTCCATAAAAGTATTAGTTTGATGCATCTTTTGATATTCCTGCCTTACTTGATTCGCTTTTATTTTATGGTTATGGCATTAAAGGGACAGGCGGCGGCACAGCTGGCGCAGCCTCTGCAGGGTGAAGGTTTGGCCATAGGATAGTCATAAGGCTCTTCCTGTCCGATTATTTTCAAGGGACAGGAAATGGCAGCCAGGCAGTTGCCTTTATTGCACTGTTCAGGCTGGCACTGGCGGTAATTAATTGCGACTATGTTCTCGGGCATCTCGTAGACTCCTGTCTTAAGCAATTATATTTTTTAAGGATAATCATTAGGAAACAGTTATAAGTAGAAAGTATAAGCATATACAAATAATATGATAAAATTAATTCAAAGTCAATGTTGCTTTTTTGATCTATTTCATTTACAATATCATAGAACTAAAGTATATTTAAATAGTAGTTGTAATATACTTTATAGTAATCAAACGATACGAGGAGGATTTTTGTGAAAAAATTATTTTGGTTGTTACTGGTATTATCGCTTGCCCTGGTCATGGTAGTTGGCTGTGGCGAGGCGCCGGCTGAAGAGGAACCGCAGCCGGATGAAGAAACACCCGATGAAGAAGCACCTGATGAAGAGGCTGCAGCGGATGGCGTTTCAACTATGGGCTTAGGTATTGTCACATCTATTGGCCGTTCAGTGGACTATGATCCCGATGCCGATGTCATGGCTACGGGACAGGTAGATACTACTATGGCTACCGCCACTTTTGACGAAGAAGGACGCATTGTAGATGTAATGATTGATGTAGCCCAGGTCAGGGTTGAGTTTGACGAAGATCTGCAAGTTGCAACAGATCCGAGCCAGGAATTCCGCACTAAGAAAGAACTTGGTGACGATTATGGCATGCGCAAGGCTTCGGACATTGAGAAGGAATGGGATGAGCAGATAGAAGCCCTGGAAGAGTGGATGGTCGGTAAAACTGTTGATGAAGTACTGGCTTTACCCTTGATGGAAGATGATCAGTCACCTGATGATCCTGATTTAAGGACATCTGTAACAATTACAGTTACCAATTATTTTGCAGCCCTTGAGAAGGCTTACCAGAATGCCGAATCCGTTGAACATGGTGCTGAAATGCTTGGGCTTGGCCATAACATTGGTATTAACAGGTCGGTTAGTTTAGATCTGGACAATGATGTTATGCCCATGGCCCAGGTTGATGTAATTATTGCCGGCGCTGTATTTAATGATGAAGGTCAGGTTGGTGCTGTTCAGATTGATACAGCACAGACCAGAATTAATTTCAGCGAAGAAGGCCAGGTTACTTCCGACCCGACTGCTGAATATCCGACCAAGAAAGAGCTTGGTGATGATTATGGCATGCGTAAGGCTTCGGACATTGAGAAAGAATGGGATGAACAAATTGAAGCCCTCGAAGAGTGGATTGTAGGCAAGACAGTTGATGAGGTTCTTGCTCTGCCGCTCGTAGATGACGAAGGCTCACCTGATGATCCGGACCTGAGAACCTCTGTAACTATGACTGTTAGCGGTTATTTTGAAGCACTCGCCGAGGCATACAGCCTGGCACGTTAAAGTAAAGTATTTGCTTTTTCGGTTGTAAATAAACAGCTTTATGTTTAAACTTAAGGGGACACATCCGGCATGCGCAGTACATAACCGGTTTGTGTCCCTTATTATGTAATTTTCTATGCCATAGAAATGAAATGAGTGATGAAATGAGATTATTTACAGTATTATTAATAGCTGTACTGCTGATGTTTGCTGCTGGTTGCTATGATAATAATAATGAACAGTTTAACCGCTATTCAGACAGCATGTTTGATACCTTTGACACGTTGATCCAGTTTGTAGCCTATGCAGAATCCGAAGAAGAGTTCAGGGAATATTTTGAGCATGCCCATGAGCGCTTGAGGGAGCTGCACCGGCTCTTTGATGTTTACCATGACTATGACGGTGTTAATAATATTAAAACGATAAATGACCAGGCTGGTATAGCGCCCGTTGAAGTTGAGCAGGAAGTAATAGATCTGATCTTTTTTGCCAGGGAATGGTCAGAAAAGACCGGGGGTAAAGTTAACATTGCCCTGGGGCCGGTTCTGGAAATCTGGCATTATTACAGGGAAGAAGCCTTATTTGATCCATCGAGTGCAGAGTTGCCACCGATGGATAGGCTGCAGCAAGCAGCGGAGTATACTGATATCGAAAAAGTAATAGTTGATGATGATCAGAATACTGTGTTTCTGCCCGTTCCGGAGATGAGCCTTGACGTCGGGGCGGTTGCTAAAGGCTATGCCATGAAATTGGTAGCCCGGGAGCTGATAGATATAGGTCTGGAGTCGGCCATCATTAGCGCCGGTGGCAATATTAAAACGATCGGTCAGCCAAAAGAAGCTGATCGTGATCGCTGGGGGGTTGGGATCCAGGATCCCGATGAAACTGTCGTCAGCAGTGGTAGAGATAACCTGCTTGATGTGATTTATATTGCTGAAGGCAGTGTGGATACAAGCGGCGATTATCAGCGCTACTACAGGGTTAACGGGGAAATGTACCACCACCTGATTGACCCGGATACCCTGATGCCGGCCAATCATTATAGAGCGGTTACGGTTGTAGCAACGGAGTCGGCGCCGGCAGACTTTATGTCTTCAGCCCTTTTCCTGTTACCGTTTGATGAAAGCCTGGCCCTGGCTGAAAGCCTGGATCAGTTTGAAGCCCTCTGGGTTATGCCTGATAGCGAAATAAAGATGACTGACGGTATGCCGGATCTTTTACAAAGCTACGGAGCAACCAGGGCTGAGTAAAAAATAAAGAGAAGGATACAGTCATAAAGTGCCTGTATCCTTCTCTTGGAAATAACATCCTACTGCTCAGGCATCCCACTTGCCTTCTTTTCGTAAACCTTCAACAATAGATTCGGCAAGGGCTTTCAATTCCTTTTTATCTACCTTGGCCACCCGGGTCAGAGGAAAATCTTTATCTTCGGGCCAGATTTCTATATGCTGCGGGCGTTTGTATGAAGCAATATCCTGGCAGTACTCCATGATTTCCTCAGTACCAAGGGGGTCTCCCTTTTTAGGTCTGATGAAAACAAATATTCCTTCATCAAAAATTTTGTGCTTAACTCCCACAACGTTAACTACATCTACTTTATGGTGAGAAGCAATGAAATCCTGGACTTCATCGGGAAATACCTGGTATCCCTTTTGTTTGATTACGAACTTTTGGCGCCCGGCCAGGTACAGGGCCCGGTAATTGTTCATATCTTTAAAGTAGCCCATGTCGCCTGTATAAAGCCAGCCATCTTTGCTGATGGCTCTGCCTGTTTCCGCGGGCATATCGTAATACCCCTGGAATACTATCGGGCCGCTGACACAGATTTCTCCGACCTCATCATCGGCTATTTCTTCACCGGCTGTCCCGTCGGCATTAACTGGTTTGCGGATAGTAACAGGAGCCAGATCTTCAAAAGATCGGCCAACCTGCCCGGCCATTTCTTCAACGGAGATGTTTTTTGGGGTAAAGGTGTAAAACCCGGCTGTTTCAGTCATCCCGATTCCGGTTCCAAAATTAGGTGCCATTTCGGCCAGTTTGTTAAGAAAAACAGTGTCGACAGCAGAGCCACCGTATATGGCATACTCGAGGCTGCTTAAATCATAGTCTTTATATTCGGGTAGAGCCCATTCAATTCGGAACTGAGTAGGGATTTGGCCAAAGGCGGTTACCCTGTGTTCCCCAATTGCTTCTAAGGTTAGCTTTGGATCAAATATTCTTAGCAATACCGCGGTTCCGCCTGCGTAAAGGGTTGTCATTAGCTGTTCCGTTACACAACCGACATGGCTTGGCGGCAGGTTAACCAGCATGATCATGCTGGTGCCGTCCATACCGACCCCGCGGTAGAGGAGTTCATTTTGAATAATAATATTTTCATGACACATTACTGCCGGCTTGGGTTCACCCGTTGTACCGGTAGTGAAGATAATCAGGGCCGGAGTATTTGTGTCAATTTTGGCATAGGCTTTTTCCAGCTGCCTGGAGAAGATATTTTTTACCTTTAAACCGATTATCTTACTTTTAGCCATCATATCAGTAATGGCAACGGCTCCCTCAATGATGTCGCCGGGTTCCGGGTCAGGGGTGAATTGGATCAGGTGTTCTACATAGGAACAGTTATCCCGGACCGCCTTGCCCATTTCGCGGAAGTCGATTATGGGAGTTTTGCCTAAAAAGAAGAATGCTTTCGGTCTGATTTTGTCCAGCTCGCGGACTACTTCACTTTCTTTTAAACGGACGTCGAGAGGAGCAATAATTGCGCCGATTTTAAAACAGGCATACATTAACAGGATATGTTCCGGAACTAGTACCAGCATTGTTGCCACCCGGTCTCCTTTTTTAATGCCCATATCCAGGAGACGCAGAGCGAAATAATCTACCATTGCTTCAAACTTTTTGTAGGTTATTGTTTTGCTATCTTCGTGCTGAATCAAGGCCGCTTTGTGTGGAGTTTCCTTAGCCCACTTTTCAACGTAAGAGTTAAGCAGTGGTAATTTCCAGTGGTTGCTGTTCAAAGCTTTCCCTCCCGTTTTACAAATAAATTTTGTAATTACTTAGCTCGCTTAAGAATAATGCACTCGATGATCGTTTAGGCTGGAACTGCGCCGGCTTAGCTTCAGCCTTGCACCTGGGTTACTCCTTTTCTAACTTTATAGAAAGCCTGCTCTTTATGTTCGCTTTAGTTTTCTTAAGCAGGCTGCTGGGCAGTTCTAAAGGTTGTAAGTTGAGTTACATGATTTTTACTTTAATTCGTTTTTTTCTGACCGGATCCTGCTTGGTTTAATTAACTACAACTACCAGGGGACAGAGTCAGGTGGCCTTCGCTGACGGCCTCCCTATTATCCTGATTCAACACGTGAAAGAGCAGTGAAAGGCTGTTGCCATTTTCACTTCGCTCTAGCAGTCTGATCCGGATAAACGTATCAGGCGAAACCATGCCTTTAAATCGGCAGGATATTGATTTTACCCTGTTAGGGTTTGCACCTGCTTCCCTGTTGACCAGTTCACGTATGGCATGGGCCAAAGTGGCCATGCCTTGATAAATAATATCAGGCAGGCCGACACTGTGCGCAAAAGCAGGGGAATTATGGATCGGGAAAGGAACATTTGCACAGCCTGCGTAAATATAGCAATCAAGACGTGAAATCGGTTGGGCTTTTTCCCAAATGAAAGAATTTTTATTTAACGCAGTTAAGGTTGGCGGTATCTTTTCAAAGCCACGGCCACCGTCGGGACACTTAACATTTCTTAACATTCCGCCGATATATTCAGTAAACAAGGGGTTGTGGTTGCTGTCTAATGCAGGAAGCTTAAAAACTATGTAGGTTCCTTTTTTTTCCGGCTGAATTGCAGCAACTTCCCCCCGGATAGTGATGCTATCCCCGGGCTTTAGAGGACGAGATATTTCCAGGTGTTCCGAGTAGTGTACTAACTGAAACAAAACTTCCGGCGGATAACCAAGGTCAATATATTGTTCGATATTTTGAATAATGGGCCAGGTAACAGCAGATATCATGGTTGGCGGGGCAATTAAGCCCCTGCTTGCTTCATCATCAAGATAATGCGGGTTAGGATCATTTACAGCAGCGGCATAATTGTTAATTTGCCTCTGGGTTATAACAGTTCTATATTCCAGCAGCTTGCTGCCCACTGCTTCGGAAGTGATTTGCATCTGGCTCACCTGCTTCGCTGATATTGTTTGCTTTATTATCTATATAAAATATTTAACCTGCATCATTTGTTATCGCCAGGCCTGCTTAAGAAAACTGAAGCAAGCGTAAAAGGCAGGCAAAACACTTACAATTGTATTATAATGGAGATGGAGGTGAATAACAATCGAAGCAATAAAAGCGATCGAAACCAGAGTATCAGTTCGTACTTATGCAGAGAATCAGCCGGAAACCATTATTCTTAACCAGCTTGAAGAGTACACCAGTGAGATGAATATGGGTCCCTTTGGTGCAAATGTACGTTTCTGTATCTTAAAAATTGATGATATGGATGATAAGGAAATAAAACGCCTGGGAACATACGGGGTGATCAAGGGTGCTAAGTATTTTATCCTGGGAGCGGTTGAAGAAAAACCGCAGGCCATGGAAGATTTGGGTTATACCTTGGAAAAAATAATATTAAAAGCCACAACACTTGGGCTGGGCACCTGCTGGCTTGCAGGGACTTTTAGGCGCAGCGCATTTGCCGAAAAGATGGGGTTGACAGATAATGAATTGCTCCCGGCCATTGCCCCGATTGGTTTTGCTGCGGAGAAAAGGTCCACCCTGGATAAGATTATGCGTAGAAGTGCTGCCTCAAAAAAAAGGAAACCCTGGTCAGAGTTATTTTTTAAAGATCTCAATAAAACTCCCCTGACTGAAAAAGAGGCTGGAGATTTTAGAAAAGTTTTGGAGGCAGTAAGAATAGGCCCCTCAGCATCAAACCGTCAGCCCTGGCGTATTATCAGGGAAGGCGAAGATAAATACCACCTCTATTTAGAGGAAAATAAAATATATAACAGGATGATGGGTAAAATTCGTATTCAGAATATTGATATGGGCATTGCCATGAGTCACTTTGAACTCACAGCTCGTGAACTGGGGTTGCCAGGTTCGTGGAAAGTTGACCTGGAGGGTTCTTTTCATAACGATATGCAGTATATAGCAAGCTGGTATTGACTGTTAGCAATCAAAATGGTTTGGATGAAGGCAAGATTGACTTTGGTGGCAGAAAATTGCTATAATTAGTTCACAGTAGGCATAACAAAAAGGCAATCATGACTTGTCTGGAGGTGTATGATGACAAAAGTTTCTGTAGAAGAGATTGTCGAAAAGGTTGATCAGCTTCCTTCACTGCCGCATATTGTAGTTCGGGTCATGGAACTTACTGAAGATCCGGATTCGACTGCTTTTGATATAAACGAGGTTATCAACCAGGATCAAAATATGACAGCGCAGGTTCTGCGTATGGCAAACTCTGTATATTACGGTTATTCACGAAGGATTTCCACGGTGACTGATGCCATTGTTTTAATTGGCTTTAATGCTGTTCGAAGTATTGTTCTGGCAGCTTCTGTTAGTAAAATTCTTAAACAGGAATTAAGCGGGTATGTAATGGGTGAAGGTGAGTTATGGAAGCATTCCCAGTGTGCAGCCGTTTTTGCCCGGATGCTGGCTAAAAAGAAGAAATTTCGCTCTGTAGAACTGGCTTACACTGCAACACTACTTCATGATATAGGCAAATTGGTACTTAACAGTTACCTCGGCGAATCTTACCAGGAAGTCCTGGCCATGGTTAACGAGGAAAAGATTCCTTTCAATGAAGCAGAGGATAGGATTCTTGGTTTTAACCATGCGATGATTGGGGGAAAAGTAGCTGAAAAATGGAATCTGCCGCCTGCCCTTGTTGATGCAATATCTAATCACCACCATCCCGATCAGTCTGAAAAAAATCCTCAGTTAACGGCAGTTGTTCATCTTGCCGATGCAATGACCTTGCAGATGGGTCTGGGCCTGGGGATTGATGGTTTAATGTACTCTCTTTACGGAGAAGCAATGGACTCGTTAGATGTTACTGAACAAGATTTAGAAGAGATTATGGCCGAGATTGTCGATGTTTTTATTGATGATGATGTATTTTAAGAAATTGCAGAAGAAAGCTGTACTCGGTGATTGTTTAGGCTGGAACTGCAAAGGCGAAGCTTTACCGGCATTTCCCTGAATAGAATTAATATTTGCCTCATTTTTTATATTGTGCCGTTACAAATAATTATTAATAAAGCCGGGGAGCCTGGATTGACGTCATAGCTCCCCGATTTTTTAAGCAATGTGAAAAATGACCGGTTATTAAGCTATATTACCTGGTAACGGGCAGTGAAATGCCTGAGAATTTCTGCCTGATAAATAATTATTAAGCCTTTAATGTTATTTTTGCGTTCTGCTATTCTTTCAAAGGCACTTGCTACCATGTCCATATGACGGTCGGTATAAGCTCTTCTGGGAATTGCCAGGCGAACCAGTTCCTGTGGGGGGTATACTTCTTCTCCCGTTTCAGGATCAGTGTAGCCGAAGGTTCCGGTGCCCAGTTCGATTGCCCTGACACCCGCTTCCCTGTAAAGTTCAACTGCCAGGGCCTGGGCCGGCAGTTTCCCTTGCGGTATATGGGGTAGGAAACTGGCTGCGTCAATAAAAACACCGTGACCGCCAACTGGTTTCACAATCGGGATTCCCCTTTTAATTAGTTGATCACCAAGGTAATGGACCTGACCGATCCTGTCTTCCAGGTAATCTTCTTCTGTGCCTTCGTAAAGACCACGAGCCAGGGCTTCAAGATCGCGCCCGGCCAATCCGCCGTAGGTGCGGAAACCCTCGTAGCAGATCTGGATTTGGACAGCATTTTCATACCACTCTTCGTTATCTTTAAAAGCCAAGAAGCCGCCGATATTAACCAGGGCATCTTTTTTTGAACTCATAGTACATCCGTCGGCGTAGGAAAACAATTCCAGGGCAATGTTCCTGATTGATTTATCAGCATAACCACTTTCTTTTTGCTTTATGAAATAACAGTTTTCAGCATACCTGGCAGCATCAATAATCAGGGGACGCTTGTGTTTTTTAGCCAGTGCGGAAACTTCTCGCATATTTTTCATTGAAACGGGCTGGCCGCCGTTGCTGTTGCATGTAACTGTCATAATAATCAGTGGTGCCTGTTCCGGGCTACTTTCCTGGAGTGCTTTTTCCAATAGTTTCAGGTTAATGTTGCCTTTAAAAGGATGGTCTATCTCAGGATCCAATCCTTCATTAATCACCAGGTTAACAGGATTTGCCTTGCGTAAGCGGATATGCCCTTCGGTAGTATCAAAATGCATGTTGCCTATAACATCCTGATTTTCCCCGACAAACATGGACATCAAAATGTTTTCTGCAGCTCTTCCCTGGTGGGTTGGTACTACGTAGTTATAACCAAAAATGTCCTTAATGGCATTTTTCAGGTTGTAGAAGTTATCGCACCCTGCATATGATTCATCCCCAATCATCATTCCCGCCCACTGGTTAGCGCTCATTGCTGAAGTTCCGCTGTCGGTCAGCAGGTCAATATAAACATCTTCTGCTTTCAGGTTAAAGAGGTTATAGTAACTATCTTTAATTAGTTTTTCCCTGGTTTGTCGATCTTTTTGTCTGATTGGCTCAATCATTTTAATCCTGTAAGGCTCAGCGTAGCTGTCTCTGCTTCTCAATAGTTCGTCCTCCATTTTTTATTTATAGAATAACATATAAAGTATGGTTAAAGAGAAAAAAATTACTTGCAACTAGCCAAACTGCTTAAGAAAATTGTACTCGCGGATCGTTTAGGCTGGAATTGCAGCAGCGAAGCTTCATCGGTATTTCCGTGCCTGTAATTTACGCTCGTTTTAAGTTTTCTTAAGCAGTTAAGTTTAATTGACTATAGCTGAGAATATGTTATCTTTTTGTAAATATCTATTTCCGAAAGACTACTGCTGAAGCAGTTCATAAAAACTGTCTATGCGGGTCCGGGCCTGGCCCCAGGGAAAGCTGTTTCCATCGATGCAGTCACCATATGTCAGCTTTTTAAAGATATCTGTGCGATGGTTATAAAGTTCAATTGAAGTCTTCAGGGCGCAATCACTTACTGATCCGCCGTGTTTTTCCAGGAACGATAAAAGAGCTTGTAATTCCTGGTAAAAATATTTTTTTGCTTTTTGATCTATCTTGCGTGGCACATCCAGCAGGTAAACAAAGCCATCAAATTCATAGTTAATTGCGTTATATAAATGCATCATGGCATTACAGTAATTGGCAATAACTATCCCTTCAAGTTTTTGTGCTTCACTTCTTATTTTATTCATAACCTGGCGGACAAAAGGACAGAGGCTGTTTGGGAAGAGGTCTTCAGAACCGCTGTTGGATTGAGTATCGCTTGGCATTAGCCTGGTTGGAAGAAACCCGGCGGCATAAATCAATTCTTCGGGTGTGTAAGTGCAAACCCAGCCTACCGTTTTATTTCTTTGACCTAATTGCACGGTTTTAATTCCTCCCCGTTTCATTGTCTATATGGATATAAAAGTCCGGAAGAGTATTATAAATAACCCTTCCGGACGCTTAAAGATTTAGACTTTTTCAATTTCTCTTTCAGAGTGAAGCTCTTGCCATTCTGCCCACTTTTGATCTGCAGCGACTTTCCAGGTTTCCGCAATCCTGTCAATTTGCTCGGCATGATTGCTGTAAAGTATTGCATCA
>JBNJHL010000043.1:0-14739 GCA_051748445.1 Bacillota bacterium
CGACATCCATATCTTTATGAACCCAGGAACAGTGCTCCCGGATATTGGCAACTTCCAGCAGGTAGGGGTTGAGGCCTGCTTCTGCGGCTGCTTTGCGAAAAGTGTTCTCGTGCATCCGCGGGGAACAGGTCCCGACCACAACCCGGTCAAGATCATTTTCTTCTATTGCTTTCTTGATCATATCCTGCCCCATTTCGGAGCAAAGATAGCGATATTCATCAGCGTGAACCACTCCGGGAAAATTACGGGAGGCTTCTACAGCTTCGTCAATGTTAACTGTGCCCGCAATATTACTTCCGCAGTGGCAGATAAATACTCCTGTTCTTGGCAACGTCCTAACCTCCTTTACTTGTTATATTTACGGAACCCGCTGACCAGGGCCTGCTGGGGCAGTTTTGAGAGCTGTTCAGGGGTCAGGTCTGCCGGGCCGAATTTATTTCCCCCGCGTTTGCGAAGCACGAAGAGGCGAACCCCTTCCATCATTTTCGCCAGGTCAATATCACGGGGACAGCGGGCGGCGCAGGTGAAGCAGGAAGCACAAACCCATGGGGTTTTACTCTCCGCCAGTTCATCAAATAAACCCATCTGCAGGTAACGGATGATCTGGTGGGGCATCAGATCCATCGCTGCCGATACCGGGCAGGCGGCGCTGCATTTTGTGCACTGGTAACAGCAATTCGGATCCTGCCCGCTGTATGCTTTCATGTCATCAATCAGACGGCTTTTCATTTCTGTTGACATTACTTCTGCGCCCTCCTTTCCTTGGCAGCCGAAACGAGCTGCTTGAATTGCAGTCCCATCGCTTCAGCTAAAAGCTCACTAAAATAATAGATCTTAAGCGGTTCTTTACTCTCATCACTCGCGCAGTTTTCCAGGTTATAGCTGCAAAGCGGGCAGGCTGATATCAGCGCTTCCGCTCCGGCATTGCGGGCTGAGCTGACAATTTTATTAACCGTATCGCGAGCCACGCCCTCTTCCGTTACAGAAAGGTAAGCCCCGCAGCATTCCGTGCGGTAAGGGCTTTTTACCACTTCAGCGCCAAGTGCTTTTAGAAAATCTTCCATGATCGTGGGATTCTCGGGATCATCAAACTGCATCTCCTTGGAAGGACGCAGCAGCAGGCATCCGTAATAGGCAGCTACCTTTTTGCCTTCCAGCGGGTTTTTAACCATTTCCGCCAGTTTATCGAATCCCAGGTCGTCTCGCAGCACCTCGAGAAAATGAAGAACCCGGCCTTCGCCGGTATATTCAACCTCGAGGTAATCAGTTACTTTTTTGCGGGCATCTTCATTACGCTGCATTAACGCCTGTGCCCGTTTCAATACATGGTGGCAGGCAGCACAGAGCGATACCAGTGGCTCGCCCTCAGCGGCGGCCAGGGTTCTCACCGGGGAAAGCAGGGAAATCAGCTCGTCCTCGTAAAGCGGATAAACTGCCCCGCAGCACTGCCACTCGGGCAGCTCCTCCAACTCGATACCCAGAGCCCTCGCTGAAGCAAGAGTGGTATCTTCCATGTTTTTTGCCTGTCCCTTAAGGGTACATCCGGGAAAATAACGATAGCGCACCTTTAAGCGCACCTCCTAATTGGCCAGGTTTTTAGAACTGCCATAATATGTTCGACCGAAGGTCGGAAAAGTCCTTTTTAATTTTTAAAATAACTATTATAAATTTTAGAAATGCCCGACTTGCTCTTTACTGTAGCTTTTGTTCACTGATCGTTCGCAAATTCTACAATAAAGCATTCCAGTAAGATTCACGTTCCTTAAAGGATAGTGTTTTACTTCTCTGGCCAGAAGGGGCTGTCGATCAGGGCTGAGCGGCACTTTTCGCGCAGGTCGGGGTAACGGGCGGAAAGTTCATCGACCAGTACTGCCATTTCTTTGCGCTTGGTTGTGCCGCTGATGGGGCAGGGGTTTTTAAAGAGAGGGAGCCTTTCCCTTTCCACAAGCGAGGCAAGGGTTTTTTCGGGAAGCTGGATCAGGGGGCGGATCAGGTGGAGGTCGATCCGGTCCAGGTAGGTTACGGGCTTAAAAGTATCCATTTGTCCAGTATAAAGTAGGTTTATGAAAAATGTCTGGATTGCATCATCCAGGTGGTGGCCCAGGGCTACCTTGTTGCAGCCTAAACTTTTAGCAGCTTTGTGCAGGGCTCCGCGGCGCATATTTGCACATAAAGCACAGGGGTTCTTCTCCTTGCGCAGCTCAAAAACTACTTTAGCAATTACGGTTTCTTCAACATGAAAGGGGATACCCAGTTTTTCAGTCAGCCTGTGCATCGCTTCCAAATCAGCCGGCCAGCCCAGGTCTACATAGATAGCCTCCAATTTGAAATCAAAAGGAGCATGGCGCTGAAACTGGCGGAGGATATATAACAGGGCGGCACTGTCCTTACCACCGGAAATACCAACGGCAACCTTGTCATTTTCACCGATCATTTTATGATGATAGATCGTTCTTTTTACCCTGGTAAAAAACCATTTTCCATCACTGCGGCGCAAGGCATTAACCCTTTCTTGTTCTTTATTAAAGTCTATTTTCATCCTGTCTCAATTTTATCAAACTAAACAGCCTGAATGGCAGTATTTATATTGAAGATTATACTATGTTCATAATTTCAGCAACCCTAATTTACCTGATGTTTTTTAAGGTGCACTGGCAAAACTGGTTTCACTGACTTTGTTAATCAAAAAAGGGAAGGAATTATAACCACCGCTGTAAAAGCTCATGTTGATTACATTCATGTCATCATCCACTGACCACTCTATACCGGATTAAGAAAGAACTTTCATAACACTTGAGTAACGGAAGCGCAGGCAATTTTACCCTGATAGGATCGTCCGTGGTATAATAGATGGTGTTTCCGAATAATTATCGCTGAGGTGCAAAATGATTACACGGCAAGCAAAAAGAGAAAAAAGGAAGCGCGGCAAGCGGGCCTGGTTCCTGCTGGCCCTCTTCAGCCTGGCCGCTTTTCTGCTTGGATATTTTTATTCAGCCGGCAGCTTTAATTTATAATAAATTGTTTAACGCTTATGAACCAGCAGTTCAAAGCGGGGCAATCTTTTTTTGCTTTTCTTTCGCAGGTTTACAAAGCTGCTGACCTGCTTTTCCGCATTGGCCACAACCTGCAAACGGCGGACCCTGCTGCCCAGTTTTTGCAAGTAAGCACCAAAGCGTGTCGCTGCTTTTTCTGAGGCAAAGCGAACACCTTCAGTATTTATAACTATTTGCCCGTATGGATAAGGCAACCTGCCCCGCAGGGCTTTGCGCAGCTCTTTCAGATGAAAGCTGCTTACCATGCCACTCAGCTTTACATACAAAACTCCTTTTTGTTCGGTCAATGACACCATTAACTGTTCGGAGGCTGCCTTTAGCTGTTTCTTCTTTGCCTTCGGCATACCCAGGCATCGTTCCAGCAGTGTTACCGGCTGCAGATCATCCTGCTGCTGCTCCTTTAAAAACTGTTCATAGCCCCTGTTTTTCCACTCAAAATGTCTGATCAAACCCCAGGCCAAAGCCCTGTATAAAGCCGAGGACCAGCCGGTGAATTTAACATTCTTGAAAACATTTTTTAACGAATAAAATTCCTTGAGGGCTTTTACCGTTTCCCGCTGCAGCTCCTCGGGTGTCATTGAGAGAGGCTCTAAAACCGTATGGTGTCCATCATAGAGGGACCAGTCATAACTCAGAATCCGGCCCTCCTGCTCCAGCTGATCAAAGAACGGTGTACCCGGCATGGGTGTAAGGATCATAAACTGAACCGTATCAATGCGGGCTTCAACGGCAAACTCTGCTGTTTCTCTTATCGTTTCTGCCGTATCTGCATCACCTCCCAGGACAAACATACCGTGAATTCTGATCCCCCGCTCATGAAAGAGGTTAATTGCCTCCCGTATTTCTTCCACGGTTTGCTGCTTGTTATATCCTTTGAGTGTTTCAGGGTTAATTGATTCGAACCCGATGTAAACTATTGTGCAGCCAGATTCACACATCAAATCCAGGAGTTCTTTGTCAAAAGCGGCTTCGGCTCGAACCTGGGCACCCCAACTCCTGACCTTAACATCCTCACGCCTGATCATTTCCCGCATCAGCTCTTTACTGTGCTCTTTATTGGCTACAAAATTATCATCGCAGAAAAAGATATGTTTATCAGGATACTGCGCGAGTTCCTTTAACACACTTTCATTACAACGGAAACGGTAACGGCGCCCAAACATCTGGGTAACACAGCAAAATGTGCAGTTAAAGGGACAGCCGCGAGAAGTCATTACCGGAGTGCTGCGCAGTTTATCTGAGTGCTCAAGCAGGGTAATATCCGGAATCGGCAGGGTATCCATGTTTATCTTTTCCGGCATAATGTTATTATGGACAACGGTTCCATTTTCCCAGTAAGATAACCCCGGTATTTTCCAGGGCTCTTCTCCTTTTTCAATAGCCCGGACCAGGGGCAAAAAGCTTTCTTCTGCCTCACCCTGAACTACGTAGTCTGCAAATCTTATGGCTTCATCAGGCAAAAACGTTGCGTGAATACCTCCGATAACCACCGGAATGCTTGCCACCCTTAGAAACCCGGCTATCTGGTAGGCTTCACGGCAGGTAGCAGTCGTAGTGGAAATGCCGACAAGATCCGCTGTCATAATCTCTTCCCAGGGCAGAGAATCACCGGTGCCCAGGTAAAAATTAACCCGGTAGCCTTCTTTCTGCAGCTGAGTACCGAGTATGGGCAGGCCCAGCCGCGGCATGCGGACATATTTGTAAACATGATCCTCCTTGGATTGCGGCTCAATTAAAACAATCTTTTCCATTATAAAATGCTCCTTTACACAAGTCTGCTGTCGGGAATAATGATGGGAAAGTTAGGTTCAGGGATTAGAGGCTTTGGAAACTTGATGAGATTTAGTAATTTAAGGGATAGGTTAACGAACCCTATCCCTTAAAATATTTCATTTCTATATATCCTGTTTTAGCTATTTCAATATACGAATGCAAAGAGGATACTTGAAATCTTCTCCGTTATTAACCTTAACAGTTGCAATAATGATCATTACAAGGGAAAAAATACCTACAGCAATTAATAGTAATACTCCGATAACAATAAGGGTAAGGATACCGGCAACTAGAGCATATATAGTTACGCTTATTTGAAAGTTTAACGATTCTTTACCCTGCTTGTCAACCCACGCCGACTCATCTTTCTTAATCAGCCATACAACCAGCGGCCCGATAATATTACCAAATGGAATTAAAAAGCCTGCCAGGGCAGTAAGGTGAGCTAACATACCAAAAGTTCTTTCATCCTGCGTTAACTGTAAATTGTCAGTCATGCGTAAACCTCCTAAACTTTATTATTTGTTTAGTAACCCTATATCAAATAGGGATATTTCAATAATACTTCATCTAATTCTAATGTTCAACCCTTATCAGATAATTCCTTCTTTAACAGCCATAATTAATCAAAGTACTGCGGCTTTTCCTCCAGGTATTCGCGCAGGGTCAACCCTGACTCTTTCCACTCCCTGGCTGCCTCGACACCGATATAACGAAAATGCCATGGTTCATAGATATAGCCTGTTATATCTTCCTTGTTTCGCGGGTAACTGAGAGCAAACCCATATTTATGGGCATTTTCGGCAAGCCATATTCCCCGGGGTGTTTGGCCAAATTCCGCGGTAAAATCAACTGCCGTTCCCCCAAAATCAACAGTAGTACCGAGCTGATGTTCTGACTGCCCGGGCCTGGCACTGAAGCGGTTTGCTTCTTCTTCGCCATGGCGGCTGGCGTAGTCATTGAAAAGCCTCTTCTGAGTGCTATAACTGCGGTAGGCAGACCTGATGCCCAGGGCAACTCCGTCTTCTTCTGCTGCTTGATAAAGCTGCTCCAGGAGTGCCAGGGCCTCGCTGCGCAGGTACATTTCATATGACGGGTTCATATGAGAAGGGATCTGCCTGAGGTCGGCAGGGCTGTAACTGCTTTTCAAAGTGGTTCCCTTGGTCACCAGGGCCAGGAGGTAATCACCATCGACAATTACTTTATAATCGCCTGTTTCGTACTGTTCAGCCGGGACCGCCTCGCCTCCATCACCTTGCTCAACAGATTCAGACCCAGCTTCTTTTTCCTGCTCATCTTCAGAATCCTCTTTTTCACTGGAAGATGGCAGCTCTTCAAGTTCTTCAGGCTCTTCTTCCTGCTCTTCAAAGGGATCATCAATGACTTGCTCTTCTGGTTCTTCTTCGGGTAGGACGTCGCAACCTGTCACTATTCCTACAAGACCTACAAGAAAGCAAATCAGCACAATATATGTAAAACCTTTATTCAGATTATTAATAATCAAACACTACCTCCCGATACATTCCTACAATTTGAGCGCCTTTTTATAAATATTTTCTACACAGATACCCCGTTTTTCCAGGACTATATCTCCGGGGGCTGAAGCGCCAAAATCATCAAGCCCAATAACCGCACCTTCCGGACCGGCAATGCCTTCCCAACCCATGGGCAGGGCGGCTTCAACTACCAGCCGTTTTTTCACCGCGGCAGGCAGGACTTCTTCCCGGTAACCTTCATCCTGGGCCTGAAACAGTTCACGGCTGACCATGCTGACAACGCGAACTGACCGTCCTTCTTCCTGGAGTTTTTTCTGAGCTTTGATGGCCGGTGCAACTTCCGAACCGCTGGCGATGATAATCAACTCCGGCTTTTCACCATCTTCACTGCTAATTACATAGCCACCTTTCAGTGCACCCTTGCCACTGTTGGGCAGCTGGGGCAGTTTCTGCCTGGAAAGAATCAGTGCTGAAGGCCCACAGCGGCGCTGAAGGATATGCAACCAGGCGGCAGCGGTTTCGGCACCGTCAGCCGGCCTTAAAACATGCAGGTGGGGAATGGAACGCAGGTTGGCCAGGTGTTCTATCGGCTGGTGAGTCGGCCCGTCTTCCCCGACAGCAACACTGTCATGAGTGTAAACAAATGTTACCGGCAGCTGCATCATTGCCGCCAGCCTGACAGAAGGTTTCATGGAATCGAAAAAATCAAGGAAAGTTGACCCGAAAGGCCTCAGTCCGCCATGCAGGCAGAGCCCGGAAAGAGCAGCTCCCATAGCATGTTCCCGCACACCAAAATTAATATTGCTGCCTGAATAGTTATCAGCTTGAAAATCTTTAAATGCTTTTAATCGGGTCTTGGTTGAGGAATTTAGATCCGCTGAGCCGCCAATCATATTGGGCAGGTACTCGGCTAAAACTTGCATAACCTGGCCCGATGCTGCCCTGGTAGCCAGGGGTTTATCTTCAAATTCAAACAGGCGCTGATCTTCTGACAGTTGAGCAGGAACCTGGCCACTAAACCAACTGTCCCACTGCTCGGCCATTTCGGGGTATTCCCGGCAGTAATCCTTAAACAGGGCATCCCACTCTGACTTCTTTGCCATATTGTTTTCTTTTAACTGAGCAAAGTGCGATCTTACCTTTTCGGGAACATAAAACTCTTTATCTTCGGGCCAGCTGAGCTGTTTTTTCGTCTTAATAACTTCTTCTTTGCCAAGAGGCGCCCCGTGTGCATCGGCAGTGCCCTGCTTGTTTGGGGAGCCGTAGCCGATTTTTGTTTTTACCATGATTAAGGTGGGCCGGCTCTCTTCCTCTCTTGCTTCCGTTATCGCTTCACTGACCAGTTCAACCCGGTTGCCATCTTCAACTTTTAGGACCTGCCATCCGTAAGCTTCAAACCTTTTACCAGTATCTTCGGTAAAGGCAATGTCTGTGCTGCCATCAATAGTAATATCATTATCATCGTATAAACAAATTAACCTGCCCAGCTTTAAATGACCTGCCAGTGAAGCTGCTTCAGAAGTTATACCCTCCATCATACAGCCATCTCCGGCATAAACATATGTATAGTGGTCAACGAGGGGATAACCTTCCCGGTTAAATTCGGCCGCCAGTCGTCTTTCGGCTATGGCCATACCGACCGCATTAGCGAAGCCCTGGCCTAAAGGACCTGTTGTAGTTTCAATACCAGGAGAATGCCTGTACTCAGGGTGACCGGCGGTTTTACTACCCCACTGGCGAAAATTCTTAATTTCTTCCATTGAGAGGCCGTAGCCAAAAAGATGCAGCAGGGAATAAAGAAGCATGGAACCATGGCCGGCTGACAAAACGAACCTGTCGCGGTCAGGCCAATCGGGTGTGGAAGGATCATGCTTTAAAAACTGTGTCCAGAGAACATAAGCCATCGCCGCTCCACCCATGGGCAGGCCCGGGTGACCTGAACTAGCTTTCTCCACGGCATCTACTGCCAGAAAACGGATAGTGTTAATAGACTGTTCTTCAATTGCGCTCAACTTCAGACAACTCCTATCTCGTTATAATTTGCATTTGTTACAAAAAATCTCGCTCACTAATCGTTCGCAAAGAATTGACCGGGCTCAACAGCAGCCTTTCGCTTAGGATGCCGGTGAAGCGAGGCCTGGAACGAGTTGGCCTTTAGTGTGTCTGCCACCTAGCGAGAACTCCGGATGAGCCTACCGTGAAGGCAACCCGGGCGCAAGGCTGAAGCTAAACCGGTGCAGCTCCAGCCTAACGATTAGCGAGTGCAGTTTTCTTTAGCAGATTAGCAAGTTACTATAGCTATTATATTTATGCCTCACTGGCTATCGCTTTCTACATACATAATTACTTCCAGGGCTACAAAATTTACCGGCTCAGCGCTTATACTACTTTCCTGTTCCTTGCCGAGGACCACTTTATTTATTTCAACTGCAAAGCCGTCAATGATTTTCGAGTAGTTAACTTCATATTCCTGCAACTCCGCTGCCTCTTCTGCAGCTTCAGGTTCCTCAGCTTCTTCTGTCGGTTCAATCTCATCGATTCTAAATTCAAAATTGAGCTCCCTGGCGAGATCACCGTTCTCAAAATAATCAACACTAAAAGAGAGGAGAACCCACTCCAGGGTAAAAACATTTGAATCCTCAACAAGCCAGAACAGCTGTCCTTCATACTTATAGTCTTCGGTAAATTCTGCCATGAAACCCGGATCTGACATAATTATTTCAGGCCCCGGGATAACCTCTCCGCTGGATAAGTCCATGATACCGTGGCTTAGCCAGGGCCAGTAATAAGTTGAAGGCGTTCCTGTTACTTCATCTGCCGGCTCTTCCGGTTCGAAAGGATCCGGTTCATCCGGTTCAAACTCTTCCATGTCATCTGGATCAAGATCATTTAACTCTTCCTCCACAATGTCACCAATCACATCCGTTTCAGGGTCACATCCCGTTGCAGCAATTAACAGCATCGCAAGAAGAAATATTATCAGAAAAGAAACCAACACATGCCTCTTAAACATTAGTAGTTTCATAGCAATTCATCTCCCGGAATCACTTCATTACCTGGTAGTGATTTTCTAATATTCTTATCTGCTTTATTTTATAACCTTTAGCCGTTTTATGCAAAGTTTAGACCAGCTATCTTGATGAAGAATCTGGTTGCTAATAAGGAAAAACAACCGGCAATAACAGCACGCTGACCACCAGGACAATCAAGGTAAGGGGGAAACCATTTTTAATATAATCACCAAAGCGATATCCACCTGGGCTCATAATCAGGACATTGACCGGATGAGATACCGGGGTCATAAAGCTGGAGGCTACGGAATAGACTACCCCCATAATAAAAGGATAGGGAGAAATGCTCAGGTTGGCAGCCGTAGCAATAGCGATGGGTGCCATAACTACTGCGTTAACAGGGCTGGGAATAAACTGGTTGAGAATAAGGGTCATAAGCATTAGTCCGGCCAGAATTGCCGTAGGCCCAAGTGAACCGACAGCATCGATTACGATACCGGCGATCATAGATGCCGCACCGGTACTCTGCATAGCCAATCCCATGGGCAGCATGGCCGCTATCAGGAATACGGCTTTCCATTCTATAGCCCGATAAGCTTCCTCAACCGTCAGGCAGCGGGTAATGATCATTAACACTGCACCGGCAATTGCCGCTATATAGATTGGCAGCAGGTTAATCAGGGTTACCACCAGGACCCCGAGCATTATTATCCCGGCCAGCGGTGCCTTTTTATATAAATATTTTTCCTGGTAGTCAAGGTTCAAAACAACAAATTCTTTATCCCTGCCCAGCATTTCAAAGCGCTTACTCGTTCCGTAACACAACAGGGCATCACCGAATTCAAGGGTCATGTCATTTAAATTTGTCCTGTAAGCACGATCTCCCCTCCAGATCGCCAGAACAGAAACCCCGTATTTTTCGCGAAAATTTAACTGGCGAAGAGTCTTCCCGGTCAGAGTTGTATGTGGAGACAGCATTATTTCAACCACTGAAAATGTATCTGTTTCAAGCTGACGCAAATCTATATCCGGGTTGCGCTCAACCAGCAGCGACTGGTGTCCCCTTAACACTTCAATATCTACGGTGCGTCCTTCAACCACTAGCAGGTCATTTTCTTTCAAGGCTGTAGCAGGATCCGGCATGTACATCTCCTCGCCATTCCTGATAATATTAAGAACTGATATTCCGTAGCTCTTAGCCAACTCCATATCCCGAACTGAAGTGCCTGCAATTGAAGACCCTTCCGGTATCCTTACATAAAGCAACCTTTCATCCAACTCGTAACCGGCCGCGTTACAATCTTGCAAAAAAGTAAGCTCTTCATGCTCGTTCAATTTTTTGAGGGACTCAACCGGACCCCTGAACAGGAGGTAATCACCAGGTTCAATTACTATCTCGCCTAAATTGGTTCTTTTAACCTGTTCACCCCGCCTATGAGCCAGCAGGGTCACTCCCAGCTTTTGCCTGGTATCAAGATCCACCAGCGTTTTATTCTTGAACATAGAATCTTCTCCGACCTTAAGCTCAACCAGGCCGATGTGCTCTGAAGTAAGACAGGTTGGCTCCGGAAAATCATCGAAAAGCATCACCACAGGTTTTCCGGAAATCTGATCAATGGCATCAAGCTTGCCGAGAACCAGCAAACTGTCCCCGGCCTGCAGTTGCAGGTCCGGCCCGGGAATGTAGCGAACCCCTTCATCACGAATTACACTTAAAACATTCAGACCAAGGGCCCTGCCAAAACGGCTTTCATTAAGAGTTTTACCGACAAGCGGACTGTTTTCCGGGATGGTAATTTTGGCAATGCGCTCTTTTAGTTCATAGTGCTGCCTGAAATCTCTGTTGGGCTGAATATTTTCAACTGAAGGGCTCTTTCTCTCAGGAAGAAGGCGGCGACCCAGGATTAGCATGTACACTATAGCTACAATTAGAATAGATACTCCAATGATTGTAAAATCAAATAAACCAGGTGGTCTCACCCCTGCTTCACGTAAAAAATCGACAACCACCAGGTTTGATGAGGTTCCAATCAAAACTGACATCCCGCCGATAGTAGTGCCAAAAACCATGGGCATGAGCAACCTGGAAGCAGAACGCCCCGTCCGTCTGGCAATATCCAGGGTGGCTGGTAAAAACATGGCAACAACCCCGACATTGATAACGAAAGCAGATATCGCCGCAGTGCTGCCCATAAGAACAGCCAGTAACCTGCTTTCACCCTTTCCGGCCACGCGCAGAACCTGTTCGGCCAGTCTGGCCGCTATTCCGGTCCTGGCCAGCCCGGCAGACAGGATAAAAACTGCCCAAATGGTTACAACGGCAGGATTTGAGAATCCGGAGATGCCTTCTTCCGGCGTAACAAGGCCGACCAAAACCAGCAGTACCAGAACCAGCAAAGCCACCAGGTCGGCCCTTAGCATCTCCGTGACAAATAAAATGATGGCTATCATTAATATGCCCAGTGTCAGTATAATTTCAAATGTCATCTGATTACCTCCTGATGCAAGCTCTGTTAATGAAAAAATACAAAGTGTTTTCCCGGCTTAATTAGATGGGCCAGAAATACATGATTAGCGGTATGCTGACCAGGACAATAATAATCTCCAGGGGCAAACCCATTCGCCAGTAATCACTGAATTTATAGCCACCCGGTCCCATGACCAGGGTATTGGACTGGTGTCCGATCGGTGTGAGAAAGGCACAGGATGCACCCACTGCTACACTCATCAGAAAAGGATCGGCTGACGCTCCCATTCCTGCCGCAATTGATATAGCAATAGGGGCCATCAATACGGCAGCGGCTGCATTATTGACCAGGTCGGACAGGAACATGGTGCCCACCAGAATAACGGTCAGGGTAATCCAGGGAGCCACACCACCTGCCATGTCCAGGATGCCGTCTGCAATCAGCTCTGCCCCGCCGGTAGTTTCCAGGGCCCCGCTTACCGGGATCATTGCTCCAAGCAGCACAATAACCGGCCAGTCGATACTGTCATAGATTTCACGCAGGGAAATAAAACCGGCCAATACCATGACCAGGGCTGCAGCCATAAAAGCAATTTGAATTGATAAAACCCCGGTGGCCGCAAGAGCCAGCGCAGTTCCGAAAATAGCCACTCCGAGGAGCACCCGGGGCGGCTGGCCTACCCTGAGACCTCTTTCAACCAATGGCAGGAGTCCCAGGGTAGGCAAAATATCCTGTAAACTTTCTTCCGGTCCCTGCAGCAGTAATACATCGCCAACCCGGAATTTGGTAGTATCCGGGCTCGATCTCAAGCGGCCGCCCTGCCTGGAGAGGCCAAGCAGGTTAACCCCGTAACGGGAGCGTAAGTTAAGAGACCTGGCAGTGCGCCCCTCCATCACCGAGTCGCGGGTAATGGTAGCTTCCATGATGATTATTTCATCTGAACTGATCTCTTCTTCAATAATTTTATCAGAATCAGCCAGTTCCAATCCCGTTGCATCCAGAAGTTCCTGCAATTCTTCGGCATCGGCCCTGATGATCAAAAGATCATCTTCCTGGAAGGTGCGATGACGGGAAGGAGCAGGAAACTTCTGCCCATCACGGATATGCCCGACTACCGCAATATCGCCATCAGTTGCTTCTTCAAGATCGCGAATTCTTTTCCCGGTCATAGCTGATTTCTGTGGTACTTTTATTTCAGTTATGTAGTCATCGATCTCAAACTGTTCTTCTCGTGAAAGCTGGCCTTTGCGCTCCGGAAGCAGGCGCCAGCCAACCAGGAGAAGAAACATGACTCCGGCCAGGGCAACTCCGGCACCGACAGGAGCAAAGTCGAACATGCGGAACGGTTCTGCTGCTGCCGTCTCCGCACGAAATACTGAAATTATAATATTGGGAGGAGTTCCCACCTGGGTAACTAATCCACCCAAAAGCGATCCAAAAGCCAGGGGCATCAGATAAAGGGATGGTGAAACGCCACCTTTGCGGGCCATGCGAATCGCTACCGGCATAAAGAGGGCCAGGGCCCCGATGTTATTCATAAAGCCGGAACAAACCGTAACGGCAATTACCAGGACAGTAAGCTGGGTGAGAGGGTTATCTCCGGCTTTTCCCATCAGTCGGACAATATAATCGACCATACCGGAATTAAATAGGGCCCGGCTAACTACAAGAACAGCCGCTACCGTAATTACAGCCGGGTGACCAAAGCCTAAAAAAGCCTCCCCGGCGGGAACCAGTCCGGTAATAGTAACTACGAGCAGGGCAAATAAGGCCACCAGGTCATAACGCCAGCGGCCCCAGACAAATAGAATCAGGATTAACCCAAGGGTTACAAAAACAATTGCCATTTCGTTTTGCATTTAAAACTCCTAAATACATTAAATAATAAGTTCTGTGCAAGTTAAAAAGTGTAAAATATAGATTCAACAGGGGGATTTGCAGTTCCTTCATTTTATAGGGGCCAGAAATACATGATTAGCGTCACAGCTATAATAGTTACCAGCACAGTCAGGGGCAGACCCATGCGCCAGTAGTCACTAAAGTGATAGCCTCCCGGACCCATGACCAGGGTATTCGATTGATGACCGATCGGTGCCATAAAAGCGCAGGAAGCGCCAACTGCAACTGTCATCAGCATCGGATCGGCGGAAACATTAAGACCTGCCGGCAATGCTCAGGCCAATCGGGGCCATCAGCAGGGCAACCGCCGCATTATTGACCACATTAGATAAGAGCATGGTAATAACTAAAAGCAGGGTCAGGGTAATCCAAGGTGTAAAGGTGCCGGCGGCATGTAAATAAGCTCGGCAATAGTTGCAGCCCCATCGGTTGTTTCCAGGGCCTTACTGAACGGAATCATTGCTCCGAGCAGGACAATTATCGACCAGTCGATGCTGTCATAGATATTGCGAAGCAGTCAATTCCAGTCCTGTAACAGAGAGGAACTCTTTTAAATCCTCAGCATTGCCCTTGATAATAATATTATCACCCCCATTAAATATCCGATATGGAGAGAAAAAGGGCAGTTTCTTCTTATTTCGGACATGACCAACCACGGTAATATTAACGTCAATGGCACAGCCTAAATCATTGTTCCAACAGCGGTGTCAACATCCTTTTATGGAAATTAAGTTAAAAGTATATTATCCTAAACCGGTGCCATTAAGCAATAGTCCGGACTATAGGATGAAAAATATTTTTACCCTTTTCCAACCTGAAATTATGTTGTATAGTTATGGTTAGTTTAAAAAAAGAGGGTTTTTGATGATTAGATATTTACCGTACCTGGCAGGGGTGGGTGTCGCCCTGACCTGGGGTATGTCCTTCATGTTTACAAGTGGAGCCCTTGATATGATGGCTCCCTTTCACCTGCTGGGGCTCAGGTTTGCTGCAGCCCTGGCCGCCATGGCTTTTTTAAGAGTAATTGGAATAATAAAAA
>JBNJHL010000044.1:0-14727 GCA_051748445.1 Bacillota bacterium
AATAAAGAAAAAAAAACAGAAAAAAATGAAAAGAAATTTGTGCTGGCAATTGATCCACTAATTTTTTTAAGCCATTTCCTCGATCGGACGAAGATTTTCATCAGAAATTTTCTCGAGGGCTGATTTATACCAGAATTCACTTTCGAAAAGGAAAAACAGATTTCCTTCATAATCTTTAACGGCCATGGTGTTAAGCAAGGCAGGCAGCTCTTTTGCTTCTAGACCTTTAACCCATCGTAACAAACTGTAAGGAAGGTGTTCCATCTGAACGTCTACCCCGTATTCGGCTTGTAACCTGTACTTGAAAACTTCAAATTGCAGCTCACCGACTGCTCCCAGGATTATATTTTCAGCACCGATGGTTGTAAAAACCTGCACAGCTCCTTCTTCGGCCAGCTGTTTAAGGCCCTTGTGAAACTGCTTGTGTTTCATGGCCGCTTTTGTGGAAACACGGGCAAAATTTTCGGGTGAAAAACGAGGTATTTTTTTAAACTGGAAAGCCTTCCCTTCTGTCAGGGTATCGCCAATTTTAAAAATACCCGGATCGTATAGACCAATTATATCGCCCGGGAAAGCCTCTTCAGTAATGTTACGATTCTGGGCAAGAAATTGCTGCGGCTGGGCCAGCTTTATTTGTTTTCCGGTGCGGACATGGTTGACAGGCATATCACGTTTGAAGGTTCCTGAACAGATCCTGAAGAATGCAATCCGGTCCCGGTGAGCAGGATTCATGTTGGCTTGAATTTTAAAAGTAACGGCTGAAAACTCTTCTGATTCCGGTTCTATCAGTCCAATGCTGCTATCTCGTGGCGCTGGTGGGGGTGACAAACTAAGAAACTGTTCAAAAAATGGAGCAACCCCGAAACCGCTGATAGCGCTGCCGAAAAATACGGGGGTTAGTAAACCCTGATTAACTTTTTCCCGGTCGAAAGAATCCCCTGCAGCCTCAAGCAGGCTGACTTCATCTTTAAGTTTATGATATGAGTATTGATCAAGAGCTTCCTTGATAAAGGGATGTTCTACCCCGGTATCATTTGTCTCAATAACTGCTGGAGCTTTTCCCGACCTGTAAAGTTCTAACTGGCGGTCTTTTCTATGATAAATACCGTATTGCCCCGGCGCGGCCCCGGCAGGCCAGTTCATGGGGAAGGAGCCAATTCCTAAAACTTTTTCCAGTTCGTCAAGCAGGTCAAGCGGTTCCTTACCCTGGCGGTCAAGCTTGTTGATAAAAGTGAATATAGGAATGCCCTGCAGCCGGCAAACTTCAAAAAGTTTAATTGTTTGTGATTCCACACCCTTGGCCATGTCAATCATCATTAAAGCACAATCAGCTGCAGTTAAGGTGCGGTAGGTGTCTTCGCTAAAATCCTGGTGACCGGGGGTATCTAAAATGTTAATTTTGTAGCCCTGGTAATTAAACTGTAACACACTCGAAGTAATCGAGATGCCGCGCTGCTGTTCCATCTCCATCCAGTCTGAAGCGGCGTAGGTTTTTGTTTTACGTCCCTTGATGGAGCCGGCCAGACGAATTGCCCCGCCGATTAACAGCAGCCGTTCGGTTAGCGTGGTTTTCCCGGCATCAGGATGAGATATTATGGCAAAGGTTCGTCTTTTTTTAATTTCATTACTTAATATTGCATTACCTGCCATCAAAAATAGCTCCTTGTTAATATCGTTGGGAAAATTTACACGACTAATACTATAACATATATAAATTATTTTCTGTTGCTGTGATTTGCTTCCTCAATCAGCTTTGCTGCTTCAATTTAGGAGACCGGGGTTTGCTCTGGTCATAGGTACCAAGTTTGAAATGTAAATATATGAGAAAGATGTTAATAAAAAACTAATAATACCACCTGATCAACCTGAAAAAAATATGGTTAAGAAATCTGTATTGCAGGGTTTTTGCATTATTAATGAGAATAACAGATATGTACAATTGAATTATTCAAAGAGACGGAGGATATGCCAGTGAAAAAACCGAAAATGCGAACATGTCTTGATAAGATTAAGCCTTATGTGCCCGGAAAACCTGTTGAAGAGGTAGAAAGAGAGCTTGGTTTAAAAAATGTAATCAAGCTGGCTTCAAACGAAAATCCACTGGGGGCGTCACCGCTTGCCATTACCGCCATGCAGGAAAATGCTCCAAAAATGAATGTTTATCCCGATGGCAACTGTTATTATTTAAAGCAAGCCCTGGCAAAAAAACTCAATTTATCCCCTGAACAATTGATTTTTGGCAATGGCTCCGATGAAATTCTATCTTTTCTGACCATGGTTTACGTTCAAGAAGGTGAAGAAGCGGTTATGGTTACCCCCAGCTTTTCGGAATACGATTTTGCTATGCGCTTGATGGGTGGCATTCCGCAGCAGGTACCGCTGGTGGGAGCAGACTTTAATTATGATTTTAAGTCAATTCTTGATGCTGTGAATGAAAAAACCCGGCTTATTTTTATTTGCAGTCCTAACAACCCAACCGGATCAATTGCCAGGAAAAAAGAGCTCGATCTTTTTATTGAAAAACTCCCTGACCATATTCTCCTGGTCCTTGATCAGGCTTACATTGAGTATGTTGAAGATCATGGGCATCCAACAGGACTTGACTATGTCGGACAGGGCAAACCGGTCATTTTGCTGCGCACTTTTTCGAAAATTTACGGCCTGGCCGGATTACGAATTGGCTATGGTATTGCCCCAGAAGAAATTATCAGGGAGTTGAACAGGGTTCGTGAACCTTTCAATGTAAACGCCATGGCTCAAAAAGCAGCTCTGGCAGCCCTGGATGATGTTCAGCACCTCGAACAAAGCCGTAAACAGGTTATAAAATCGCGCAGGTACTTTGAAGAAGAGTTGGCCAGGCTCGGCTTAAAGCCGGTTCCTGACCAGGCAAACTTCTGCTTCATCGATATTAAAGTTGACTCTAAAGAGGCTTTCCAGGCCCTAATGAAAAAAGGAGTCATTGTACGAACAGGTGATATCTTTGGCTTTCCCAGCTATATCAGGGTTACTTATGGCACCGATGAACAAAATAGATGCTTTATTGAAGCACTGAGCGAGGTTCTGGATGAAATAAAATAAAGGGAGCAGCTTTATTCTTCAGCAATGATGGTTAAAGTGGTAGTTCCATACTTTTTTTGCTTAAACAGGTTGAAGTTATTTGACCAGTCACGGTTTTTTGAAGAATGTTCGGCAATTACCAGGCCATTTTCCGCAACAATGTTCAGCTCAAAAAGGCTGTGAACTGCTGATGCAAGGTCAGGGCTGTTGTAGGGTGGGTCCAGGTAAACCAGGTCGGCTTTAATGTTTTCAGCGGCCATGTTTTTTAGAGTGTTTTTGACATCAGCGTTAATAATTCTGGTTCTTTCGTAAAACATGGTTTTATTAAGGTTTTCTTCTATCAGCCGGAGACTTTGTTTTTTGTTGTCTACAAAAATACAGCTGGCAGCACCGCGGCTTAATGCTTCTATACCAATAGCACCACTTCCGGCGTAAAGGTCTATAAAACGGGCATCGATAACCCGGTTCACCAGGATGCTGAAAAGGGCTTCCTTGACTTTATCTGCAGTTGGCCGGAAATCAATGCCGTCTGGTCCTTTTAACTTCATACCTTTTTTAGAACCGGCGATTACTCTCATCAAAACACCTCTTGATAGCTTAGTAAGCAGTAATAATTTTAGCATTTATGTGACTGAAATTCCAATATTTAAATTTTCAGGCAGGAAAATCATAGAATGTGTAGAATATCTAGATTCTAATAAAATATAAATGACTGATTATGGGGAGGATTCGTAGAATGCAAATAAAAAGTGCTTTTAAGCTTGGTGGGAAAATATTATTAATTGCCTTGATTCTGCAGTTTATTGTTGCCGGTTCCGCTTTTGCTTTTCACAATATTGATTTTGGCGATGGCTCCAGCTGGTTTGAAGATGAAGCAGATAGCGACAATTGGTGGGAAGATGCCTGGCAGGATGATCATTCACCAAGCCAGGACAGCTGGTTTGATGAAACAGAAACAGATGATAGTTGGTGGGCATGGTAGGTATTCTAAATCGCATTAATAGGGCATATATTTAGCCATTTTTAAATCCGTAGCATTGTTGTATATATTTGCTTCGTTTCACTTTTTCCAGCATATTGGTTACTTACTTAATAGGTAAGGTTGTTATATTATCGTTAACTTTATTTTAAGATGCTTATTTTTAAGCCCCCGTTTAAACAGGGGCTTAAATATTATCAGCTAACTTTTTTCTACCTGGTTTCAATCTTCTTATTTATCCTGGTAAAGATAGTGACGGGTCAGCGGCAGTTCATTATTTAAACCCTTGCTGAAAAGCACCTGGTGCAAATCAAGTCCGCTGTACTGGAAAGAAGCGGAACAGCCTACCAGGAAAAGACGCCACATGCGAACAAATCTTTCACCGTATTTTTCTTCAACCTGGTCAGTTACCTTTTCAAAGTTGTCAGCCCATCTACCTGTCGTCATCGAATAATGCATACGTAAACTTTCTACATCAACCAGGTGAAAGCCATGTTCCGGGAGCTGCCAGATAATCTCACGCCAGGAAGGGATATACCCCCAGGGGAAAATATACTTGGTGATCCAGGCACTTGTCGGTGTCTCATCGGGATGCGTGATGCTGTGGAGCAGCGAAAGCCCCTGTGGTTTTAGCATTTTATTGACAGTGCCAAAGTATTCCGGAATATATTCTTTGCCCACATGCTCAAACATACCAACACTGACGATTTTATCAAATAGATAGCCCTCTTTGGCCAGGTCACGGTAATCGGCCAGGTGAACATCAACCATGTCTTCCAGACCTTCTTCTTTAATCCGCCGCCTGGTTTCATGTTCCTGTTCTTTGCTAAGAGTTACGCCGGTTGCCTTAACCCCGTATTCTTTGGCTGCTTTAATAATCATCCAGCCCCAGCCGCTGCCGATATCCAGTAAATGTTCACCTTCTTTAAGCTGAAGTTTTTTCAGGCAGTGGTCAATTTTTTGCAGCTGGGCCTGCTCCAGGGTATCTTCAGGAGAATGGAAATAAGCGCAGGAATAGCTCATCGTTTTATCCAGCCATAGTTCATAAAAATCGTTACCGAGGTCGTAATGGTACTGAACTTTTTCAGCCTGTTGCTTACAGGGGGTTTCTTTCTGGTTTTTTAAAAAACGCTGCAGCAAACCTTCTGAATTGATATGATCCTGGAACAGGTTTTTGTTATAGATAAGATGGTCAAAAATATCTTTTAAATTACCTTCGAAGTCAATCTTTTTATCCATGTATGCTTCCCCAAATTCAACTTCTGGGTCGCATAACATATCTTTCAGGTTTAGCTTTTCATTAATTATAATTCTGAATAAGGGTTCTCGATTATTCTCCGAGCCAAACTTTTCTGTTTTCTCATCCCAGTAAGTAACTTCAAACGGCCCGCCTTTCATTCTGCTAAAAACTGCTCTTAAGATGTTTTTCTGCATTACCAGTTCTCCTTTCCTGAAAGTAAAAAGCCAAATAGTAATTGAAATGCATTAAAAGACAAAGAAACCTACAAACTGAATCTGTGTGGGTGTTATGATTGGGACTCTAACATTGAAAAGAGCTGTCAGGGAAGACAATAACGCTATCCTCCTTACATGATGATGTTTTGGAAAAACTATCTTTACCACAGTGGCAAGAACAGTAAAGTGAATAATGCAGTTAATATTTATATACCTTAATTATATATTACGGTAGGTTAATTGCAAATATTACAGCAGCTGAGATTTGCTAAATACCTCTCATAGCATTTTGATAAATGCTCTCATGCTTACCCGGATATGAAGCAGGGTGTAACTGAAAAACTTGAAAATATGCTGTTCAAAAGTACACCGGTACACTAACCCGCAAACTAAAAGGGGATTCCGGAAATTGACATCCCCGAAACCCCCTTGGTTCATGGTGCGCCTGGCAGGAATCGAACCTGCGGCACCCGGATTAGGAATCCGGTGCTCTATCCCCTGAGCTACAGGCGCATATTTTAAAATCATTATAACGATATTTTCCTGTTCGGGCAATAGTTTATCTGAAATTGTTTACTAATAACAGCTTTTAACATAAAATAGTGTATGGTTTCCTATTGCATTTTTTTACGTGATAAAAGGAGGCTGGTAATGGATCACCTGGTGGATTCTTTTGGCGATATTTGTCCTATCCCGATAATTAAAGGTGAAAGAAAATTGAAGGAAGCGGGAACTGATGATCGGGTAATAATTGAATCCGATCATAGTTGTTCAACTTCCAGTGTAGTCAATCATTTTGAAACCAAGTATGGCTATCCGACAGAATGTATCAAGGTGAGTGAAGGGGTCTGGCAGATTATTATTGTAAAAACCGATTAATCATTAAATTTTAACTTAAGCTGTATTGAAAGTTTGCATATACTGACAGGACTCTCCTATGGCTTTTAACTTATATTTTAAAGGGATGATCTTTTGGCTTTACCGGTAGTTGAAAAAGCACCAACAACAAAAGTAAATAGCAAACAGCTATACTGGGCATTTGCTGTGCTGACTCTAATCGCTTTTTTGCTAATACTGCTGAAGAATTATAATCCTGAAGCAATCATAACCTCGATATCTGGTCTTTTCTTTGGTTATATCATGCAGCGTTCCAGGTTTTGTTTTGCCGCTGCTTTCAGGGATATTTTCATGATCCGCAATACTTCGGTATCAAGGGCGGTTTTACTGCTGCTTTTCTTAACCAGTGTTGGTTTTGCCCTGATTCAGCTGTTTACTGGTGATGCACTGCCTGGTGGGGGAATAATATATCCCGTTGGGTTTCATACTGTTGCCGGGGGGATAATCTTCGGTTTTGGCATGGTCATTGCCGGTAATTGTGTTACCGGTTGCCTGATGCGCATGGGCGAAGGTTACGTAATGCAGTGGTACACATTTTTGGGGCTACTTATTGGTTCTGTCCTTGGAGCCTGGAATTTGAGCTGGTGGGGCCCGACCTTTATCAAACGTTCACCAATAGTGTTTTTCCCTGAAAATTTCGGTTGGACTGCTGCGATATTATTATATTTTATAGTTTTTGCCTTGCTATACTTACTTGCAATCTGGTATGAACGCGGATCCCTGCAAAGCATTAAACCGGGTAACTGGTGGAAACTGAATCAGCTCAACACGATTGCAAGCTCTATCAGAACAATTTTCAGCAGTCGTAATTGGTCATATACATTAGGTGCAGTTGCGCTTTCTATTGTCAGCATCCTGACCTTCTATTTTTGGGGAAGGCCACCCGGGGTGAGTAGCGGACTGACTCATTTGGCCGGCTGGTTAAGCTGCCAGTTAGGATTTCTGCAGTGTGACTGGTATTATTTTCGAGAACTTATTTATCATGAAAGCGCCCGCATTTACCTGGAGCATCCGTTACTATATCTTGCTGCGGCATTTGTGGCCGGATCATCTTTTGCAAGCCTTCTACATGGGGAATTTAAAGTGCGCCCTGTAAAGTCAGGCAAGTTTATCATTTCAGCCCTGGTGGGAGGAACTTTACTTGGTTATAGCTCACGTGTGGCAATGGGTTGTAATTTTGGCGGTTTCTGGGGCGGCCTGGGTTCATTTTCGCTGCATGCCTGGGTGTTCGGATTATTTATATTAATAGGTGCCTATATCGGCGGTAAATTCTTTATGCGTTATCTCTTATGATCCGTTGATAAAAGTAATTTCAAAAAGTTCATTTATACAAACTGTTAGCTTTTAACAAAAGCCTCTTTCTTCAGGGTTGCTGATCAATTCCACAAAAGCATTATATGATAGTTTCTTTGAGCCTTCGTTAAAAAGCAGGCTGAAATCATGCTTAAACTGGGTATTGTTGACCCTGACAGGCCTCAGTATTCTGTGGCGCATTTCTTTCCGCAGGGTCATGGCCGGCAATATGGTTGCCCCCATGCCTGATGAAACGGCAGAAATGATCGCGCTGGTTGTATTTAGCTCATGTAGCTGTTTGAAGTTGTTCAGGTTGAGACCCTTTTGTGCAAGGGTTTGTTCTATAGTGGCCCGGATTCCTGAACTTTTTTCCCGGATTAAAAGCGGTATATCGGCTAATTCTTCAGGGTTAATTGTTTTTAACTCGCTATAGCTGCTGTTGCTGTTGACAGCTAATATCATCCTGGTCTGGGCAATCGCCCTGCAGTGGATATCCTCACTGGCCAGCCTGTCCTTCCATTCCTTGCTGATTGGCCCTTCAACCAGGGCCATTTCAACCCTTCTGCTAAGCATTTTTTCCATTGCCTTTGTTGCATTGCTGATTTCAATATGTACCTGGTAACCGGGAAATTTCTCTCGAAAAACAAACAAAGTACAGGGTAGAGCAAAATTGCCAAGTGTGGTTGAGGCCCCAATGTTCAGTTCTTCAGTGGGATTACGCTGCAGCTCAATCTCCCGTTTTATATTGCCCATCAGGGCAAGTACTTTTTGGGCTTCACTATATACATACAACCCGATCTCAGTCGGCTGGATACCGCGGTTAGTCCGGTCAAGAAGTTGAACTTTATAGTATTCTTCAAGCTCCTGTACTTTTAAGCTGATGGCTGGCTGGGTAACAAAAAGTTCTTTGGCTGCTTTTGATATACTGCCCGCTTCAACGACAGTGCAGAATGTTTTTAAATGGCTTAAGTCCATATGCTAATTTCTCCTGCATCTAGAAATAAGAATTACTTATCCCTGATTATAGCACATACCTGCTTGATGATTAATATGCGAATAGGAAACAATTAAAAAACACAAAATTGGACATTAATGCAGTTTATAACTATACAAGTTCCTTATGGAACTTAACCTGGGCGTCTGAAAAAGTCATAATTCAAGGGGCAAATTAGAGTTATAGGAACTATATTCATAAATCAAATTGTTTGGGTAAGAGACTTAGTTATTGCTATAATACCTGAGGAATCATTAAGAAGATGCGCAATTAGCATCAATTTATTTAAATTTTCAGTTTTGATTTATGCCTTTGCAAGTGAAGTAATGCACAAGCAGTAATCCTGACAACAGGAGGTGAAGATGCTGTAGGAGTTAAATTACAGGCAAAGGTGAACGAATCTGAAAATAATCATTTTATCCGGGGGTGATTTTCAAGTGTCAGTAAAGACGTTTAACCGGGGAGTACTTTTGCCCCATTACAAGGAAAGTACGGAAGATAAAGCAATAGCTACTATCGCCCTGCCCAGGGAAGTGGTAATTCCGCTTCAGCAACATATTGGTGCTCCCTGTAAGGCAGTAGTCAGTGTGGGCGATAAAGTCAAAACCGGTCAAAAGATTGGTGACAGCGAAGCTTTTGTCAGCGCTGCTATATTTGCCAGTGTTGACGGTACGGTTACCGCAATTGAGCCCAGGCCTGATTTTACCGGGGTAGATGTGGAAAGTGTTGTAATAGAAGTTGCCGAAAACCAGGAAGAACCTTCCTGGAGTGACAATGATATTTCGAATATGAGCGGTGACGATATTAAAAAGGCGATCAGGGAAGCCGGTATTGTCGGTATGGGTGGAGCAGCTTTTCCGACCAGTGTCAAGCTCAGTCCGCCAAAACCGGTCGATGTAGTGATTATCAATGCCTGTGAATGTGAGCCTTTTTTAACCTGTGATCATCGGGTCATGGTTGAGATGGCAGAGGAACTTGTCTTAGGCGCTAAATTAATCGCTAAAACAGTAGATGCCCAGCAGCTAATATTTGGAGTTGAAACTAACAAGCCTGACGGTATTGAAGCTATCAAGGCTCATATTGAAGGTGAAGAAGGTATTGAGGTTGTAGAACTCGATGTCAAGTATCCACAGGGTGCTGAGAAGCAGCTGATTCATGCGACAACGGGGCGTGAAGTGCCGCCGGGCAAATTGCCTTTGGAAGTGGGAACAGTAGTTCAAAATGTTGGTACAGCTGTAGCCGTTTATGAAGCCTGCCGTTATGGTAAGCCTCTTTACGAGCGGGTACTTACTGTTACCGGTGACGCTGCGGCAAACCCGAGCAATGTTAAAGTTCCAAATGGAACAACCATTGGTCATGTAATTGAGCAGTGCGGCGGTTTTAAAGACGGTAAAGAGCCCGGTAAGGTTGTTATGGGTGGACCGATGACCGGCTTTGCCCAGACCATGCTCGATATTCCGGTTGTCAAGGGGACCAGCGGTATCCTGCTTTTCTCAGAAGAAATGCTGGTCAAAAGCGAGCACATGCCCTGCGTACGTTGCAGCAGGTGTGTTGTTCATTGCCCGATGTATCTTTACCCCAACTCGATTAGTACGAATGCTGAAAAGGGACTTTATGATCAGGCAGTTGAATGGGGTGCAATGGATTGTTTCGAATGCGGAATTTGTGTCTATGTCTGCCCGTCGAACCGCCCGATAGTCCAACTGGTTCGTGATACCAAGAAAGTCCAGGCAGCAAAATAAACAGCTTATGATTTACCAGATATTAGTTAAGTAGTATTTTTAAGGAGGGATCCGACTTTGAGTAACGATTTAAGTTTAAGTTTCAACACATCGCCCCATTTAAGGAGTAAAAATAATGTTCAGCAGGCGATGTATGATGTTATTATTGCTTTGCTGCCAATCAGTGCGGTTGCAGTGTATATTTTTGGAATCAACGCAGTATTTACTATCGCTGTCAGCCTCGTAGCAGCAACATTAACCGACCTTGTTTTTAAGACAATTCTTGGACGTTGGAATACTCCATTTGATGGCAGCGCCCTGGTAACAGGTCTACTGATAGCTCTTACATTTTCTGTGGAGACATCCTGGTGGGCCCTGGTTATTGCTAATGTCATCGGCATTGGTATTGCCAAGGAACTGATGGGTGGAATCGGCTGGAACCGTTTTAACCCGGCCCTTTTCGGCAGGGTATCTGTTATTCTTTTTGCCGGTTTGTTTTTTAACGATGTTAATACCACCTTTGCCCCCTTAGGCTACCAGGCGGGTCTGGTAGATGTTGTTACCCAGGCAACACCCCTGGCCCTGCTGAAAATGGGAGCGGAAATGCCTCCCATGGCCCAGATGTTTGTGGCTAACCAGGGTGGCGCTTTGGCTGAAGTTTCTCCGTTAGCCCTTTTAATCGGAGCAGTTTATCTCTTCATCCGGGGCCATCTTAAATGGCATATCCCTGTTTCAATTATCGGGACTGTTTTTGTTATCGGGCTTGTTTTTCAAGGTCCGGAACTGGCCATATATCATATCTTAGCCGGTGGTTTAATGCTCGGCGCCCTGTATATGGCAACTGACTGGGTCAGCAGCCCGGTAACACCCAAAGGCATGATTTTTTTTGGTGTGGCCATCGGGATCTTGATCATGGTATTCCGTGTGGCTCTTTCGCCAACAGAGGGTACCGCTTTTTCGATCCTGATTATGAATGCATTTGTGCCGATGATTGATCGTTTGACCAAGCGGCCTGTTTTTGGAGAAGCACCGGCAAAAGCGCAGGCCCAGGCTGTTTCCGCTGAAACGGCCAGTAAACCTGCTTAATAAAAAGGATAGGATTGTTAACGGAGGAAGTATTGATAAACCAGATGAGTACAGCAAATCAATTACAACTTGACAGGGCCTGCCTGTATACCTTCTTTTCCAGGCTGTTTACCGATCAGACCAGGGCAGAGGATCTTGAGCAGTATGCTGATTTCCTGGCCCCGGTCAGCGGCGAGTACGCCGGTATCGGGCGTGACCTGCAGGATTATATCGCTAAGTGGGCTGCAAAAGATGAAGCAGACCGGCTTATGAGAACCGAGTATGCCCGGCTGTTTATTGTAGCTGGCGGGGTCAGGCCTTATGAATCGGTCTACCGGGGCAGTGAAAAGCTCTTAATGGGTGAGCCCTGGCTGGAGGTAAAAGCTGTTTACCGTGAAAACAGCCTGGTCCTGGAAAAACCCGATATGCATCCTGAAGACCATGCTTCGGTAGAGTTGGCCTTCATGGCTCACTTGATAGAATGCGGCGGTAAGGTAGCGGAGCAAAAGTCATTTTTTGAAGAACATATCTACCGGTGGCTGCCGCAGGTATTTAATGATTTACAGGAAAATGAAAAGGCCTGTTTCTTTAAAGAGATGGCTGTTTGCGGTCAAAACTTTATGAAGCAGGAAAAAAGCTTGTTTGCATCGCTTGATGATGAAGCTTTAACAGAATCAGATCAGAGGAGTGATGATCGGTCATGAAATCCGATGGTTTAAACATGAAACGCCGCACCTTTCTAAAAGCGGCGCTGGCTACCGGGGCTGCGGTTGGTGCAGGAATGCCAATCCCGCGCTTTGCGGAAGCCGCTGAAGAAATAGTAGAAGACGCCGAAGCTGTTCGTTACACATTCTGTAGTGTCTGCAGCGCTAACTGCGGCATGAAAGCATATGTAAAAAACGGCCGCCTTGTGCACGTAGAAGGAAACCCTTACGACTTCGCAGCAGGCAATCCTTATAACCCGGAAGAAGGGGGTAGGCTTTGCGTCAAGGGCTACAACTCGATTAGAACCCTTTACGATCCGGATCGTCTTAAGTACCCGCTCCGGCGGACTAACCCGAATAAAGGGATCAATGAAGATCCCGGCTTTGAGCGGATTAGTTGGGAAGAAGCAATTGAAGAAGCAGCTTCACGTTTTAAAGAATCAATTGGTCAGTATGGCCCGGAAAGTATGCTGATAATGTCCCGCAGCCATGACTATCTTAACCGCCTGCGTGATGTCATCGGTACTCCTAACCATATCGCCCATCAAAGTACCTGTTTTACAACTCAACAGGCGGCCTGGGCCGGTATGGTCACCGGAAGTGGTCGGCCCTGGACCCATGATCTGGAAAATTCTAAGTATGTTCTGACCATGGGCTTTGATGGCATGGGCAAGGCCAAAAACCCCCACCTGCAGGGCCTTTCCAAGGCGCTGCAAAGAGGGGCTAAGCTGGTATCGCTCGATCCCTACCGTTCCAAGACAGCAGCAAGGGCCCACAAGTGGCTGCCAATCAGGCCCGGCTACGACCTGGCTTTTGCCCTGGCCATGATTAACGTTATCGTGACAGAGAGACTTTATAACCGTGAATTTGTAGAGAACTATACAGAAGGAATCAATGAACTGCGCAGCCATGTTGTTTCCCGTGGTTATACACCTGACTGGGCAGCAGAGTTGATTGATACACCGGGTATTACCGCTGATACAATCAGGGAAATTGCCCGTGAATTTGCCGACCCGGCCAACCAGCCGGCTCACCTTGCGCACCATAAGCGGGATGCTGCCGGGCCTAATTACGTAAACAGCAGCAGTTTGGCCCAGGCCCAGGTGACCTTAGATGCCCTGGTTGGCTCAATTGATCGTCCGGGGGGTATGATCCTGCCGCGTAACCCCAAAATGCCAAAATTTGATGCCCTTTTCCCGATTCCGGAAGAGCTGCAGGAACAGATGCCGGAAAAAAGGCGGGAAAGGATTGACAACTGGGAAGAGCGGGGACCGTTCGTGGGCCTTGTGAACGGTAACTTTGCTACTTTGCCTTACGGCATTTTAAATGATGATCCTTACCCGGTGAAGACAGCCATGGTTAGAAAATATAACCCGCTATCTTTCCCCGATCACCTGACCATGGTAGAGGCCTTTAAAAAGCTGGACTTTGTTCTAACCTTTGAAATTTACCCGTCCGAGATGGCCTGGCTCTCCGATATAGTGCTGCCTGAGCCGCACTGGTACGAGTTTTCCGGTATAGGGGCGCGTAAATATCACAGCCTTTACCCGCAGCTTCACCTGCGCCAGCAGGTTGTTCCACCGCTCTATGAAGAAACCAGGGGGTTTGGTGGAGCCATTATAAATTTGGCTGAAGCGATGGGCTATGGTGAATATTTCAATGATACTTCCGAAGGTGGATCAGGCTATGCCAGTGGAGGCAAGCAAAGAAACATGCAGCTTCAGGCTTTAGGTAGCAGCTGGGCAGAGTTTAACAACAGTTCAACCGGGGTATGGGAACCGGAAGATCCGGCAGCCCGTGAGCTTGTCCCGGCGGAAGAATTTGGCACCCCCAGTGGTAAGATCGAGTTCTACTCGACCCTTTTTGAGGAGAATGGTTACGATCCCCTTCCAACCTGGAAACCGCGCGACGAAGATCCGGATGAAGAATATCCTTTCTACATGATTATCAGCCGGGCTCCGATGCACAAGATGACCCAGTCCCAGAACAATGTGCTGGCCCTGGCTGGTTACCCGGAAAACTCTGCCGTAATGAATAGGGCCAGGGCAGAGGAAATGGGTATCAGTGAAGGCGATGAAGTCTACATTGAATCCCGCAGCGCCGGCTGGATGGACCGTGAAAGGAAAATTAAGCTGAAAGCAAAGCTCATTGAGGGTGTTCGTCCTGATACTGTAATGATCTATCACGGCTTCGGGCGGTACAGCTCCTACATGACCCAGGCTTATGGGCGTGGTGCCAATGAAGGGGACCTGATCATGTCGGTGGACTTTAAAGAAATGAAAAGGCGAAATGATCCCGGCATGGGCGCTGCCATGCAGGATCATGTGGTGAAAATTTATAAAGCTTAGTTAAGCTTTTGGTTATATGAATATGATGGATTGGATAAGGAGGAATGAATAAGATGCTAATCGCTGATCATGCAATGCTCGTAGACCAGTCGCTATGCATAAATTGTGACGCCTGTACTCTGGTCTGCAAGCAGATTTATAGTTTGACCGATGACATATACAGGACCCAGATTGACACTTACGAGCACGGGGATTACCCCGACTCGATCGAGGT
>JBNJHL010000045.1:0-14627 GCA_051748445.1 Bacillota bacterium
AGCGCCTGTAACCCAGGATTTTGCCGATGAGATTGGCGCGGATGGATGGGCTCCCGATGCAGCATCAGCCAAGGACCTGGCCCAGAAACTGGTCGGCTGAAGTAGAATATCTGTTAAGTGCGAGAATAATAGTTCTTAAGTATTTTGCTTGACTTTATAACAACAGTGGTCGAAGAAGCTTGAATAAACAAATGGTAGTTGAATAGGGGGATTAGTATGGAAGACAAGGAGTTTTTAACGAAAGTTGCAGAGTCTGTAATTAATAGTGATGAAGAACAGGCAGAAAAATTGGCCAGGCAAGCTTTGGAAAGAAAGATGGATCCACTGGAAGTAATCAACAAGGGTTATGTGTTTGGAATTAAAGAGGTTGGTGAAAAGTTTGAAGTGGGAGAGCTTTTTTTACCAGAACTGATTCAGGCGGCAGAGGCTGTTAAGAAAGCAACCACTATCCTGAACGAGGCAATTACCGAAAGCGGAGGGGAGCAAAAGGCAAAAGGTAAAGTGCTGATAGCTACCGTGGAAGGCGATATTCACGATATCGGAAAAGCTATAGTTGTCTCTCTGCTTGTTGCTAATGGTCTGGATGTAGTTGATATGGGTCGCGACGTTTCTGTTAAAAATATTATTGACAAAGCTGAAGAATTTAATGCTGAGGTTATTGGTACGAGTGCATTGCTGACTACTACTATGGTCAGGCAGCAGGAACTTGAAAAAACCCTGGTTAAGGAAGGGTTAAAGGAAAAGTACAAGACTATAGTGGGAGGAGCACCTGTAACGGTACGCTGGGCAGATAAAATTGGTGCTGATGCATATGCGGAGAATGCCGGTGAAGGTGTTAATAAAATAATGAAATTACTTGAAGGATGAGCTGCCAGGCAATTTTCTATCCAGATACTTTGTAAAACCGGTTTAGATAATGCCTGAATCATGTTTTATCTTATTGGAGGTGTTAGTTTTGTCATCGTCAGAAGAATTAGAACGAAAATATGTATTACGGTCCTGGGCCGTGCAGGGAAGCATGCCCTATGAAGAAATAGTGGGAGGCGAGGGCTGCTGGTTCTGGGAAAAAAGTGGAAAGAAGTACCTTGACTTTTCTTCCCAGTGGGTTAATACTAATATTGGTCATCAGCATCCCAAAGTAGTAGCAGCGATCAAGGAGCAGGCCGATAAACTCTGCTTTATAGCCCCGAACTTTGGCAATGAGACCAGGGGCAAGCTAGCTGAGCAGATCGTTAAACATACTCCCGGTGATTTAAACAAGGTATTCTTTACCCTCGGCGGTGGGGAGTCAAATGATAACGCTATCAACCTTGTTCGCCAGTATACCGGCCGTTACAAAGTAATGTCCCGCTATCGCTCCTATCATGGCAGCACCCTGGGCGGATTGAGTATTAGCGGTGATCCGCGCCGTCAGTCTGCCGAACCGCTCTTACCGGGAATAGTTAGATTTTTCGATCCCTACTGTTACCGCTGCAGCTTTGGACAGAGTTACCCGGGCTGCGGTTTGGAATGTGCAGAACATATCAGGGAAATCATGCTCTATGAGGGCCCTGAGTCAATAGCAGCAGTCTACCTGGAGCCGGTTACCGGGACCAACGGAGTATTTGTGCCGCCCAATGAGTACCTGCCCCGGGTCAGAGAGATCTGTGATGAATTTGGCGTATTGCTGGTAGCCGATGAAGTAATGACCGGATGGGGTCGCACCGGCAAATGGTTTGGAGTAGATAACTGGGGCGTAGTGCCCGATGTGATGACTATGGCCAAGGGAGTAACCCAGGGTTATGTGCCCCTAGGAGCAGTAGTTGTCAATCAAAAGATTGCCGACTACTATAATGATAACTTTTTCTGGTATGGCCTGACTTACAGCGGTCATCCCCTGGCTTGTGCTGCCGGCATTGCCACGGTGAAGGTTTATGAAGAAGAAAAGATCATAGAAAACTCGGCCCAGCTGGGTAAGAAATTAAAAGCAGGTCTGGAGAAGATCAAGGAAAAGCACCCCTCGGTTGGCGATGTTCGCTCAATAGGACTGTTTTCTTCTATAGAGCTGGTCAAAGATCATGAAACCAGGGAGCCACTTGCCCCCTGGAATGGTCCGGATCCCGGGGTAATGGGTAAGATAAACAGGTTTTTACGCGATAAAGGGGTCTATGTTTATATCCGCTGGAACTATCTTTTTGTTGCGCCACCGCTTGCTATTAATGAAGAAGAGCTTCAATTCGGTTTAAATGCAGTCGACGAAGCACTGGAATTAGCTGACCAGGAGGTTTAAGCCGGTTAAAACCTGACAGGTAAAAAACTGCTTCTTTTTAAAGGATGCAGCAGTATAGAATTGCGGGGGGTGGATCGGAATGATCATGCAGACTCTAAATCTGCACAGCCGGGTGGAGCTCCCGGACTCCCCGCCAGATTTTAATAAAGCAGAAGGCCGGATTATTTTTGATGGAGGAAATAATGGTTACATGGACTGCGATTCAAAAGCAAAGGCTGCAGGAACTCGGAGCATCAGATGAGCAGCTTGACAGTATTTTTAACAACGACCAGGAGCGTAATTTTGCTTACCAGAAATATGAACGTGATCTGGTTGATAGGGGCAAAGAGGCGCTTTTAGAATACCGGCAGAATATAAAAAAGCCTGCTCTTATGGAATTGGAAAGTCGGCTGGCAGAAGCATTAATATCTGCTGGATTTGCCCAGGTTAGTACCCCGATCCTGCTTTCAAAGGGATTGTTGGCTAAGATGACAATTACAGAAGATAAACCTCTCTATAAACAGGTATTTTGGGTTGATTCATCAAAATGCCTGCGTCCGATGCTTGCACCGAACCTTTATTATCTATTAAAAGATTTGTTGAGATTGTGGCCCAGCCCGGTCAGTATTTTTGAAATAGGGCCTTGTTTTCGTAAAGATACGCAGGGCGGAACTCATCTGCAGGAGTTTACCATGCTTAACCTGGTTGAAATGGGGTTGCCTGAAAAGGGCCGCTCAGATCGGTTAAAAGAGCTGGCCGCGCTGGTAATGGATGCTGCCGGTTTAAGCCATTACAGCCATGTAACAGAGACTTCTGATGTTTATGGAAATACTACCGATATAGAAGCCGGTGGCATTGAACTTGGCTCTGGAGCAATGGGGCCGCATGTACTGGACTGCCAGTGGAATATTAATGTTCCCTGGGTTGGTATCGGTTTTGGTATTGAGAGACTGGTAATGGTAAAAGAAGGTTATAAAAATGTTCAGAAGGCAGGCAGAAGTCTTTCATACTTAAACGGAATTCGATTAAACATATAACATTACTAATTTATTTTAGTATAATGAATGATGCAATGTGACAAAGGGAGGACCATTTGAGTAAATCCAGCAGGAAAGATTATTTAAACATCATCCTGAATAAAGCGCTTTGCGGCAACCGCCTTGAAAAGGAAGAAATAATGTTTCTTCTTAAGCTTGTAAATAATAACGATAGAGAACAGCTTTTCAAGGCGGCCAGAGAGGTTAGAGCAAGGTATTTTTCAGATCGGGTTTTTTTATATGGATTTATTTATTTTTCTACATACTGCCGTAATGATTGTGCTTTTTGCTATTACCGGAAGTCAAATCTGATAACCGGGCGCTATCGAAAAACCTCCGACCAGGTAAAAGAGACAGCCCAAAAGTTAGCTGAATCGGGAGTTCACCTGCTTGATCTGACTATGGGTGAAGACCCCCTTTACTTTAATACCGGTCAATTTGAAGGGCTGTTGAATACTACTGAACTCGTAAAAAAGGCTACCGGGTTGCCAGTGATGATTTCACCTGGAGCAATTCCCCGCGATATCTTAATTGATTTTAAAAATATTGGTGTTGATTGGTATGCATGCTACCAGGAAACCCATAACCGTAAGCTGTATGAAAGGCTGCGCCTGGAACAGAGTTATGATGAGCGATTGAATTTAAAGAAATATGCCAGGGAAATAGGCCTCTTGATTGAAGAAGGCTTATTGGCTGGAATTGGTGAATCGATAGAAGATATCTATAATTCATTTGTGGTTATGAAGCAGATCGATGCAAATCAGGTAAGAGTAATGAGCTTTGTTCCTCAAAAGGGAACCCCTCTTGAAGTATATCAGGTTGCTAAAAATGACTACGAGCTGCTTATCATAGCAGTATTAAGATTACTTTTTCCTGATAGACTGATTCCTGCATCTCTCGATGTTGAAGGCATCAACGGATTGAAAAAAAGACTTAATGCAGGGGCTAATGTTGTTACTTCAATTATTCCTTCAGAGGATGGTCTGCTTGGAGTCTCGCAAAGCACGCTTGACATTGAAGAAGGAGGCAGGACTGTTGCCGGGATTATTCCGGTGCTTGAGCAGTGCGATCTCCAACCGGCAACACTGCAGCAATATTTCACATGGATAAAAAGCGCAAAGCATAATCCCGGTAATGATCAAGTTACTTCAGATAATCACCTAGATTCAAGTTATAAATGATAACCATTTTTCCGGTGTGGAGGTAGCTTACGGTATGCATGTGGCTGTAATTGGTGGAAAGCTCCAGGGACTGGAAGCTGTGTACCTTGCGAAAAAAGCAGGGTGGAAGGTTGTGCTCATTGATAAAAAGTTAAATGTTCCAGCGGCTGCTATTTGTGATAAATTTTGTCAGGCTGATGCAAATAATGAAAAAGAATTAGTTCCAGAGTTGTATAATGCCGATTTGATTGTGCCGGCCCTTGAAAACCGGCAGGTCTTACATAATCTGGTTAAAGTTTCAGAAAAACTGATGATACCGCTAGTGTTTGATTTGCAAGCTTACCATATCTCTTCTTCTAAAATCAGTTCTGATCAACTGTTCGCAGAAATTGATATCCCGGCACCGGTTCCCTGGCCGGAATGTGCTTTGCCAATAATTGCGAAGCCATCAGGATCAAGTGGTAGTGAAGGGGTATTGCATCTAGAGGATGCCAGTGAACTAAAGCTTTTTCAAGAGAAAATGGGGACGGGTATAAAAGATTGGGTCCTCCAGGAATATTTAGACGGACCTTCTTACTCGCTTGAAGTAATTGGTTGGGATGGAAAGTATATTCCCCTCCAGCTAACCGGTCTTGAATTTGACCCGTATTATGATTGCAAAAGAGTGCGGGCACCCGTAAAGCTTGATATGATCCAGGAGAAACAACTTGCTGATATTGCCATTAAGATAGCACAAAAAGTAAACTTAAAAGGAATTATGGATGTTGAAGTAATCCTTCACAGGGATCAATTAAAAGTGTTGGAGATCGATGCCCGATTGCCCAGCCAGACCCCGACTGCTGTTTATCATTCGACAGGGCTGAATATGCTGGAACTGATCGGCAATATTTTTTTGACAAAAAGTGTGCCTGAAGTTTCGCCTGCTCATTCCCAAAAAGCAGTAATCTATGAACATATTATTGTAGAAGATGATAAACTTGTTATTGCAGGTGAACATATTATATCAACAGCAGGGCCACTTTTTTATACCGAAGGTTTTTTTGGCGCCGACGAGGCTTTAACTACTTATACGCCGGGCAAAAAAACCTGGATTGCAACTTTAATTAATACTGGCAGCACTAAAAAATTGGCAGAGCAGAAAAGAGAAGCTGTAATCAATAATATTCTAAGAGAGATGAGAATCAATTCTTATGAAGACCTCCAGCCTGTTGCCTGTAGTTATACGGCCCGGAAGGAGTAACGTTATGACCAGACTGTCAGCCGATGATATTAAGGCAATCCCATCTACAATCCATGATTATGATCAACTGCTGATGGAAATTACAGGTGCATCCCTGAAACAGATTGCTGCAGCAGCAGCCGGATCTGGCAGTGAATTAATCTGCCCTGAACAATACAGAGTGGCTATAATTCCCGTCACTACAGGATTCGGAAAAATTGAGGGTTTCTCTGAAGCAGTTCAGGCTATTGCCAATCACCTGGGATTTCGGGCTTCTATTACCCAATTTCCGGATGTCCGAGGTTTGGCTGAAGCCTATAGTTCCAGTGCTGATATAATTATGCTGGCTGACGATCATTTATTTGTGGCGATCAATCCTACCAGCCGTGCTGTTATTGATAATACTGAAGCTACTGCGATCGGCTATACGGTGGCACTTGATTATTTGGTGAATGGACTGGCAGAAAAAGAAGTATTGCTGATTGGAGCCGGTCAGTTAGGGAGGATAGCAGCTCAATGTCTTCTTGAGCACGAAGCGCATTTAACCATTCATGACCTGAATAAAAAGCAGGAAAGCTCACTGGTAAATGAAATTAAGGATAAGCTGGGTTTTTCAGTTAACAGCGGTAAGGCAATTTATGAAATCCTGCCAAGGATTAATGTAATTTTTGACGCTTCTTCCGGAGGCGGCTTTATTACCGGGAATCAGGTCAATGAGCATACTTGTGTTGCTGCACCTGGTATACCCCTGGGGTTGGACCATGAAGCATTAAATATAGTGCAACAAAGATTGGTTCATGATCCACTGCAAATCGGGGTAGCAGCCATGCTTTATATTTCATTGCGTTAACAAAATGCGCCCGAAGGTGAGGTGTTTGGTATCATGGGAAACAAAGATAACGGGCAGAATAAAGAAAAAGTCACAAGGAAGCGTTATTATCGCAAGCGGGTTGATTTTTTCAAGCTGCTTCTTAAGATGAAGTTATGGCCTTCCCGGAATAGAATTTTGCATGGGATTAAGTCTCTTGAGATAAAAGGTGACCAGGCCCATATAGTAACCCATTGCAATGAAGAATTTAAAGCTTATAACTCAAAAAACAGCAGGGCAGCCAGATTCCTGCGAAATAAGTGGAATTATAAAGTATGCCCGACCTGTCGGGTTCCCTCCTGGAAATTAGACAAATTTAAATCGACCCGTTTTAATCAGTCTTATGGTTCTGATCTCAGCGAAGATAACACCTGATAACAAGCTCATATAAGGGTTATTATGCGGTAAAAAATCATATGGATTGCTTGACAGGTTGTTTGCCTTATAGATCGCTATTTGCTATAATACCCCTGCGAGGTTGTGCACCTGAAAAACCTTGATCATAAGTGCTTAATTAAGATTGAATGGAGGGTATTAATTAATGTCGCAATATAAGCGAAAGCATCTATCATATTTAATTGTGCTAGTAGTGCTGTCCCTGGTTTTTATGGGATTGTTCACAGCCTGTGATGGTGAAGAAGGGGTCGTTGAGGGAGCATTAATGGTTCCGGATGACTTTGAAACCATCCAGGAAGCGATTGAAGCTGCGGTGGACGGCGACACAATAGTTGTCAAACCGGGTACGTACAGCGAAAGGATCAATTTTAACGGGAAAAATATCACCATTCGCAGCACGGATCCTGATGATCCTGAAATTGTTGAAGAAACAATAATTGATGCTGGCGGAGTAGATTCAGTTGTCTCCTTTAAAAACGGAGAAAATGAAGAAGCCGTTCTTAGCGGTTTTACCATTACCGGTGGAAGCGGTAATATGGAAGCTTTGGAGATTGAAATTGAAGGTGAAGTGGAGGAGGTTCCGTCGCTTTATGGTGGAGGGATTGTCATTCTTAATAGCAGCTCACCGACCATTACCAAAAATGTTTTAGTTGATAACGTTGCAGAAAGAGGGGGAGGGATTTTAACTTATGAATCTGCCCCATTAATTGAGGACAACGAGATTGTTAACAACTTATCCACAGGCGGTGGCGGAGGACTATTTGTTGTTAACTCCGCAGCCCGGATAATTGGAAATGATATCAAAAACAATTCTGCCGGTAAAAGCGGAGGAGGCATTGCTGTCAGCGGTGACGACGACAGTCCAGCTGTGTTTGACAGCAATACCATATCCGATAATAGTGGTGAAAATGGTGGTGCGTTTGCCATCCTTGGGGGCAGCCCCGATATTATTGACAACATAGTTGTCAACAACCATGCCAATAATTTCGGCGGCGGTATTTTTCTTACCAATTCGTCTCCCCTGATCAGGGGAAACGATCTTTCCGATAACAGGGCTGGACCTTCAGGTGGAGGTATTGCTATTTATTTCGGCTCATCTCCTGAGCTTATCGATAACTTGATTATTGGCAATCAGGCTGATACTGGCGGAGGATTTTCAATCAACATGGAATCTAATCCACTGATTGAAGCAAGTACCATTTCTGATAATCAGGCCAGACTCGGCGGTGGCTTCTTGATCGGGGAAGGTTCAGAGCCTTCTATTACCGATAACATGATTACGGAAAATGAAGCAGAGCGCAACGGGGGCGCAATGTTTGTTCAGACGGCATCACCGATCATTGAAGGAAATTCTTTTATAAATAATAATGCAAGACGTGATGGTGGTGGCATATATGCTCTGCTGGATGCTGTGATAGCAATTACTGATAATATTTTTGAAAATAACGGGGCCAGCTCCGGGGGAGCAATCTATTATTCAGAGGGTGCTGTAGTAGAAGGTGCCGATAGTAATACTTTTGAAGATAATACTCCCGATGATCTTTACGAAGAGTAAGTAATATTATCAATAGACATTCAGAGAAATATTTAACAATAAATGGCTGTCCTTATATTTCGGGCAGCCTTTTTATTAATCGATGGTTGATGATAAAATAGTAGTAACATTTATCTTTTTTCTTTTTACCGCTATAATAGCATAGGGATAAATAAGGAGGGATCTCTTTGGCACGAAAATCTTCAGTAAAAAATAAAGAAGCAAAAGCTGCCAAAAAGCATAAAGATAAAAAAGGCAAAACAAAACAGGCAGAATATTTGAGAGAAAACCCGGAACGTACCCATAATATTGTTTTGTTCGTAATGCTTGTTGTTCTTGCTTCATTAATATTTGTGGGTCCATTTCAGCGAGGACTTTTCTTCACAACTGAGCTGTTACCGGCACAGGTTGTAGCTTTCTCACTGCTTATTTTCTGGGGGATATCCCGAATTATAACCAGGGATAGGCGTTTAATTGAATCACCCCTGGATATATGCCTGGCCCTCCTTTTAGTGGCTTACTTTATTTCTTTTTTTGTCGCAGTCAGTAAGCGCGATGCCCTTGAAGAACTTCTTAAAATTGCTACTTACCTGGTTGTATACCTTGCTGCTTTTGATTTATGCCGTTATTGGAAGTATCCCTGGACTATGAACAGCCTGGACAATGGGGCTGCTGATCAGGAAACCAAAATCCCGCCGGGGCTTAATATTTTATTACATATGCTGCTTGTTGCGTCTACGGTTCTTACCATTGCCAGCCTGGGAGTAGCTGCGGGCAACTGGGATTTTGTCGGGGCTTATGCTTCCAATAGGATTGCCTCACCGATGGGTTATGCTAATACAGCAGCAGCATACTTTATGGCTACTTACCTGATGAGCCTGGCCCTCGCCCCCCTGGCAGCAAAAAAATATCGGTTTATTTATCTTGCCCCTGCAGCATTGATGTTGTTCACTGTTGTCCTTACCTTCTCCCGGGGAGCCTGGTTGCTGCTGCCGCCCCTGGCTATTCTTTTAATTGTTACTGCTGCTCCCGGACAAAGGCTGCGTTCTGGACTCTACCTGGCAGTAACCGGATTGGTCGCGGTTCCTGCCGCCTTTATGACGGATCCTGTTTTTAGATCTGATTCTCCCGGCCAGGCCTGGCTGATTATTATCGCAGCTGTTGTATCTGCTTCATTGCTGGGGATACTGGTTGAATTATATTTTAGCCAGAGCAGAAAGCTGCGGGTTTACATTGCTGTTTCCGGCATTGGTATTGCTGCTTTAGTCCTTATTGTGGGCATGGTAATTCCTTTGGTGGGTCCTCTTCATCTTGAGCGAGGCACTGAAGAAGAAGCACGGGTTGAAACTTATGAACAAGTCATTTCCAATATTGAAGCCGGAGAAACGTATCGGCTAGAACTTCATGTTAATGCTGATACTGCAAAGGATGTAGATTCTATAGAGCAGGAATACATTTGGGGAGTCAAGGTGCTGGGCGGGCTTCCCGAGTACAGGACTGAAGAGCTGTTTAGATATGAAGGTGACAAAACAGAAGGATGGACGGGAAAAGAATTTACTTTTGAAACAAATGTGGAAAATATCCACCTGGATGTACAAATATATAATCGTTACCCGGGCACATCGGTTACCGTTCGTGATGTAACTCTAGTTTCTCCTGCCAGTGAACACAAACTTAACTTTACCATGAACCGGCTTCTGCCTGACCGTTTTTACAGTCGGCTTTACTCTTTTTCCCTTGACCGGAACATGGACCGCCGTGTTGAACTGTTCCAGGATGCCATCAAGGTAATTCGTGATTACCCGCTTTTTGGAGCAGGCGGTGGAGCCTGGGCTTCCGTTTATAAAAGTTATCAGGACCAGCATTATGACTCCAGGGAAGTCCATAACCACTATCTCCAGGTTTGGATTGAAGCCGGTGTTTTCGGGTTTTTAGCTTTTGTTGGTATCTGGGTCAGTTTAATTGCTGCTTTTATTCGCAATTGTTCGGGGCGAAATGCTTCAACCGGCAGATGGCAATACTGGACTGCAGTATTTATTCCGGTAGCTGCACTTGGTGCCCACAGTGTGATTGACTGGAACTTTTCAATGGCGGCAGTAGGGATATTTCTTTTTGTATTGCTTGGTGCTTCCCGTGGGCTTGACCAGGTGCAGTGGTTTCGCATGGGAAACCCTGAGAAACAGAAGCGGAGAACTGGCCTGATTATAGGTGCAGTTGCCGTGCTTGCCGGCTTAAGCCTTTCAATATTTTCTGCAGTTTTGTGGAGCGGCCTGGAAACTACCCGTAATGCACAGGACCTTATGAACAGGGGCAATTTGAAGCAGGCTGTTATTGAAAAAGAAAAAGCAATTCGCCTCGATCCTTTTAGAGCAGAGAATTATCACAATCTCGGGGTTATAATTGAAAGCCGGGCCCGGCAGACCCAGTCCTGGGGTGTGATTGAAAGAGTATTAATGCTGGCCGAGCGTGCTTACGAGCTTGAGCCTTATGAACTAACTTACATCGCCCGCTATGGCAGCCTGTTAATGAGTTATGTAGATGATCAAGAAGGTCTATACTATATCGATAAAATGGTTGAGAGAAACCCATTTTCTGTTAGCAGCTATCGTCAGGCTGCTTTTTCCAGGTTGCAGGTTGCTGAGCACCTGATGGAAGAGGGTAAGTATGCACTAGCGGAACAGTACCTGGAAGAAGCGATGGAATTCGAGCCCATGATGAAAGAACGCTTAGGCCATGCTGATCAACTAAAATATATCATGGGCAGGGCCAACTATCTGCTCGGTGATCAGTCCAAGGCAGAACAATATTATGAAGAAGTTCCCGAAGGCGATCAATTCTATAGCGATGCTCAGCAAAGATTGGAAGAATTGCAGGGAGAGGATGAAGGTAATGACTAATGGATACCAGTCGTATAGAACTTCAGTGGTTTCCAGTCTTGTTTTGTTGTTTATCCTGCTTTTTTTACTTGTAACAGGCTGTTCAAGCAGCCCGTCAGGGGAGGCCGGGGTGAACGAGGAAGAACAAAAAAATACTGATGGAGAGGATGAAAGGATAATGACATCGGAACAAAGCTTTCCTGAATTAGCCATACCACCGATTGATCACAAAGTACCTGATAATTTGGAAACGGCAACCCTGGCCCTGGGCTGATTTTGGGGTCCTGATGCCCGGTTCGGGCAGATAAAAGGAATTTACCGTACCAGGGTTGGATACACCGGGGGCAGCCTAGAAAATCCAACCTACCATAACCTGGGTGAGCATACCGAGGCTTTCCAGATTGACTATGATCCAAACCAGATTTCATATGAAGGGATCCTGGAAATATTCTGGAACAGCCATAATCCCACTGGCCGGTCACTTTCAAGGCAATACATGCCGGCTGTTTTTGCCCATAACCAGGGACAGCTGGAGACAGCATCAAAGAGCAGGGCTGAACTGGAAAAAGAATTAAATAGTGAAATTAATACACCGGTTGTTATGCTCGACGTTTTCTACCTTGCCGAGGATTACCATCAAAAATACTACCTGCAAAACAACCGGGAGTTGCTCGCCGAAATGGAAGCTTACTATCCCAAGCTGGAAGATTTCATCAACTCTACTGCTGTTGCCCGTATAAACGGCATTGTCGGCGGCTATGCCAATGATTTACTGATCAAAGAAGAGCTTAACAGCTATGGATTATCCGAACAGGGGCTCTCTGCACTTCAGCGTTACCGTTAAAAAAGGGGGTTAATGGATTTGGATTTATATTTTTTATTACTGATCATAGCCCTATTCATACTTAACCTGGGTTTAATTGCCTGGTCAGTAACAGACTTGCTGCAGAGAGAAAAAGTTAAGTACCTGCCCAAGGTAGTATGGCTTGGTATCGTTGCCCTGATTTTTTTTGGAGGCGCATTGTACCTCCTGGTCGGCCGGGATAAAACCAGTGAAATGGTAGAAGTAAAGCAGCTTTAACAGAACACGAAAAAATAACAACTGTCCAGCTTGCTTAAGAAAACTGAAGCGATCAGCGATCGAAGTTTTCTTGAGCAGGCAATATCAACGAAACATTGCTGAACAGACATATAATATATTCAGGTAAGGTAATGAACTCATTTATGAACCAGATCGTCACATTAAAACCCGATATAAGAAATTACATCTGGACGCCATCTGCCCTGGTTGGCAAAGAATTAAAGCCGGAAAAAGATATTTTGCTTGAAATCAGCGGCGGCCGGATAGAAACGTGTCAATCTGTGAGAAAGGATGACCTGCCTAAAGAAATTAGAGGCTATCCTTTTTTTTATGCCCTGGATGAGGGGTTAACGCTGCTGCCGGCTTTAATAGACGCCCATGTTCACCTGGCCCTTGATGGCATTGATTTTAACCGGGCTCGTGAGCAGTGGGATGACTGTACTACCTGGCAGGCCAGGGTTGAAGGCGATATAGAAAAGACGCTTTGCTCAGGAATAGCTGCAGTTCGCGACGGCGGGGATGTGCGGGAGTTAAACCTCAAGGTAAAAAAGCAGATACAAAAAAGAATGCATAACAAGTTAAAAGTTTCTGAGACCGGCCGGGCGGTCAGGGTAAAAGGTGGTTACGGTTCATTCCTGGGCCGTGAGTACGAAAGCGCTGGTTCTATCCCCGGTCTGGTTGAAATGATAGCATCATCCGGTGTGGATCAGCTTAAAGTTGTTGTTTCCGGGGTGGTCAGTTTTTGCCAGTATGGTATGGTCAAAGGTCCAATTATGCCTGCAAAGGAACTGGATATTATTGTTGAAAAGGCACACAGCCACGGGTTAAAAGTTATGGCCCATGCCAGTTCAGCAGGGGCTGTGGAGCGCGCGGCCCGGGTCGGGGTAGACTCAATTGAGCACGGTTATTTTGTTCGCCCCGAAACTTTGCAGCTAATGGCCGAAAAGAATATTGCCTGGGTGCCAACGATTATCCCCGTAGCAGCTCAAACCAGGGATCCTTTCTTTAAACTGTGGACAACAGAAGAAATTGATATAATCACCAGGACTTATGAAGAACATATCGGAAAGCTTAAACTGGCTCTTGAACTTGGGGTGCCCCTTGGAGTAGGCACCGATGCCGGGGCGGCAGGAGTCAGACATGGCAGCTGCCTGCTTGAAGAACTGCTGCTTTATGCCCAGGGCGGATTAAGCAACCGGGAAATTTTACAGGCAGCCACGTTTACTAATGCAACGATCCTCGGCTTAGAAAAAGAGCTGGGAACGTTGGCCCTTGGTTTAAAAGCATCTTTTATCGCTGTAAATGGTAACCCGCTTGAAGATCTTAACGCTCTCAAAGCGCTTCGCACACACTTCGTCTCTTAATAGCATGCAATATTTTTTCGAGTAACATAATAATTAATGAAGTTTCCATGCTTTTTTTAACGATTAATTACTGTCCGGCGCTTCCTGCTTTATAACGGCAGAGTCTTCCGGTTCCTGGTATTCCTGTGGCGCGGGTGCAAAACGGTTGGTCCCCCATACCCCGGCTAAAATAATTGCAGTGCCAACTATTTGGTACCAAAAGAAGTCGTCACCACGGATAATAACTCCACCGGCAATAGCTACAACTGTAACCATGTTAGCAAAGACAGCGGCCTGGGCTGCAGTAACCTTGCTTAAAACATAGTTATACATAAAGAAGGCGGCAACGGAAGAAATAACGCCCAGGTAAATTATGGTCGGCCAGATATAGCTTAATGGTGCCAGGTAGCCCTCAAGGTTTCCAGCGGTGATATGCTGCCCGATCGAGACAGAGTTAAACACTATTGCCCCTACAACCATCATAATCCAGGTAATGTGGATAGGTTTGAAGTTTACGGAAGCCTTGCGGGAAGCAATGTTAAAACTGGCAGCAGCGATTACGGCACCAAGCAGGGCTGCAGTGCCCAGCGGGTTAACCCCGGCGATAGACTGGCTGTCCATGTAAATAATAAATATTACTCCTAAAACTGAGGCGATGATAAAACCTGCCTGTAAGTGACTTGGGTACTCCTTCAGGATAAAGGCGGCCAGGATAGCTGCCACTATGGGAATGATGGCAATCATCATGCCCGAGTAAGACGCATTGGTCAGCAAAACGCCGTGGGTTTCAGCAGTAAAATATAAAAACGGCTGAAAAAAGGTAAGCGGAAGCAGGCTTAAATAGTCCCTCGGAGCCACCTTAATT
>JBNJHL010000046.1:0-14423 GCA_051748445.1 Bacillota bacterium
CCCGGGGTGCGATTAATGTACCCGGGACCAGGCCTGCCGGTATTTTTTCTGCCGGCACCGCTCAGCGTTTTGTAAATATTGAGGGATATATGGTCGGTTGCAAGGTAGTTGTTTTTGGCTCTGGAGATATCGGCCTGATCATGGCCAGGCGGATTGTCCTGGAAGGTGGAGAAGTGGCTGCCGTTATCGAGCGCAAGGATTTTTCCGAAGGGTTGGTGCGTAATTACGTGCAGTGCGTTGAGGATTACGGTATACCGATGCTTCTCAGGCATACAATCGTTGATATTAAGGGAAAGGATCGGGTCGAGGGTATTACCATTGCCCAAACGGATGAAAACAAAGCACCTATCGAAGGGACATTTCGCGACATGGAATGCGATACAATTCTATTTTCGCGGGGTTTGATTCCAGAAAATGAACTCTCTAAGGCGGCCGGGGTTGAACTGCACCGCTCAACCGGTGGGCCGGTGGTTAATGAAGCCATGGAGACAAATATTGAAGGGGTTTTTGCCTGTGGTAATGTTGTTCACGTCCATGACCTGGTTGATTGGGTTAGTGAAGAAAGCTTTAAAGCCGGGCGGGGGGCTGCTGCTTTTATTAGAAATAAAGGCAAAGAAAAGGAAGAAGGCTTTACCTTTAAAACAAAGCCCGGAAATGCTGTCAGTTATATTGTCCCCCACACAGTAAGATCAGCTTTAATCGGCGATCACCTGGAGCTATTTTTGAGAGTGCGCGGACAGCATGAGAATTCCACCCTGCAGGTCAAAGCCGGCGGAAGTATTATCAAGAATATTAAAAAGAAAGTTCTTGCGCCCGGTGAAATGATTGATGTTAAGCTCAAAAGCTCGGAGCTGCCGGCTGAACCGTTTGATGAATTAACTATTGAGGTTGTAAAGGGGGAGAAGTAGACTTGGAAAGCAAGGAACTAATATGTATTCTCTGCCCGCTGGGTTGCAAGATGCAGGTCTCAGAAAAAGAAAACCAGCCCGGTGAGCTTACTGTCCGCAATATTCAGTGTAAGAAAGGCCGTGATTACGCTTATGAAGAATATAAAAACCCGACCAGGACCCTTACTTCAACGGTGGTAATTCATAATGCACCGCTGCCACGCCTGCCTGTGAAGACCAACAAGCCCTTACCAAAGGGTTTGGTTTATAAGGCAATGGCTGAAATTAATAAAGTTGAGCTAGAGGCGCCGGTCAGCATGGGTGATAAAATTATTAAGGGTCTGCTTGGTACTGACATTGACATCGTTGCTTCTCGCAGCCTTGGTACTTAAACAAGGAGAAATAAAGAAAAAAAATAAACACAGGGCACCCTTCTGAGGGTGCCCTGTTAAATCTTGAAATGGTCACATTATATGTTTGAATTTACCATTATGTAATTAAAGTTTAATAACATTTGCAGCCTGTGGTCCTCGGTCTGCTTCAACCACTTCAAACTCCACGTTCTGTCCTTCGTCAAGGGTTTTAAACCCTTCATCCTGGATTGCGGAGAAGTGAACAAAAACATCTTCTCCATCGTCCTTTTCAATAAATCCGTACCCTTTTTCAGGGCTGAACCACTTAACACTTCCTTGCATTAATCAAAAACCTCCTAAATTCTACCCTCTTGGGGTGTTGTCGTTTAAAAGTGTACCACAAGTTTGGACAATTAACAAGGTGCACAATCACTCACTTGAAATTATAGTTAAGGAAGATCGGCTTACTCACTGAGTAATTTCACCAAAGCGATGCGGAATGTAAGCTGTGTTTTGTTGCTTCTGCAGCTATTGCAAGAATATTAAATAATATGTATAATTTAAAAACATCTTAATTTTTAGCGTGATATACACAGAGATTGCTTGGATCAGGGAGAAAAGAGGTTAAACCAGGATGAAAAAGATACTGGTAACAGCTATCATTATGGCAGTTTTATCGATAGCTCCTGCATCAGCGGAAAATGTCGGGCCAGCTTTAAACAGTGAAGAATTTGAAAGGTGGCCCTACCTTCCCGAATACACTGTTTTAAACCCTTTCCCCTTAAAAGGTAATAACTGCACCTGGTTTGCTCATGGTCGGTTGATGCAGCTTGGGTACTGCACCCGTGCCTTAAACAGCATGCGTTTTAATGCCCATACCTGGGCCGGTGATGCTGCATTCGGCGCGGTAGTTTCAGATGAACCGATGGTACACTCGATCGCTTACTGGGACAGGGGCATGTTTTTTAACAGCAGCCTGGGGCATGTAGCAGTTGTTGAAGAAATCAGGAAAGATGGCTCGATCCTGGTTTCGGATTCCAGCGTCAGCGGCAGTGTCTACCGGACTTATGAAATCGAAGCGGAGGGTGAAAGATGGCCCTGTGCTTTTATTATAGTGCCGGAAAGCGAAAACCGTTCTACGCAATTTTTACCGGACCAGAAAGTGCAAACCACGGCTCATCTTTTATATTTCCGTCTTGAGGGGGCGGATCAGTCGCCAGTTTTACTTCCAGAGGGCACTGTAGCTCGCATAGTTGATCATGGTAGTAACGGGATCTATGCTCCCCGGCCCCGCAGTTCAACTGCTTTTTACTACTGGTGGTATGCCGAAGCTGACGTGGATGGAGAAATCAAGCATGGTTGGATGGCTGAATCTTATTTAGAAGAAGCTCCGCCTGGCTCGGTAATCAACACCCCCCGGATAGAAAATGATGATGATCAATTTTTGGAGGAAAAGGACAGAGCACCTGACGATGTAGCTGCCGGTGAAGAGCCAGGTTCTGATCGTGAAGAGGAACCGGCGTCTGATAATAAGCAGGATAATATCGATGGAAATAAGCAGCAAGAGCAGGGTCAGGAAAGGGACCAGTCAAATGGTAGTGAAGTTGATTCTGAAGATGATAGTAGCTATGCAAATGTTGAGGAAAATGAAGATGAAAAGGAAAATGAGCAGATAAACGAAAGTGAACAGTCCAAAAAAAATGAAATTGATAATAATAACAATGAAGCTGATAATGAATTTGATGGTAATCCTAAAACCGAAGGTAATGAAAATCAAGAACCAGTATATATAAACGGAGATGTTTGCGATGACGGCCAGGTCAATGCCAGGGATGTGGTTTTAACAATGCACCATATGATGAGAATCGAAGTTTTAGGTGAAGACCAGGCCAGGATAGCGGATGTCAATAAAGACGGGATTGTTGATATCCGTGATGTAGTTTTGATGATGAAGTATGTTTTAAGGCTTGTTGATTCGTTTGATTAAATCCATAGGTTTGTGCTCTTATTAATCTTATTAAAACCCACGGGTTTGTCCCTGCCAGGGTGGTTTTTTGCCAGACCTGAATTCTTCAACGCCCGGTCCGCCAAGGCGGTTAAGCCGCCAGACTCCGTAAATATAAGTAATAACCAGGACAACAATGAACACTGGCCAGCCCAGCAGGGTATTGGCCCAGGCCAGGGTAGCGGCATCTCCACTTTGGAAGATAACCAGTTGAATCGACAACCTCAATATGAAGAAAAAAGCCCAAAACCAGGTTACTTCCCTGTAGGCAGGTTTGATATCGCTGCGCCAGAACCAATCAAGGGGCCAGCCGCGGGTTAAATGACTGGCCCAGGCTGCCAGGGGTTTGCCGATTACGAGGCTGATTAAGGTTATTAATACCATGGAAGCACTGCTAACTAAAGTCGGTAAAAAGTAACCGACAGCACTTTGGGTGAGAAAGGCCAATCCGGAAGCAAGTGCGACGCCAAGCAGTCCGCCCAGTGCATAATACCAGTTCTGCCTGCGCAGAATGCGGCTTAAACCAATAATAAATGCCAGGCCCAGGGCGCTGTAAACTGCCGTATCCAGATTAAAGATGTTGTTAGCAAGCACGAAAATAAGCGGCGGGAATATAGCATCAATCGTTTTTCCCGAAACCACAGTTTTTAGTTCATCAAGGATTTCACTGCTTTTTGTGTCCATAGCGGTTACCACCTTTTTGCTTAACCTAACCTGATATTAAGTTCTCTTTCTGGGCTCCCAGGAAAAAAACAAGCCAGCTTCCCTTGCTGCTATAAAGAGCTATTAAAGTATAAATACAGGCCGTCAGAAAACCAAATACCATCATCAGGATAACCCAGATTACTGCAGCTGCCCGGCTTTTTTCGCGAAAAATTATCCACATGGAAAAGAGGATAAATCCTACGTAAAGATCAACTAGGGAAACTATCCCCCAGGGATTGGCAAACAGTTTTGAACCGTCTGCCCAGAAATCGCCGTTAATAAAACCGTTTAACAAAGCTACACTCATAGCAATAAAGCCGATCCAGGTAATAGTTTTTGCAACCTTCATATTACACCTGCTTTCAAGAGTCGTTAATTTGAATATGCTAATCATAGCAAAAGTAGCACTGATCAGTCAAAACTATTTATTGATGCATAGTTTTATTTTTAAGCCTCTATCAGTTATAATCTGATCATGGAACTTTTAGCGCCTGCAGGCAACCTGGAAAAACTTAAAACAGCGGTCCGTTTTGGAGCGGATGCTGTCTATTGCGGTGGTGGAGCATTTTCTTTGCGTGCATCCGATACAGCATTTTCACTTGATGATCTGGCCAAGGGAATTCATTTTGCCCACGAACATAACTGCCGGGTCTACCTGGCCCTGAATATTTTTGCTTTTGATCATGATTTGCACACAATGCTTCAGTATTACAGAGAAGCTGCCGGACTTGGTATCGATGCAGTGATCATATCAGACCCCGGCTTCCTGATGCTTGTTAATGAACTCGGAGACGACGTGAAAATTCATCTCAGCACCCAGGTAAATACCATGAACAGCGCTAGTGTTAAGTTCTGGCAGAAACAGGGCGTCGACAGGATAGTGCTTGCCCGAGAATTGAGCCTGGATCAAATCAGGAAAATAAAAGAAAATGTTCCGGAGATGGAACTGGAAGCTTTTGTCCATGGTGCAATGTGCATGGCCTACTCCGGCCGCTGTTTGCTGTCAAGTTTTTTCAGCAGCCGCTCTGCTAACCGGGGAGACTGCAACCAACCCTGCCGCTGGGAATACAGCCTCAAAGAAAAACAGCGTGAAGATGAATTTACCATCGAGGAAGATGCCAGGGGCACATATATTTTGAATTCCCGTGACCTGTGCATGATTGAGCATGTTCCAGAGCTGGCGGCAGCCGGTGTGGATGGCTTAAAAATTGAAGGGCGGATGAAGACCGCCTATTATGTTGCGGCAGTAACAAAGGCTTACCGGACCGCCCTCGATAGTTTTCATGCTGATAGTAAAAACTATCATTTTAATCTCCGTTGGATGGAAGAACTTAAAAAAGTATCACACCGCCCTTTCACTACCGGTTTTTATTTTCCTGAAAAAAATGAGCAAACCGAACGCCATGATAGTTCTGCCTATATCCGGGGTTATGATTTCGTTGGTACTGTAGATGATCATAACCGTGAAAAACGGTTGCTAAAGGTTAAGGCCAGGAACAGGTTTACTGTGGGCGATCAACTGGAAATACTTGATCCCACCAGGGAAGAAGTGCTTGCATTAAAAGTCGGGCAAATAATTTCCAGTAAAAGTGGAGAGCAGCTGCATGCTGCCCACAACAGCTACCTGGTTGATATTCCCCTGGTCAGCGATATTAAACCTGCAATTAGTGAACACAGCATTTTAAGGAGAAAAACAACTGCCCCGACTGTTGAAGAAAGTTGAAGCGAGCATAAAATGCAGGCATGGAAATGTCGGTGAAATAAGGCTGGGCAGTTATAAAAAGCAACTATATTAAATGAGCATATTTTTTTTGCCCGGAAAAGGTTTTCAATTTTATCGAGGAATTGTTCAAATTTACGTGCATAATCACCGGTAATTGTATATAATATAGAAGTGCAAATTTTAGGCAGGGGGATTTATCGTTTGGCAATACAGGTTGATCGCAAAGATATCAGGTTTTACCCTGATTCAAAAAGAGTAATTGCCCGTTTCTATATGCCAGGAGGCGATGAAAGGGCAAAAAAAATAATTCCTAAAGTACTTTCTCTCTCAGATGAGGATACCAGGTTTACATTAAACCGGGTGTTAACTAACTTTTCGCAGCGGCATCGCAACATATCCAGAATATTCCAGGACCATTTCGAAAATGTCAAGCATCTTATTAAAAGTATTGGCATTGATCCCGAAAGCCTTTCCCTGGAAACCAAGTTTTTAATAGGTTCATACTTTACAATGGAATACTCTATTGAGTCAGCAGCCTTTTTTAACCCTTCTATTGTTGAAGATCCGGACCAAACAGCTCTTGCTGATGGAGAAAAACGAATAATTGTTAGCTTCAGGGCGACCGGTGAGGGCCATATTTCATCTATAGTTTTTCGCAGTGGTGTTGTTGATGGAAATGGTGAGCTTAAATTTAAAGCTCCCGGGGATTTAGTCGATATCCCGGAAGCGGTTAAGAGGCATGTATATGATAAAGAGTCTTTTCTGGCAAAACTCTCTGAGATGAGTGTCCGGAAAAATTTAATCAGCATGGTTATGGATCGTTTAAATGATAAATTTACCTATGGTGAACTGCAGGCCAGCATTGAAGAATCGATTAAAAATAACAATTTAAACCAGATTCAGCGAAAAGTGCTCAATGATTGTAAGTGGTTAGCAAACTCACATTATGAAATAGTTTTTTCTCTTGATACTGCTATATCCGAGCGGGTTATTTATCCTATCTCTTATTCCGAGCGAAATGGTATCGAGGATGCCCGATTTGTGCAGTTTGTCGATGATGACGGTTCTGTTACTTATTACGCAACATACACAGCTTTTAACGGATTTACCATTTTACCGAAGCTGATAGAAACCAGGGATTTTTACCATTTCAAAATATTGCCGATACATGGTGAGGTTGCTCAGAATAAAGGTATGGCTTTGTTTCCAAGAAAGATTAACGGGAAATATACCATGGTTTCCCGCATTGATGGGGTTAATAACTATATTATGTTTTCCGAGGATATTCACTTTTGGGAAAACGCAAAAAAAATCCAGGAACCCGAGTATCCCTGGCAATTTATTCAGATTGGTAACTGCGGTTCACCATTGGAAACAGATAAAGGATGGCTTTTACTTACTCATGGAGTCGGCCCAATGCGCAGGTATTGCCTTGGGGCAACCCTGCTTGATTTAAAGGATCCAACCAAAGTCTTGGGCCAAACCAGTGAACCGCTGATGAGACCGAATGATGAAGAGCGTGAAGGTTACGTGCCAAATGTTCTTTATTCATGTGGGGCAATTATCCATAATAACAGGTTAATCATACCCTATGCCATGGCCGATTACGCTTCTACTTTTGCCACCGTAACCCTGGATGAGCTTTTTGATAAGATGAGTTACCGGCAGCATGTTTTTTAATATCTTGTATTATTCAAGCTTTTCAAGGGCAGCGTCTAACATGGGGTCTACATCTTCTTTTGATTCTTCAATAGCTTCGTGGAACTGCCTCAGGACAACTTCACTCATTTCGCCGGTTATTTCTATATCGCGTTCAGCTTGAAAGTTTTCGAGGGCCTGGGTGGTATTATTATCAAAATATCCCGTGATTTCATTTTCATAAAAGCCAAGTTCCTTTAATAAACCCTGCAGGGTTTCTACCTCTTCCCCCTCATCACCTTCGGACAGTTCAATGCTAATTGGTTCTTTCGCCAGCTTGACCAGTTCAGGCGGATCTATTTCCAGGTCCGGGCTTAAGCCTTCTTCGTGTATTGTTCTTCCATCCGGGGTTTGATATGTGGCAACGGTATGACGCAGTGCACTGCCGTCACTAAGCTCGCTGATATTTTGAACCGATGCTTTGCCAAAAGTTTGCTTGCCGATCAAAGTTGCTGTTCCTGAGTCCTGCAGAGCTCCTGCCAGGACTTCAGCAGCGCTGACACTCGATTCATTGACGATTGCTACCATCGGTATTTCCAGCCCTTCTGTTTCAGAACGGTAGGTTTTAACGGTTTCGTTTCCGTCAGTCACATGAGTAATGGGCCCTTCGGGCATTAGCATGTCGGCAATTTCTATTGCGGCATTTAAAAGCCCGCCTGGATTATTTCTTAAATCAAGAACCAGTTTTTCCATACCTTCTTCTTCGAGTTGAGTAAGGGCTTCAGAAAATTCCTGGCTGGAAGTTTCAGTAAAGCTTGTCAGTTTAATATATCCAGTTTGATTATCCATCATTTCAAATTCTACACTTTCAAGTTCCACCTGGGCCCTGGTTATTTCAAATTCTAAAACTCCATCTACGCTGGGTCTTTCTACTTCCAGGACCAGGTCAGTACCTGGCTCGCCGCGCATCATGTCAACCGCCTGATTTAGACCCTTATCTACTAAGTCGGTACCATTAACAGATAAGATCCGATCACCGGACTTCAGGCCGGCTTCTTCTCCGGGTGTTCCGGCTATTGGTGCAATAACAGTGACATAGCCGTCGTCGTTAAATACTTCTATCCCAATCCCTCCGTAAGTTCCTTCTGTTTCAACCATAAGATTTTCATAGTCATCCGGATCCAGATAACTGGCTTGTGGATCGTCCAGTTCGTCCAGAATACCTTGATATGCCCCTTCCAGTAGCTCCTGGCGGTCAATTTCTTCTACATGGGTCTTTTCCAAAATGGTAATTATTTCCCTGATCAGGGCCAGTTCTTCTACAGCAATTGGTTCCTGGTCCGGTTCTGCTTCTTCCTGGTTATCTTCATAACGGATCACGTTGTTATCTTCTACTGAACTGACACCGATATATGTTACCAGGTTTGTAACCAGGATAGCCGCAGCTATTATAATGATATGTTTGGTTTTCATTTTTTTTGCCTCACTTTATTTAAAAACTATCTGATCATAAATAAAACAGCAAGCTTATGATAGCTTGCCACAGCACATATTATACACTTTTTAAATTTTATCAGTAAAAAGTGATCTTAGCAACACCCCTGATCGCTATTTTATAGTGATAGTTGATTATTTTCTGTAGCGGTTATAGAATATCTTAAAAGACAGGGCACATAGTTTGCCTAGATGATAAGGATAGTGATTCATGTTAAAAATAAAAGAACACCTCAAAGATACTCTGACTGCTCTTGATTGTCTGACTGTGTACCGAGATATCAACTCTGATACTATTATGCGCCTTTTCAGGGAAACTCTGCAGTTTTCTTTAGCAGACGAGCCGGCTGTGGTGAAAAGCTATTTTAGTCTTATCGGCAAACTTTCAGAATCGCAAAGGGAAGGTAATTTGTCAGAGCTGCCTCTTTTTCAGAACCACCTGATCAATACTATTCTTGCCACTGAAACTGTTTTTAGCCGGGCTAGTGAAAAAAAAGTTTTCGCAGAGTTTGATCAATCTTTGATCAGGCTGGTAAAAAGTGATTTGCTTTTAGCTAAGAATGTTTTTGACTTTGATTTCACCTTACTGTTTGAATATCTGAAACAAAAATATGATATCAAGGAGTTTGCCTCAGAGCTTAATGATCTGCGCTTTGACCGAACGACAGGGGGGCAGTACCCGGTTTTTTATTATCGGATGGTAAAACAGGTTAAGCAGGGTTTGGCTGACTCGGCTGATTGGAGCAGCAATATCGTAGATTTATACCATTTTTACAGGGATACCGGCAGCGATAAATATGGCAGGTACTGGGCGTTTAGGTGGAGCAGTGATGGAGAATGTCCTGGTCTGGTCGGTGTTGACAGGCCTGACCCGATTCACATGGATGACCTGGTTGGCCTGGAAACTCAGCAGGAAGAAATCTTGCGCAATACAAGGCAGTTTTTAGGAAACTTACCGGCAAATAATATTTTACTTTATGGTGACAGGGGTACCGGAAAATCTTCTACGATTAAAAGCCTGGTCCATATTTTCGGATCAAAAGGTTTAAGGCTGATAGAGATTTCCAAGCATGACATTTTAAACCTGCAGCGGGTAGTCCGTCAGATCAGGGAGCGTGGCCAAAAGTTCATCATTTTTATTGACGATCTTTCATTTGAGGAAAGTGAGACTGATTATAAAGAGTTAAAAGCGCTTCTGGAAGGAAGCATTGAGAAACCGCCGGAAAATGTGCTGGTTTATGCCACTTCAAACCGCAAAAACTTGATCAGGGAGTACTTTAGCGACAGGGAAGCTGATGAAGTCGGCACTATGGAGACATACCAGGAAAAGCTTTCACTGGCTGACCGCTTTGGCATAAAGCTGGTATTCCCAACCCCGAACCAAAAAGAGTACTTGAATACAGTAGCTGAAATTGCCCGCAAAAGCGGGATTGATATGGATAAGAACAAACTTGATAAGCTGGCTCTGGAATGGGTGATGTGGCATAATTCGCGGTCGGGTAGGACTGCCAGGCAGTTTATCAATGACTTGATGGGCAGAATCAAACTTGAAAAATGAAAAGTTCTTCGTTTTAATGTATTAGCAGGTATATTTTGCAATACCTTTACGAGCGCATATTTAGCTGAAAAGGTATTGCATTTTTTGTTTTTATGAATATAATTAGTGGAAGATTGCTATTTTGCCTGATTATACAGCACTGTTAAAAGGAGAAGCGATGGCTAAAAACTTAGTTATAGTAGAATCACCTGCCAAAGCCAAGACAATTAATAAGTTCCTGGGTAATAATTATACCGTCAAAGCTTCCATGGGTCATGTCCGTGACCTGGTTAAAAGTAAGCTTGGAGTTGATATTGAAAATAACTTCGAGCCCCAGTATGTAAACTCGCGCGATAAAACCAAGGTAATAAAAGAGTTAAAGGAAGCAGCTAAAAAATCTGATGAAGTTATCCTGGCCCTTGACCCCGACCGTGAAGGAGAAGCTATTGCCTGGCATATCCAGGAGCTTTTAAAAAAAGAAGTAAATTCAGAAGATCAATTTTCCCGGGTAACCTATAACCAGATTACCAAACCTGCCATAAAAGAGGCTTTTGAGAACCGGGGCAAACTGGATATGCAAAAGGTAGAAGCACAGCAGGCCAGGAGGGTTCTCGATCGACTTGTCGGTTACCAGGTCAGTCCACTTTTATGGCGCAGAATCCGGGGTGGTTCCAGCGCCGGCAGGGTTCAGACCGTAGCCCTCCGCCTGGTTTGCGAGCGGGAAAAGGAAATTAATGCTTTTGTTCCACAAACTTACTGGGTTTTTGGGGCTAAAGCTGCCAAAGAGGTCGAACCGAAAGATCCATTTGAGATACGCCTCCATAAAGTAGATGGTCAAAAAGGAGAAATCTACGATCCGGAGCTGGCCGTTGAACTTGAAAAAGATCTGCAAAAATGTAAGCTGAAGGTTAGCTCCATTAAAACTAAAGAAGTAAAACGCAAGGCAAAGCCGCCTTTTATTACTTCTACCCTGCAGCAGGCAGCCTCCAATGCTTTTAGTTTTCAGCCCGGCCGGACCATGTCACTTGCCCAGAAACTTTATGAAGGCGTGGACCTCGGCAGTGGTGAAGGACCAACCGGTTTAATTACTTACATGAGGACAGATTCAGTCTACCTGGCCAAAGAGGCAATTGATGAAACTCGCAAAGCTATTAAATCGATTTACGGCAAGGATTATGTGCCCGAAAAGCCGATCTACTATCGCAGTGGTGACTCTGCCCAGGAGGCACACGAGGCAATTCGTCCAACTGATATAAATCGTACCCCTGATTCACTGCGTGGGATATTAAACGATGCGGAACTTAAACTATACAGTCTGATCTGGAAACGGACCATGGCCTGCCAGATGGCGCCGGCACGTATTGAGCAGATTACTGTGGATATTGATACAGACAGTAAGGCTCATCAGTATTTATTTCGGGCCGGGGCATCAAAAATTCTCTTCCCCGGCTATATGGCTGCCTGGGGGCGGGGTGTCGGTGAAGAAGAGGATGAAGAAAAAGAGTCATTCCTGCCTCCACTGAAAGAAGGCGAATCACTAAATTTACTGGAGTGGTTGCGAGAAGAAAAGGAAACACAGCCGCCCAGGCGCTACAGTGAAGCAGCCCTGATTAAAGCGCTCGAAGAAAATGGAGTCGGACGACCTTCAACTTATGCTACGATTATATCTACTCTCTATAATCGTGAGTATATTGAACGCGAGAACCGCAGTGTGCGGCCCACAGCATCCGGTATGGAAGTAAATGATTTTTTGATCGAGCGCCTGCCCTCACTGTTTGAAGTTGACTTTACGGCCCGGATGGAAGAAGAACTGGATGATATAGAAGAAGGTAAGATACACTGGACCGAAATGATGAGCCAGTTTTACGATCAACTGGAGAAATGGATCGAAGAAGCGAAGGCAATGAAAGTTGATAATGATGAGGTGCAAAAACTGCTTGAGCTGGCCGGCGAGATTAAAAACTTTAACCAGCCTGTAAAACGTGGCAAAAAAACTTTTAGCGATGAAACATTTGTTAAAGAAATGAAAGAGGCTCTTGCAAAGAAACAGGAAATTACCGAGCGCCAGGTTCACTACCTGCGAAGAATAGTGGCCCGCTACCATGATCAGATTAAGTCACTTACTTCAGAAGTAAAAGATGAGCTGGGTCTGCATGATTTAATAGCAAGTGAAGCTGAAGCGAGCAAGCCGCCTGATGAAACAACCTGGTTAAAGCTAAAAATGCTGGAAGAGGTGGAGTTTGAACCGTCTCGAAAGGTCGGCAAAAAGACTTATGATGATGCTTCTTTTACAAAGAGCTTGCGAGACCAGGTGGAAAGCGGAAGGCGTTTAACTGAAAACCAGGTTCGCTATCTCGATCGCCTGGTCCAAAAGTATGCAACCCAGATCAAGGACTTTGAGAAAAGAGCCGAAGAAGCCGGGCTATCAAATGAGGTAGAAGAAGATAACGAAAGCGGTCCCCTGCTGGAACTGCTTGATCATGTAAAGACATTTAATGAACCAACAAAGCGTGGTAACCGAACCTGGGATGATGCTTCTTTCGCTGACTCTCTGCGCAAGCAGTATAAGGCCCGCAGATTTCTTACTCCCAAGCAGCGAACTGCTTTAAAAAAAATGCTGGCCAGGTATCATGACCAAATACCCGGCTATGCAGAAAAGCAGGAAGAATACGATCTTCCTGCACCGAAGGTTAAGGCTAAGGCTAAGACAAAAGAAAAAACAAAGAGCAAAAAAGCTAAAGCAGCAAAATAATTGAATAGATTAGTTATAGCATTAATAACACCGGGCGTGATTTTTTAAGCCCGGTTTTATTTTTTTGTGCAGGCAAAATGGTAAATGCCGGCGAAATATTTATCAACAGGTTATCGCATATTAATAGTGGAGGACATTTTATGGGTGATAAACGCGATGTAGTGATAGTTTCGGCAGCCAGGACTCCTTTTGGCAAGTTTGGCGGGTTACTGAAAGATATCAGCAGCCTGGATTTAGGAGTGATGGCTGTTAATGAAGTTTTACGACGGTCGGGAATCGATAAAGAATTTGTCGATGAGCTTTATCTTGGAACCTGCCTGCTGGCAGAAAATGCTCTTGAGACAAATGTCCTGGCTCGCCAGGCTGTCTTAAAAGCAGGGCTTTCTCCGGGAACAAGATCACTTACAATAGACCGGGCCTGCTGTTCATCGGTGACTGCATTGCACCTGGGTTTTCGTTCAATAAAAAGCGGGGAAGCTGATACAGTGGTGGTTGTGGGTTCTGAAAACATGAGCCGGGCTCCATTTCTTGTGCCCGGTCTGCGCTGGGGCCAGAGGATGGGAGACGCTGATCTGGTTGATCCGGTTTATAAACTGGGTTACAGCGACTGGAATCCGGTATCTGTTGATGCCGGGGAGGTAGCCCTGCAGTACGGTGTTGACCGGGAAGAGCAGGACCTCTGGGCCGTTCGCAGCCAGCAGTATTACGGAAGGGCTTTGTCGGAAGGCAAGTTTAAAGAAGAAATATTTCCAATTGAGATACCTGCTAAAAAAGGCAATGTTGTGATGAACCAGGACGAGCAGCCCCGTCCTGATGTTACCCTGGAGCAGCTGGCCAACCTTCCTACCATTTATGGCAGCCCAACTATAACTGCTGGTAATGCTCCGGGTATGAATACCGGGGCGGCAGCGCTGATCCTGATGGCAAGAGAAAAGGCAGAAGCTTTGGGTGCAGAATCTCTGGCTGCTATTCGGAGTATCGGCTGTGTAGCCCTTGAGCCCCATTTGATTGCTGTTGTTCCGGCCCCGGCGATAAAAAAGGCCCTGGAGCGATCCGGAGGAGTTACCCTGGATAATTTAGACCTGATCGAAATCAACGAAGCTTTTGCTGCTATGCCCCTTGTTAGCAGTAAGATCCTGGCCGGTGATGATCATGGTAGACTGGAAGAGCTGCGAAAAAAGATTAACGTAAACGGAGGCGCTATAGCTGTTGGCCACCCGGTTGGAGCCAGTGGCGCAAGGATAGTGATGACCCTGGCTTATGAATTAAGACGCAGGGGCGGTGGGCTTGGAGCGGCTGCCATCTGCGGCGGCCTCGCCCAGGGGGATG
>JBNJHL010000047.1:0-14325 GCA_051748445.1 Bacillota bacterium
CAAAGTCTGATCGACTCGTCATCTTTCATTGAGCCGCCCGGTTGCACAATGGCAGAAATATCGGCCTTACCTGCTTCATCAACAATATCGGGGAACGGGAAAAAGGCATCTGAACCGATAACTGCACCTTTCGCTCTCTCTCCAGCCTGCTGCAAAGCAATTTTAGCCGCTCCGATCCTGTTCATCTGTCCGGCTCCAACTCCAATCGTCCGCCCCTGTGATGCCACTACAATTGCATTAGAACGGACGTGCTTTACAACTTTCTGGGCGAAGTTAAGAGCTTCCCACTGTTCCTTTGTGGGTTTCTTTTCTGTTACAACTTCGCCTTCGGTTAAATCTACAGGTTCATTATCAAGCGTCTGGATCAGCAGCCCGCCGGCTACCTTTTTCAAATCTGTATGCCTTTTTTTATTTACTTCAGGTCTAATTTCGAGCAGGCGAATATCCTTTTTCTCTCTAAATATTTCGAGGGCCTCCTCAGTAAACTCCGGCGCGGCAATCACTTCAAGAAAGATCTTGATCATTTCCCGGGCCGTAGCAGCGCCAACCGGGCCATTCAAAGCCACAATGCCTCCAAAAATAGAAACGGGGTCTGCTTCATAAGCCAGCTGGTATGCCTCATAAGTTGTCAGAGCTGAACCAACCCCACAGGGATTGGCATGCTTAACAGCAACTACTGTCGATTCTTTAAATTCTCCGAGAAGTTCCCAGGCCGCATTAAGATCATTTAAGTTATTAAAAGAAAGCTCCTTGCCCTGCAGTTGTTTTGCTGCTGCCAATCCAGTCCATTTTCCTTTTGAAGCATAAAAAGCTGCCTCCTGCTGAGGATTTTCCCCGTAACGCAGATCCTGAATTTTATTAAAGGAGAGATTTAACTGATCCGGATAAGTTTGATCCCCGAATTTAGTTCTGCTTCTGAAAAAGTTAGCTATAGCTGCATCATAACCGGCTGTATGGGCAAAAGCTTCCGCCGCCAGCCGGTAGCGGGTGGTAGCGCTGATCTCGCCTGACTTTTTAAGCTCATCTACCACCTGGCCGTAACGTCCAGGTTTAACCACAACAGCCACACGGCTGTGGTTTTTTGCTGCCGCCCGAAGCATAGTCGGCCCGCCAATATCAATATTTTCTACCGCTTCTTCCAAAGTTACATCTGGACGGGCAATTGTATCTTCAAAGGGATAAAGATTTACTACGACCAGCTCAATTGGCACAATCCCGTGCTCTTTTAACTCTTCCACCTGGTCAGACCTGGCTAAAATTGCCCCGTGAATGCCGGGGTGAAGTGTTTTTACTCTTCCATCTAAAATTTCAGGGCTGCCGGTTACTTCCGCCGCTTCGGTTACCTCAAGGCCGGCTTCCCTGATGGCCCGGGCAGTTCCCCCGGTCGAAATAATTTCAAACCCCAGCCCGGTAAGTTCGAAAGCCAGTTCTTCAATCCCGGATTTGTCGGATACACTTAATAAAGCTCTACGTTTCTGCATCAATGATATGACACCTTCTTCCTTCTACACTCAGTTTGCCCCGGCAGAACAGGTCTATTGCCGTCGGATAAAGTCGGTGTTCCAGTGCCTGGATTCGCTGCTTTAAAGTTTCAACTGACTCCTTCTGAATAACCGGCACTGCTTCCTGCAGCACGATCGGGCCGCTATCAAGCCCTTCATCAACAAAATGGACCGTACATCCGGTTACTTTTACCCCGTACTTAAATGCCTGCTCAATCCCGTCGGTTCCGGGAAAAGCAGGCAGAAGTGATGGGTGAATATTTAATATTTGCAGCGGAAATGCCTGGACAAAAAGCGGTGAGAGCAAACGCATAAATCCGGCCAGTACTACTAAATCTATCTCTTTCTCTTTCAGGGTATTGATCAGGAGCTGGTCGTAACTCTCCCTGCTTTGATAAGTTTTAGGGCCAATATGAAGCGCCTTTATCCCGCCTGCCCTGGCTATTTCCAGGGCAGGAGCACCGGCACGGTCACTAATCATCAGCGCTGCTTCTCCTGCGATCTCACCCCTGTTTACCGCTTTCAAGATCGCGCTCAGATTGCTGCCCCGACCAGATGCCAGCACGGCAATACGTTTCATTATTAGCTCCCCCTATTATTACAAATAAAATTGATAGATCAAATAATGTTCAGCTAGCTTCAATATACATAATTCTATTCATATCTCTATAAATCCTTTATCACTACACCACTGTTTCCGCTTTCAACCCTGCCAATTTTATACGCTGTCAGGTGCTGATCTGAAAAATGCTCAAGCAGTCCATCAGATTGCTGCGGGGAAACAAAGAGACAGTAACCGATCCCCATATTAAAAGTTCTGAACATCTCGCTGCGCCGCACTTCACCTAGTTCGCTGATCAGGTCGAATACAGGAGGTTCCATCCAGGCATTGGGATCAATTTCAGCCTGCAGGCCGGAAGGTAAGACACGGGGCAAATTTCCAGGCAAGCCGCCTCCGGTTATATGAGCCATTCCCCTGATTGAATACTTTTTAAGAGCCTTCAAGACAGGTTTGACATATATAGAGGTAGGTCGCAGCAATTCTTCAGCCAGGGTCATACCCAGTCCGGGCTGGAAATCGGTCAACAGCAGGCCGGCTTCCTCTAACAGAGCTTTACGGACCAGGGAAAACCCGTTGCTATGCAGACCATTTGAGGCAAGACCTATCACGACATCACCTTTTTTAATTTTTGAACCGTCGATGATCTTTTCCCTGTCGACCGTGCCAACAGCAAAACCGGCCAGATCATATTCCCCGTCAGGGTAAAAGCCGGGCATTTCAGCTGTTTCACCGCCAAGAAGGGCACATCCGCCGTCGCGGCAGCCTTCTGCCACTCCGGTTACAATCTCTTCGACCTGCTCCGGTTTCAGCTTGCCCACAGCAAGGTAGTCAAGAAAAAATAGCGGTTCCGCTCCCTGGACCAGGATATCGTTAACACACATAGCCACGCAGTCAATTCCGATAGTATCATGCCTTTCCACGGCGAAAGCAATCTTTAGCTTTGTTCCCACACCGTCGGTACTCGAAACCAGGACCGGCTCCTTCATTTTCTGCAAACCCGGCGCAAACATTCCGCCAAAACCGCCCGGACCATGCAGTACTTCTGGGCGGAAAGTGGATTTGGCCAAACCTTTAATCCGCTCCACCGCGGCGTCGGCAGCGTCAATATCAACACCTGCCTTCTTGTAATCCATCTCTTCGCTCACTTCACTCCACCTCTCCTTAGCTTTTTCTCAGTACCCAGATATCTAACTTTAAGGTTTTATGTTAAAGCCTTTGCTTACTGATCGCTGCGTGTTGAATTAAATCTGACTCAGCTTCAGGCTTTAAGATTGCAACCATACTAATGAATCAAACTTTACTGAAATCTTAAGCGAACGTAAAGCGAGCTATTTGAAATGTATGGCGAAGTAAAAGCCAAAGCGGGTCGGACGACACGGACGTCGGCCGCCGCGAGAAGGGCCACGGATGGCCCGTCGAGCGGGGAACCCTGGTGTAGGCTTGAAACTGAGCCGTAATCATTTCATTGCGCAGCGATCAGTGAGCATAGATTTCAGCAAAGTTTACCTTCATATAAGTTTCTTTAACAACTATTCAAAGTATGAAAAAAGCCCGGCACTCGAAAGAGTGCCGGGCGGCTTCTTTAGAAGAAGAGCGGCGCAAAAACAAGGGCCACTATACTCATTAACTTAATTAAAATGTTCAGCGACGGACCGGCAGTATCCTTGAAAGGATCACCCACTGTATCACCAACCACGGCTGCTTTATGCGCCTCGCTGCCTTTTCCGCCATGGTTTCCTGCTTCTATAAATTTCTTGGCGTTATCCCAGGCTCCGCCGGCATTAGCCATGTTAACCGCCTGCAGTACTCCGGTTACCAGGGCTCCGGCCAAAAGACCACCTAACGCCTCTTTACCCAGAAAGGGAACCAGGCCCACGGCCAGCGGCGCTATTACCGCCATCAGGCCGGGTATAATCATCTCTTTCAGGGCCGCCTTTGTGCTGATATCAACACAGCGGGCATATTCCGGTTTTGCCTTGTATTCCATCAAACCGGGAATTTCCTTGAACTGGCGACGGATCTCTTCAATCAGTGAAAAGGCTGCATTTCCAACCGCTTCCATAGTCCGGGAAGTAAAGAAGTAGGTAAGCATTCCCCCGATTAACAGGCCGGCAATGACCTTGGGCGATGTAATATCAATTACACTTAGCTCAGCCACCTGGGCGTATGCAGTAAAAAGAGCCAGTGCAGTCAGTGCAGCCGAACCGATCGCAAAGCCTTTACCGATTGCTGCTGTAGTGTTACCCAGTGAATCAAGCTGGTCGGTAATTTCGCGCACTTCAGGTTCAAGTTCTGCCATCTCGGCAATACCGCCGGCATTATCAGCTACCGGGCCATAAGCATCAACAGCAACGGTCATACCAACAGTTGAAAGCATACCAACTGCAGAAATAGCAATGCCATAAACACCAGCTACATGGTGAGATACGAGGATTGCCGCAACAATGGCAATGATCGGAATAACAGTGCTCTTCATCCCGACGGAAAGCCCACTGATAATATTGGTAGCCGGTCCGGTGAGAGATGCCCTGGCAATATTCTGCACAGGCTTGTAATGATCAGAAGTGTAATATTCGGTTACCCGACCGATAATGACGCCGGCCAGCAAACCTGCAACAACGGCAATAAAGGAGCCGTAATCTGAGAAGATACCCTGTTCGATGAAGGCACGAATCAGGAAAAATGAACCTATCAGAACCACACCGGCACTAACCCAGGTACCGCGTTCCAAAACTGCTCCCAGGCGGACACCTTCTTTGGCCCGCACGAAGAAGTAGCCAAAGATAGAAGCAAGAATACCGATTGAAGCAACCAGCATCGGCAAAAGCATCCCAGCGAACCCAAAAAGAACTACTCCGAGGGTCATGGTGGCAATCATTGAACCAACGTAAGACTCAAACAGGTCTGCTCCCATCCCGGCCACGTCACCAACATTATCACCAACGTTGTCGGCAATGACCCCTGCATTACGGGGATCATCTTCGGGAATGCCGGCTTCAACTTTTCCAACCAGGTCTGCACCCACATCTGCCGCCTTGGTATAAATACCTCCGCCTACACGGGCAAAAAGGGCAATCGAACTTGCACCTAAAGCATAGCCGTTAACAACTGCAGGATCACCGATAATAATGAAAAGAACACCTAAACCAAAAAGCCCCAGTCCGGCTACCATCATACCCATGATTGTCCCACTTGAGAATGCAATCGTCAGGGCAGGATTAATCCCTGATCGTGCGGCATGTGCGGTGCGAACATTAGCCTTCGTGGCTACCGTCATCCCCACATAACCGGCGGTTCCTGAAAAAACAGCTCCAACCACAAAACTAACTGCCGTCAAAACGTTAATTACCGAAGCTAAAAAGATAGTCAACACCACTACAAAAACTGCCAGGTAAGTGTATTCGCGTTTCATGAAGGCCATTGCTCCTTCATGAATTGCATCGGCAATGTCACGCATCACCTCACTGCCTGCTTCGGCCTTGCCCAGCTTAAGCCATAAAATAAGGGCAAAAACAATTGCAGCCAGGGCACAGGCCGGTACTACGTAAACTAACATGTCCATTTGCTTTCAACCTCCCAGTAAGATCTCTTTTCTATTTAAATCTTTTCACAGGCACGGCACGCCGGGCCCCTACTCTGCCATGTTTTATTACCTGTTTAATAAACTTCGCTGATAATACATAAATAACTTTGAAATTTACAACTTTAAACATCCAGCCTTTTATGGCTCTACGGGGTAATTGCCACTGAAACAGGCTTCGCAAAACATGTCTCCTGGTAAATCAAGTGCCCCTACAACTTGTTCAAGACTGAGAAAACCGATCGAATCTGCACTAATCATTTCTGATATCTCAGCAGGACTACGGTTATGGGCAATCAAGTCCTGCTTATCTGGTGTATCAATCCCGTAATAACAAGAACCGATTACCGGCGGTGAGCTAATCCGCAGGTGAACTTCTGCCGCCCCGGCTCGTTTCATAATCCGGATCAGTTTCAGGCTGGTTGTTCCGCGCACGATCGAATCATCAACCAGAACAACGCGTTTTCCTTCAACAATTTTTTTTACAGCATTAAGTTTCAGGTCAACCCCTTCTTCACGCATTTTTTGGGTCGGCTTAATAAAAGTTCGCCCGATATAGCGGTTTTTCACCAGGCCCATTTCATAGGGTAACCCTGCCTCTTCGGCAAAGCCGGAAGCTGCGGCAATGCTTGAGTCGGGAACGCCTGAAACAATATCTGCTTCAACCGGATGCTCCCGGGCCAATCTTCGCCCCAGTTCCCGACGCACCAGGTGAACATTCCTGCCCTGCAAGTTGCTGTCTGGGCGAGCAAAGTAGATATACTCGAATATGCAAAGGTTATTACTGGTACTTTTCACTACCTGGCGACTGGTCATCCCTTCTTCATCTAAAATAACCATTTCCCCCGGTTCGATATCACGGATATATGACGCCCCAATTGTATCAAAAGCACAGGTTTCCGAAGCTATAAAATAACCTTCCTCACTAAGACTGGCCAAAGATAGAGGCCTGAAACCATGCCCGTCTCGTAAGCCGATAACCTTGCGACCATCGGTCAGGACAAAAGCAAAGGCTCCTTTCAACCTCGGTATAACTTCAGCCAGCGCTTCTTCCAGGCTTTCGCTGCCCTGCCTGGCGATTAGATGAGCCAGCAGCTCACTATCCGTATCAGTCTGAAAAATAGCCCCCTGGCATTCCAACTCTTCACGCAATTCCAGGGCATTAAGAAGGTGGCCGTTATGGGCAATCGCCAGCTCGCCATGCCGGTAACGCAGCTTCAGGGGCTGACTATTTTCAAAATCCCGGCCATCCGATCCGTAAGGATAGCGGACATGGCCTATTGCCATTTTACAGACAATTCCTTTTAAGTCTGCAGTATCTGGAAAAACGTCTGAAACCAGGCCCATACCTCTTTTACTCCACATTTTACGGCCTTCACCGGGCCCTGCCGTTATACCGGCACTTTCCTGCCCGCGATGCTGGAGGGCGTAAAGAGCAAAGCAAGTCAAAAAAGCCAGGGGTTGATTATCGGCAAACCCGCCGCAAACCCCGCAAGCTTCTTGCAGCTTCTCACTGGAAGCTACTCCATGATACATGAAAAAACCTCCTCGTAACTCGCTTTCAAAGCAGACATTTTCAATTCCAGTATTATATCATCGCAATGAGAGATAATCAAAGCATCTCCTTTGACAATACCGATTTTTGAAGATTCAACCTTTGCTTCCATAATTAGCTGCGACACCCGGTCGGCATCTTCAGGAGCGGTAGATATCAGCACCCGCGATGGCCCCTCGCCGAATAAGGCCAGGGGCAGGTAATCAGAAGGCGCCAGGTTTAATTGCGCACCAATCCTGCCGCTTAAACAGGATTCAGCCAGGGCAACAGCCAGCCCTCCATCTGACAGGTCATGGGCCGACTGAATCAAGCCGGCACTGATTAAATCACGCAGCAATTTTTGCACATCTCTTTCCGCTTCCAGATCTACCTCGGCCAGACTGCCCGAAACTTTACCGCACCAACTTTTTAAGTATTGACTGCCGCCCAGCGACACTTCCTGGGGCCCGATTATAAAAAGTTGATCCCCTTCCCTCCTCAGGGAAGGAGTACACTGTTTATCAGGTTCTTTCAGCAGGCCAACCGCCCCGACCACCGGCGTAGGATAGATCGCCTCACCCTCTACTTCATTATAAAAACTGACATTACCGCCGACAACCGGAACATCTAAAACCCGGCAGGCTTCGGCCATACCTTCAACTGCCTGCCTGAACTGCCAGTAAATTTCCGGGTTTTCCGGGTTGCCAAAGTTAAGGCAATCTGTAATACCGATTGGTTCGGCTCCGCTGCAGCTCAGGTTTCTGGTTGCTTCAGCTACGGCCATCATTCCACCCCGGTAAGGATCAAGGTAAGTATGCCGGCCGTTGCCATCCACAGTCATCGCCAGGGCTTTGCCAGATTCCCGCAGGCGAATAACTGCTGAATCGCCGCCGGGCCCCTGGATGGTACAGGTGCGCACCATGTAGTCATAGCGCCGCCATATCCATTCCTTGGAAGCTATATCCGGTGTAGCCAATAGTTTAAGAAGAACTTCACCGTAGTCTTCGGGAAGAGGCATGTTGAGCGGATCATAATTAGCCAGTTCCCGGAAATAACCCGGTTCCCTGCTTTCCGGATTGTAAGCAGGCGCACCTCCGGCAACACTGGCTGCCGGAACTGAGGCAACAATTTCACCCCGGTAACGGGCGGTAACCATCTCGCCCGAGATAACTTTTCCGATAACTGCCGGTTTCAGATCCCAGCGTTTAAAAACATCTTCCACTGCTTTTAACTTGTCAGGTTCAACTATTAAAAGCATTCTTTCCTGCGACTCGGAAGTAAGGATTTCAAAGGGATGCATGCCTGCTTCCCGCAGCGGTACCTGCTCCAGGTCAACTTCAATGCCGGTACCGGCACGAGATGCTGTCTCAGTCAGGGCACAGGTCAAGCCGGCCCCGCCAAAATCCTGGACCCCGGTCACCAGTTTGCTGCCGATCGCTTCCAGGGTGGCATCCATCAGCAGCTTGCCCATGAAAGGATCACCAACCTGCACGGCCGGTCTCTTTTCCTTAGACTGTTCGGAAAGTCCTTCCGAAGCAAATGTAACACCATGGATACCGTCACGTCCGGTCAGCGCTCCCACCAGCAAAACCAGGTTTCCTTCTCCGCTGGCCTTGCCAAGCACAAGCTGGTCTGCCGGCATTATTCCCACACACATGGCATTAACCAGGGGATTTCCCTCGTAGCAGGGTTCAAAATATACTTCGCCTGCTATAGTGGGAATACCGACACAATTTCCGTATCCGCCAATCCCTCCAATTACCCCGTCAAAGAGGTAACGTCCGCGCGGAGTATCAAGGTTGCCAAAACGCAAGGAATTTAAGAAGGCAACCGGCTGCGCTCCCATGGTATAAATATCTCTTAAAATCCCGCCAATACCCGTTGCCGCACCCTGGTGCGGTTCAATGGCAGAGGGGTGATTGTGACTTTCAATTTTAAAAACGGCCGCCCAGCCGTGACCGATATCGACTACCCCGGCATTTTCACCTGGCCCCTGGATCACCCTGGGGCTCCTGGTAGGTAATAACTTCAGGGCTGAACGTGAGTGCTTGTAACTGCAGTGTTCCGACCACATTACGCTGTACATGTTCAATTCCACTTCATTGGGCTCTCGACCCATCTGCTCGGTTATCAGGTTGTATTCATGGTCGGTCAAGCCCAGGGTCCGGTGCAGGTCCTGATCAGGCATTTTGAAGCACCTCCCGGCCTGTTAAATAGCTGATAATTGACTTGAAGATAATCAACCCGTGCCTGGAGCCCAGAATCTTTTCACCGGCTCTTTCAGGATGTGGCATCAGACCGACTACATTACCGGCCCTGTTACAGACCCCGGCTATATTTTCAAGTGAACCATTTGGGTTAGCTTCCTGGGTTACATCACCTTTTTGATCGGTATAGCGAAAAACAATTTGATCGTTTGCTTTCAGTTCTTCCAGCAATTCAGGCGGTGCATAATAGCTGCCGTCACCGTGGGCTAACGGCATCTCCAGGACTTTACCCAGGGAAGCAGCTAAGGTAAAGGGCAGGCTGTTATTATCAACCCTGACAAAAACCTGTTCACAGCGGAACTGCAGATGGTGATTACGGTAGAGAGCGCCTGGCAGCAGGCCGGCTTCGGTCAGAACCTGGAAACCGTTACAGATTCCCAAAACCAGGCCGCCCTTATCGGCAAATTCTGCCACGGCTTTCATGATCGGGCTAAAACGGGCAATTGCCCCCGGACGCAGGTAATCCCCGTAAGTAAAACCGCCGGGCAGGATGATTAGATCCCTTTTGCCAATATTCTTTTCGCTGTAATGGATGTAGTCAACATCTTTTTTTAATACATCTCGCACCAGGTGGTAAGCATCGAGGTCACAGTTAGAACCGGGAAAAACAATTACACCAGATTTCATAGCCCGGCCTCCTGTAAAACATAGCTGTAATCTTCAATGACCGGGTTACTGAGCAGACGGCGGGACATATCTTCCACGCGCGCCGCTGCTTGCTCCCGGTCATCTGCTTCAAGTTTAAGTTCAATATATTTTCCAACCCTGACTTCGCTGACCCCGTCATAATCCAGAGCCTGAAGCGACTTCTCTACGGCGGCTCCCTGTGGGTCAAGCACCGCTTTTTTCAAAGTCACTTCCACCTTTGCTATCCACTGCATACTACTTGCCCCCCTCTAAGCGTCGCAAAACTTCGCGGTATGCTTCAACTACACCACCCATGTCCCGGCGAAAACGATCCTTATCCAGTTTTTCCTGGCTGCTGCTGTCCCAGAAGCGACAGGTATCCGGGGAAATTTCGTCACCAAGCAGAATCTTATCGCCGTGCCTGCCAAATTCCAACTTGAAATCTACCAGGGTAATTCCTTTTTCACGCAGATAAGGAACCAAAATTTCGTTAACCTTCAGGGCCGCTTTTTCAATTGTAGCCATCTCTTCAGGGGTAGCCAGCTCCATGGCATAGATATGGTAATGGTTAATCATCGGATCGTGCAGCTCATCATCTTTTAATGAAAATTCCAGCACGGTCTTCTTCATAACCGTTCCTTCCGGAATATCCAGTCTTTTTGAGAGACTACCGGCAGCAATATTGCGAACAATTACCTCTACCGGAATAATTTCCAGCGCTTTGACCAGCATCTCCCGTTCGCTGACAGTTTCTTCGTAGTGCGTTTCCACACCCTTTTCTTCCAGCATCTCAAAAAATATAGCAGACAGGCGGTTGTTTAAAATCCCCTTATCGGCCAGGCTATCCTTTTTTTCTCCGTCAAAGGCAGTGGCATCATCCTTAAACTCAACCAAATATAATTTTGAATCATCGGTGCGGTAAATCTTCTTTGCCTTTCCTTCGTATAAAAACTCACCTTTTTTCAAATTTCTTTCCTCCCAGTTATCATAATCACGGCAAGCCGCTTACTGCAATTTAAACATCAGTTTCCAGATTCTGGTAGCCTATATACTAACATTTACTCCATATCCGGCTATGGTCTATCTTGTTCCCACCGGATCCCGGGAAAAAATCCTGAATACAAATTTTTCAATCCTACTTCTAATCTAAATTCCCAGCCTGCGGTAAATATAATCAACCCGCTTCAGGTAATAGGCAGGGTCAAAACAATCTGCCAGTTTTTTCTTACCAAGGCGCTCAAAAACAACCCTTTCTCCGGAAAGGATTTCTTTTAGTGGTCGACCGCTTTCCCAGGCTTCCATGGCGCAGCGCTGCACCAGGTCATAAGCTTCCTCCCTGGACATTCCGCTTTCGACCATCTCCAGCAGCACGCGCTGAGAGTAAATCAGCCCCCCGGTCAGCTCCAGGTTGTGCTTTAGCTGCTGCGGGTAAACCCGCAGCTCGCCGATAACCCTGACCATCTGCTGCAGCATATGCTCTAAGGTTATTGTACTATCCGGTAATATCACCCGCTCCACCGAGGAATGGGAAATATCGCGTTCGTGCCAGAGGGCCACATTCTCCAGGGCAGTACCGGCGTACCCGCGCAGCAAACGGGCCAAACCACAAATCTTTTCACAGGTAACCGGGTTACGCTTATGCGGCATTGCTGAAGAACCTTTCTGGCCGCTGTAAAAGGGTTCCTCCAGCTCCCTGGTTTCGGTCCGCTGCAGGTTGCGTACCTCCAGTGCAATCTTTTCCAGGGTTGCCCCGATCAGCGCCAGTGTGCCGACGAATTCAGCATGTCGATCCCGCTGTAATACCTGGGTTGATACCGGCGCCGGTTCAAGACCCAATTTTTTACATACATACTCTTCTATGAAAGGATCTATATGAGCAAAATTACCTACGGCACCAGATATTTTACCAACCCTTACTGCCTCGGCAGCCCTTTCCAGACGCTGCCGGTCACGCCGCACCTCTCCCAGCCAGAGAGCAAACTTCAAACCCAAACTGGTCGGTTCAGCGTGAACTCCGTGAGTGCGGCCAACAGCCGGTGTTTCCTTGTAGCGCCTGGCCTGTACTATCAAGATTTCTTCCAATTCCTGCAGGCCCTCCTCAATCAGGCCGGCAGCTTCAATTAGCATCACTGATAGGGCTGTATCAACAATGTCATAAGAAGTAAGGCCATAATGGAAAAAACGGCTCTCTTCACCAAGTGATTCCGCTACGCAACGGGTAAAGGCAACCACATCATGTCTTGTTTCTTTCTCCAGCTCTTCAATTCTCTGCACATCAAATGAAGCATTTTGGGAAATAAGTCGGGCTGCCTCCGCTGGGATAACCCCCAGTTCTGACCAGGCAGCGGCGGCCGTAACTTCCACTTCCAAAAATTTTTTATAGCGGTTTTCCAGGCTCCAGATCTGGCCCATCCGGGGACTGGTATAGCGCTCAATCAATTATTATCACCTGCATCGCGATTGCACTGTGCTTCACTTTCACGCAGGGCACTGTCTTTTTTTTCAACTTTTGCCGCCAGTGATTGGCGGTAATTGTTCAGCTTTTCGCGCAGACCTTCATCTTCCAGGGCCAGCATTTGCACAGCCAGTAATCCTGCGTTATATGCCCCGTTCACAGCCACGGTTGCCACCGGAATCCCCTGCGGCATTTGCACGATTGAATAAAGAGAATCTACCCCACGTAACGGTTCGATTGCTACCGGTATGCCTATTACCGGGAGCGTAGTCATTGAAGCAATTACCCCGGGCAGATGGGCAGCTCCTCCGGCACCGGCAATAATAACTTTCAAACCGGCTTCCTCAGCGCCCCGGGCATAACGGGCTGTTTTTTCGGGGTGACGGTGGGCGCTTGATATTACCATTTCACAACCGACTTCAAAATAATCAAGGGCCTCTACCGCCTTGCGCATAATCGGCAGGTCAGAATCACTACCCATAACAATACCAACTTTAACCTCAGTCATCTTTATCAACTCCAAAATTTTTTCTACCGGCACCGGCTGGAAAAGAGCGGCCACAGCAATTACGATCCCGGACCGCTCTTTTTAACCAGCCACCTTTCTGCCTTTTTAAGATTATTAGATTATCAATCTCAGACTGGAACACTCCGTGTTATTGAAGATTGGCGATCTTCGATAATGCTCTCCCGATTTACCAGAAGAAGTGAATCAGGGAAACCAGGGCCAATAAGTAAAGGATCCAGTGGACTTCTTTTACCCTCCCGGCAAATACTTTAACCAGCGGGAAAGCGATAAAACCGAAAGCAATACCATCAGCAATGCTGTAAGCCAGCGGCATGAAGATAATTGTCAAAAATGCCGGAAAAGCTTCAGTGAAGTCATCAAAGTTAATATTCGTAACCGAAGCCATCATCAAGACCCCGACAATTATCAGGGCCGGTGCGGTAGCTTCGGGTGGAACCAGGCCGGCCAGTGGGGCAATAAAAAGTGCCAGCAAAAATAAGATCCCGACTACAACCGAAGTAAAACCGGTCCGTCCGCCTTCGGAAATCCCGGAGGTAGACTCGATGTAAGTAGTAACTGTACTTGTTCCTAGCAGGGCACCACCCATCGTTCCGACTGCATCGGCAAGCATCGCTTTATTCACCTTTGGCAGGCGTCCCTTTTCATCAAGAAAACCGGCACGGGCACCCGTGCCAAGCAGGGTTCCCATGGTATCAAATACGTCAACAAAAACAAATGAAAAGATAATAAAAATCGGAATAGAGAATGTTGCGGCAAAATCAAGCTGAAACAGGATTGGTGAAAGTGAAGCAGGCGGGCCGAAAATATCGCCCAGACCGCTCGGGAGAGGTTGAATACCCATTATAAAACTAATTACCGTGGTCAGCAGGATCCCGATCAGGATTGCTCCCCTCACTTTGCGAGCCATTAAAATCGCTATGATCAAGAGGCCAATCAGGGAGAGCATTGGGCCAGGTGCAGTAAGATCACCCAGAGAAACCTGGGTCGCTTCATAACCAACAATAATGCCTGCGTTTTGCAGCCCGATAAAAGCAATAAAAAGGCCGATACCGGCTGCCACAGCGTTCTTAAGGCTGGAAGGAACAGCAGCATCAAAGTGAGTAACCAGGCCGGTTACAGCAAGAATTAAGAAAACCACCCCGGAGACAAATACCGCCCCTAAGGCTGCCTGCCAGCCAAACTCAGCGGCCACGACAAAGGCAAAAAAAGCATTTAGGCCCATGCCGCTGGCCAGGGCAAAAGGATAATTGGTAAGAATACCCATCCGGA
>JBNJHL010000048.1:0-3638 GCA_051748445.1 Bacillota bacterium
CTGAAGAGATGCTCACCCTGGGAAACTATGTTAAGGAGAATATTCCGGTCCGGGTTTACCCGCCGGGGGAAGTGATGGCTTATTCCAATTACGGCGCCGCCCTGGCCGGTTACATCGTCGAGCGTGTTTCGGGGCTGCCTTTTGCTGAATACGTGGAAGAAAATATTTATGAACCGTTGGCAATGGAGCACAGCACTTTTCGGCAGCCCCTCCCCGATGACCTCGAGCCCAGCATGGCTGATGGCTACAACTTTTACAACGGAACCTACTACAGAGGCAGCTTTGAATATATCAGTGCCCTGCCGGCCGGCAGCATGAGCAGTACTGCTGAAGATATGGCCAGGTTCATGATTGCCCACCTGCAGGAAGGAGGTTCCGGGGATGCTCGTATCCTGGAAGAATCTACAGCCCGGGAAATGCACAGCAGGCAGTTTACCCAGCACCCGGAGCAGGACGGGATGACCTACGGTTTTTTCGAGCAGAGTATAAATAACAGGCGGATAATTAATCACGGGGGCAACACTTTCCTCTTTGCCACTGGGTTCTATCTTTTACCTGAAGAAAACGTCGGTTTCTTTATTTCCTATAACGGGGGGACCGGATTGGAAAGGGAAGCTCTGCTCACAGCTTTGATGGACCGCTATTACCCTGCTCCTGAAACAGATGAACTCCCTTTACCTGAAGGCAGCAAGGAACGGGCCGCCGCATTAACGGGTGAATATTTACCGAACCGGGCTAACTTTACCTCGATGGAAAAGCTGTTCCGCCTCCTATCAGGAGCCAGGGTTGGGGTGGACCAGGATGGTTACCTGCTTGTTAATGTGCTCGGTTATCCTCAGCAGTTTGTCGAGGTAGAACCCGGGGTTTATGAGAGACGTTATACTGAAGGGACCGACCTGGCTAGGAAAATTGTATTTGTCGAAGACAGTGCAGGCAGGATGATGATGTGCGGCGAGGGGCCGGTTTTCACCTATACCAGGGCTCCATGGTACGGAAGCGGGACCACGGCTGGTCTTTTGACCGGTAGTACCCTGCTGCTAATAATAACAGCGATTGCCGGCTGGATTTATGCTTCGGTCGGAAGGGTAATCCGGAAAGAAAAGAGCGGCGCTCCGAAATCCGCCCTGGCTGCCCGCCTGGTTGCTGCCTTTCACGGGCTGTTCCTGCTGGCCTTTATCATCGCTCTGTTAAGCGTAGTATCGGATATTGACCCGGCTTTCGGTGTGCCCCGTACCTTCCTGGGGGAACCTACAGGCCTGGATCCTGTTTTGACCCTGCCCTACATTCTAGCTGCAGCTGCGGCTGCCATGCTTGTATTTGCTGTCCTGGGCTGGATTAAAAAATACTGGACTGTTGGAGGGCGCATCCATTACACTGTCCTATCTCTGAGCAGCCTGGGCATGATCTGGCTTATGTTTTATGTGAATTTGCTTTAGGGTGGAAGGGTTGAGGTAATAGGGTCGGGCTTGCAAGCTAACAATTTCATGGGCAGGCCATAATACACTGAATACCTAGTAAAGAAAGATTGGATTCTTCTCCAAAATTAGTTGAAGCAGGTGAACCTTTTGATCGATATACGAAAATTCCAAGAGCAAGACTGGGCCGAAACCTGGAAGATTATTGAGCCAGTTTTCCGTGCCGGTGAAACCTATGCTTTTTCACCGGATATAACTGTTGAAGAAGCCCACAAGGTTTGGATAGAAAACCCGGCAGCTACTTTTGTAGCAGTTGACTCAAATAACTTTATCCTGGGGACTTATTATATTAAACCGAATCAACCGGCCCTGGGAGCGCATGTATGTAACTGTGGTTATATAGTTGCAGAAAATGCTCGTAACAAGGGGTTGGCTGCCCTGATGTGTGATCACTCCCAATCCCGGGCTGTTTCAATGGGATTTTTAGCTATGCAGTATAACCTGGTTGTTGCAACAAATGAAACCGCAGTACACCTTTGGATGAAAAAAGGGTTTGTAATAGCCGGTACGCTGCCAAAATCTTTCCGTCACAGCCGCTTCGGTTTAGTTGACGCTCATGTAATGTATAAGCTGCTTAAATGAACCTGTAAGCACTATGTATCAGGTTATTGCAGTCAGATAAGCGGTATAAAGCAATTTAAGAGTGGATACTATTAAAGTCGAAGGCAGTCAAAAGAAAACTCTTTGTTTTGACAAATTAACAATAGAGAACCCTGAATAAAACAAAGGCAATTGAAAGAGGTTATACGGAGGATAATCAAGTGGGTAAGCACTTGTGGAAAGTGATACCGGTTATAATCTTAATAGTTTTCGGTTTGTTAGAATCACTATTTTTCTTTAATTGAATAATGACCTGTTTAACAAAGTGTGCTGCCAGTTTACCTTATCCGCGGCCTCAGATGCTGGTGCCGGGTGAACCTTTAACTAAAATGTCTACGGCTTGGAAAGGTATATTGTTTTTATTTCAAATGGATTGATTAAAGGAGATTATTTTGGGCGTTAAAGATGTGCTCAAAACCATTAAAAATAGCAGGGCTCAGAAGGGAAAAGAATAATGATCAAAGTAAATGGTTTGGAATTTGCTTACCGCAAATCACCAGGGAAAGCTATAAAAGGTATCTCCTTTGACATTGGCGATGGTGAAATATTTGGCTTTCTTGGGCCAAGTGGTGCAGGAAAGACTACCACCCAGCGGATTATCATTGGTTTGCTCCGGGGCTACCAGGGCAGTGTTGATGTTATGGGTAAAGAGAGAAGAAAATGGGGTAAAGATATCTTTGAAAAAATCGGCGTGGCTTTTGATTTTCCTAACCTTTATGAAAAGCTGACTGCCTATGAAAATCTAGATCTGCTTGGTTCATACTACAAAAACAACAAGCCGAATAAGGATGAATTACTCGATAGTGTTGGGTTGCTGGCTGATCGTGATAAGCGGGTCGAAAAGTTTTCCAAAGGGATGAAAATGCGGCTGAACTTTATCCGCTCAGTTATGCATGACCCGGAGATTCTATTCTTTGATGAGCCCACCTCAGGCCTTGATCCGGTTAATGCTAAAATAATTCGTAACATGATTCTTGATTTTAAAAAAAAAGGCAAAACGGTTTTTCTTACGACCCACAACATGAACGAAGCCGACTACCTGTGTGACCGGGTTGCTTTTATTGTCGAGGGCACCATTCCCGTTATCGATAACCCCGGAGAACTGAAAATAAAATATGGCCAAAAATCGGTTAAAGTCTCCTTTAATGGTGATGGGAGGCTACAGGAAGAATTTTTTCCACTAACCGGAATTGGCCGTAACAGCAGGTTTCTGGAAATCCTTAACCAGGATTGCATCAGAACTATACATACTCAGGAAGCGACCCTGGAGGACATCTTTATTCAGCTGACCGGGAGGGAGCTTTTGTGAGGATCGTAAATGCCTTGAAGGCAGATGTGAGCTTTCAGTTCAAACAGGGCTTCTACCTGGTCTATATCCTCCTAACGCTCATCTATATGGTTATTCTCGGTGTACTGCCAGTGGAATGGAAAAGCACGATTATTCCCCTGGTGCTCTTTTCCGACCCCTCTATGGTCGGGTTCTTTTTTATCGGAGCCCTGGTGATGCTGGAGAAGGTTCAGGGTGTACTTCAGTACGTGGTCGTTACTCCCCTGCGGTCGCTT
>JBNJHL010000048.1:3648-14117 GCA_051748445.1 Bacillota bacterium
CGCTTGAATACCTGTTGGCCAAGGTTTTGTCATTGACTATTTTGGCTATAGTGGCAACTATCATGATTACCCTGGCCACCTACGGTTACGACCTTAACTGGTTTTTGCTGATTATCGCAGTTATCCTGACTTCTAGCTTCTTTGTTTTCTACGGGTTTATTGTTGCTGTTCGCTGCACAACCCTTAACCAGTACTTTATCAGGATGATTCCCTACCTGCTGCTCATCGTTTTACCCTGCTTCAGCTTGGTCGGTTTCCCGTACGCCTGGCTGTTTAATATTTTCCCCAGCGTTGCTGGCTTGAAGCTGGTTTACGGAGCGTTCAAGGGCATTGATTTTCTCAGTGCAGCAGCATATTCAGTTTACCTGCTGGCAGTTAACCTGGCTATTGCCCGCTATGTGGAAAAAATATTTGACCGCATGGCGACGGAAGGAGCTTAAGCAGATGATCAATCATGCTGCTATTAAAGCAGATTTTAAACTGATTTTCAGGGAACCTATCCTGATCCTTTTTATGATCCTGCCCCTGTTTATCATGTTGATCACCAGGTTGTTTATCAGCTACGGGGTGCCCCTTATAATATACTATCTTGACTTTGACCTTTCTCCCTATTTTGGGTATATCCTGATCATGGCCATGCTGATGGCACCTTACATGCTTGGTACAGTCTGTGGATTTCTGATGATCGATGACCGCGATGCACGTATGTTTGAGCTGCTGTCGATTACTCCTCTCGGTTATCTCGGCTATATTGTGATGAGGTCGTTTATACCATTTAGCGCTGCTTTTATATATACCTATGTGGGTTACTATTTTATTAACATTTTTTACCTTGATCTTGCCCTTCTTACTTTAATAGCCCTGCTCAATGCCATATCCGGAGTAACCTTGGGACTGCTTCTCTTTAACTATGCTGGCGATAAAGTTAAAGCGGTTACCTTCTCCAAGGGGTTGAGCCTGCTTAATGTTCTTGCCCTGGCTGACCTTTTCGAGTTACCCTGGCTGAGCCTACTTGCCGCCTTTACTCCCTTTTATTGGGTTATACATTTAGCAACTGTTGCGGCAACTCCCTTTAAAGTTGTCATGGCTATTCTGGTTCATCTTTTCTGGCTGTTTTTCATGGTTTACCTTCTGCGCCGCCCGGTCTAACCTAACTATGTTTTGCTAATGCCAGATGATATTCTTATTTAAATCATGCTGATGCGTATTCTGACATAAAAGGTATGATCAAAGCGAATGGTTTAGCGATGAAAGATGCCTACAGGGAATGAGCAGGGGTAACGACCTCCAACGAAATATTTGCCAAGATCTTTCAACAAACATCTTTACAAAAAAAGAAAAAAAACTTATACTAATATTGAATAAAAGTTCAATCAATAAAAAAGGATGTTGTTTATGGCCAGAAATAAAGAGTTGAACCAAAAAATTAAACATGAACGCAGGGAGCAGATTTTATCGAAAGCACTTATGCTATATGCAACAAAAGGTTTAGCAGCAACCAAAATTACCGATATTTCAGAGGCGGCTGGAATTTCACAGGGGCTTTTCTACCATTATTATAGCTCAAAGGATGAAATATTTATTGAGATCATAAGTAATGGTTTTGCTAGGATAAACAAAGCTTGTCGTTGGTTGGAAAAACAACCTTTGTCTCCAAAAGAGAAGATAGTTTTTGCCGTAAAAGAGCTGTTAAAACTTTTAGAGGATAATGAAGACGCTGCAAGATATCATTTGCTAATAGCACAGGCAACTGCATCAGAGGCAATTCCTGAAGAGGCAAAAGAGATCATTAAACGGGAAAACAACTACCCCTATGAAGCAATTGAAAGAATTGTTATAGAAGGGCAAAAGGATGGCTCTATAAAGGTTTATGACTCGAAAGAACTTGCCCTGGTCTTCTGGACTACAATTAATGGATTGGCAATTTACAAAGCAGTTCATGGGAAAAAGTTTAAAGCTCCAAATGAAAATATAATAACCAGCATGTTTATTCGTAATGATTAATCATTACGCAAAGTTAAAGTTTGGGAGGAATTTACATGATAAGTTTTCGAGCAGGTTTAGTAAAGGTTTTATTACAAAACCGCCACCTACTTCAGTTTAAACTAAAAGAAGAAAAAGTAGATTGGCTCAAATATGAATCAGTTGTTGGTTTTCGACAGCAGGTTGAAAAGGGAGCAGGTAAAATGGGCAAGCTTCCTGAGGATATTAATATAGTACAGGTTAATATCAATGGTCTTTATGCTGAATGGCTAATGACTGCTGATGCATCTAAAAATAAAGTAATCCTGTATTTCCATGGTGGTGGTTATATATCAGGTACCTGTAGTGCCCATAAGGCAATAACAGCGAAATTCGTTAAAGGTACAGGCATTGGAGCCCTATTGTTCGAATACCGGTTAGCTCCTGAAAACCCATACCCGGCAGCATTGGAGGATGCACTGAAAGTATATAAGTGGCTACTGGAACAAGACATAGATCCAAATCAGATAGTGTTTGTAGGTGATTCTGCCGGTGGCGGTCTGTGCCTGGCTGCTTTACTGGCACTGCGGGATCAGGGGATAGGTTTACCGGCTGCGGCGGTTGTCTATTCACCTGTTACAGACCTGAAATGCACCGGTGAAACTTATAAAACAAAGGCCAGGGTATGCCTGTCTCCAGAAGGAATGTCTGAAGCTATCGCACAGCACTATGCCGGAGACTTAGATCCCGCTTTGCCATACATCTCCCCTCTTTATGGTGATTTGCAGGAGTTGCCTCCTTTACTTATCTATGCCGGGGAAGATGAAACACTCTGTGATGATGCAGTTCGCTTTGCAGATAAGGCTAAAAAGGCAGGAACTGAAGTAAGTTTAAAGGTTGGAGAAGGCATGTTTCATTGCTATCCTGCCATGGCTCCGCTATTTCCAGAGGCAACGGAAGCATTGGCAGACATATGCGCGTTTATTAAAAAAAAGCTGGAATAGGTCAAAGAGCAGTTAATATAACTTATTATAGCAAAGACAGGGTGATGGTTTTTATGTTGTATTCATAGATTTAGGTGATCACAAAAATATTGCAAAGCAAGTTAACACGAATTAGTAACAGGTGCAAGGTACATATTTGGCGTTTTAGAATAAAACTCAACAAGTTCGCGCATGCAGGGGTGCGTTGCCACGGTTACCTGGAAGCCGCTGTTTTGAAGAACCGAGGCCAGGGCAATATATGGTTGGATATCTCCGCGTGAGCCAATAGAAGGTAGAATTATTTTTTTTGACATTTAATGTACCTCAATAAAAGGATAGTGATTCCATTACGCAGATATTATTATACCATGCTCGGATATTGTCAAGAACTTAAATAATACAGGTGGTCCATAAAAAAATTTGCTGCCGACCCCGCATTAACTTCCAACCAGAAGCGCGGGGCTTTTGTTGATGCGACTCAATTTCGCAATGGTGATAGTAACCTGCATTGCTAAATTATAACCGACATGTGAAGGATAGTTCCGGTATTAGTAGAATTAGTTATTTATTGATAAAGCTCGGAAAGATAAATATTTGCTCAGGTTATTAAGGTGATGTTTAGTTGATTGCTGATAATGGCCAGACTGATTATGCCGTATTGACCGGTGATCTTGTTAAGTCGGCAAAGCTGGATCTCGTAAATTTAAAATTGGTTTTACAGCGATTACAAGAAGGCCAGGTTAGGTTTAATTCAACTTATGCCAATTCTATAGTTAACAGAATGGCTGTATTTAGCAGTGACAGCTGGCAAGTGTTGAATGGCCGTTTGGGCACTAACCTTCCGATTAAATGATTTAGTGGGAAAGAAGCTTGACTCATTGACATAGATTGCCCTGGGGCTTGCTATACCTTGGTCAGCAGGCATGATCCTAAATATTATGCTTATTTAAATATTGGCTGTATACTGACCCGTTCAAGCATATCTGGCAAAAATGAAATAACGATGATTGTTGGCCTTTGTCAGCATGCAAAAAGAAAGGAGCCTTACTACGATGCAGGAAAAGAAGAAGCTCCGGGTTGCCGTTATCCAGGATTCACCTGTGATCATGGATAAAGAAAACACCATTGTCAAAGTTGAAAAGCTTGCCGGCATGGCTTCCGGGGAAGGGGCAGAGTTGATCCTGTTTCCTGAAGCATTTATACCCTGCTACCCAAGGGGTCTGTCTTTCGGTACCGCTGTCGGCAACCGCACTCCTGAAGGCCGAAAAGATTGGGCCCGTTACTACGAAAACTCAATTTCGATTTCCGGTCCCGAAGTTGATATTCTTAAAAGAATCGCCGAAAAAAACAAGGCTTACCTGGCCATTGGGGCAATAGAAAAAGAGTCTGGTTCCCTGTACTGCAGTCTGCTCTACTTCAGCCCGGAAGGCACTCTTCTAGCCAGGCACCGCAAGTTAAAACCAACTGCCAGCGAGCGTTTAATCTGGGCGGAAGGTGATGGCAGCACTTTATCGTACATTAATACCCCTTTTGGGGTTGTTAGCGGGTTGATCTGCTGGGAAAATTACATGCCCCTGGCCCGTGCTGCAGTCTACAGGCATAATCCGTCAATATATCTGACCCCCACTGCCGATCACCGTCCTGGCTGGCAATCTACTATCCAGCACATCGCCCTGGAATCGCGCAGTTTTGTTCTCTCTTCAAATCAGTTTGTAAAGAAATCTTTCTACCCGACCGATCTTGCCTGCTATTCAGAACTTACCGATCAACCGGAAATAATGAGCAGGGGAGGCAGCGCCATCATTGACCCGCTCGGCAACTACCTGGCCGGGCCGGTCTGGGACCAGGATGATATATTGGTTGCCGATCTTGACCTGGCTGCGGTTATCAAGGCCCGTTTTGATTTCGACGTATGTGGTCATTATGCCCGACCCGACGTATTTACCCTGCTGGTAAATGAGCAGCCCGGGAATGGTCCTACCCCCGGTCATCTTTAGGATGTTGGTGGCTCTGATAAAAAGGCAGGTTGGATTTTGGCACCTGGGAGCAGATCATTTATAGTCAATTCGATGGAAAGCGAGAAAAAATGGTTTTAGTTAAGATTGTTGGGGAGTAAACCAGCAGCAGGAATGTCAGGGGGGACAGGTTTGTTGGCAACTTTTTGAAACTGATAGGATCCAACAGGGACATTGTCAATAACCCCGTCCCCCTGACACTTGAGCTATGAGCCTACTTCTTCGATCATGCCGTATAATATATCATAAACCTGATCTCTCACTTCAACCGGTGCCTTCTCTACAAACCGGGCTTTCCTGGCTACCAAATCGAGAGACTTTACCTGCTCGCACATTACAAAGCCCCTGGTTTTAATGCCATTACCAAGGGTTACATGTAAAGGAAAGCCTCTTTCTGTTTGAGTAATCGGACATACCAGGGCCAGGTTGGTTAAACTATTAAATATACGGTTGCTTACTACCAGGGCAGGCCGTTGGCCTTTTTGTTCATGTCCTGATTGTGGGTTGAAGTTCAGTAATATGATATCTCCCTGTTCAGGGATATGTTTTGCTACCATACTTCGTCTCCCTCAGGTTCTCCCGTGTCCCACTCATCCGGCCTATACTTGCCCTCGAATTCGGCCACCCTATCTTCCAGCTTCACATGTTTTTTTCCGGGTACTATTATAATATTACCCTCATGGATATAAAGTTCTACCGGGTCATTTTCTTTAATACCTGCTTCCTCTACAATATATTTGGGCAAGCGTACAGCCTTGCTATTACCCCACTTTTGCACCCTCGTATACACTGCGATCACCTCTAATTCAAGTATATACTTTGTTTATACATCAGGCAAGTTTTAAATCAACAAGAGAATTCTGGGGTCGGAGCTTGAATTAATATTTTTTGCTGATAAGCAGGGTATAAATATTTCTTAGCGCCATTAAAATGACCCCCAATTCGTATGTAGGAATAACACAGCCTTGTTATGTGTTATGAAAAACAATTCGTTTTAGGGATCGCCTTCAGTTTAGCTAAGATTATTTATCCATCTGGCGGGTCAATATGATTTTTCTGCCGGGTTCCCCACAAGTAGAATGCCTCAACGGTATATTTCAGATATTCTAAAATCAGCTGGTCAGTATATGTACCAAGTGCAGCTGCATTGACCAGCATGGCCAGTCTGTGGGTAAAATCCAGGTGTACTGAATAAGTGCCTCCTGCCCTGAGGCTTTCAATTCTAAAAGCATTTTAGCCGGCTTGGTTGCTTAAATAAAGTCACTCTCTCAGGCTATTATTATGAACAGGCACTAAGTGTAAGCGGCAGTATGGATTACTGTAAACCAGAAAGTAAACCTCAGGTAACTCATCTTCAAACCTCCAGTAATTTTTTATAATAACAATAGTTTTATTATGTAACTAAAGTTAATATAAAAAAAAATATGTTAAAATGACAATTAGGATATAGTGACATATATCATGATGATTATGGCTGTCAAAACAATTAAAGTGTGCTGTTCGGGATAGTAAAAGACATAATTGACCGCGTGTATTCATTGTGCCGTGGTTGGCTGGGCGTAACACAGGGAGGCAGTTAATATTGAGATGCAGGAAAAGAAAAGCTGCAGATTGCCGCAACTTTCTAAAAATCTCAGTAGAATATAAAGCAAACAATGAGGAGGTGAAACAGACGTGAAATCCTATAGGAAAGAACTGTGGTTCCATACCAGGGAAAGAAGAGAATTTATCAACATTACTTCCCAGGTTCAACAGGCTCTTCAAGAGAGCGGTATTCAGGAAGGGTTGCTGTTGTGCAACGCCATGCATATAACAGCCAGTGTCTTTATAAATGATGATGAGGCGGGTCTGCATCATGATATGGAAGTTTGGCTTGAAAAACTTGCGCCTGAGAAGCCTCATTCGCAATACCGACACAACGTGTCTGAGGATAATGGTGATGCACATCTTAAACGTTCTGTGATGGGCAGGGAAGTTGTGGTCGCTGTTACCGGGGGCAGGTTGGATTTTGGCCCCTGGGAGCAGATATTTTATGGTGAATTTGATGGAAAGCGAGAAAAAAGAGTTTTAGTCAAGATTGTTGGGGAATAAACCAGGGGAATGCCTCATCTAGAGGGGTTTTGTTGACTGCCCTGTCAGAATATTGCTATACTTGTCTCAAACGTTCTCAAGTAAACTTGTTCACCTGGATAATAATAGCTGGGGAGGAAAGCTGTTGGATCTTCAAAATTATTTCTCTGAACTGGCACGCCAACCTGGAAGTACCGCCCTGGCTGAACTGTTTAAGCTAACAGAGCGTCCTGATATTATCTCCTTTGCCGGTGGTTTCCCCGCTGCTGAAATGTACTTACCCGAGGAGGCTGCAGAGGTAACCAGGTATTTGCTGGCAGAAGAGCCTTTTACTGTGCTCGGATACAGTCCCACTGCTGGATTCTCAGCCTTGCGGGAGTTTCTGGCCGAGCGTCAGTCGCACCTGGGAATGCCGGCAACTGCCAGCGAGGTAATGGTGACCAGCGGTTCTCTTCATGGGCTCGATATTACAGGGCGGGTGTTCCTGAACAGTGGTGATCGGGTTATTGTTGAAGCCCCCACTTACCTTGGAGCACTGAGCACCTTTGCCTCTTATGATATCAGGATTGATTCTGTTCCTGTCGACACTGAAGGGCTTGATACAGACCGGCTGACCGAATTACTGGAGCAGTGCCGGCGGGAGGGTTCCCTGCCAAAGCTGCTTTACACGGTTCCCACCTTCCAGAATCCTTCCGGCCAGACAATGTCTCGCCGGCGGAGGGAGGAGCTGCTTAATCTAGCCGACCGCTACGGGTTTTTAATAATTGAAGACAATGCGTACGGTGAACTCCGTTTTGCCGGTGAGGAAGTACCAACCCTCAAGGCCCTGGACACCGGCGAAAGAGTTATCTACCTTGGCACCTTCTCCAAAATACTTTCCCCCGGAATCCGAGTTGGCTGGATTCATGCCGCGCCCGAGATCATAGAACGGGCTGTCCTGCTGCGTCAGGGCATGGACCAGTGCTCGAATTCTCTTGGGCAGCTGCTGGCCTTGGAATTTGGCCGTAGAGGTTTAATTGAGAAACAGATTAGCAAGACGAGCCGCCTGCTTGGGGAAAGAGCCCAACTGACCCTCGATTTGCTTGCCCGTGAGTTTCCTGCCGGAACAACCTGGACCGAACCGGAAGGGGGATTCTACACCTGGGTTACTCTACCAACAGGGATTGATACAGCGCAGCTTCTATCTCGCTGTGTTGAGAAAGCCCGGGTCGCCTATGTGGCGGGAGTTGCTTTCTACGCTGGAAAGGGGGGCAATAACCAGATGCGGCTTTGCTATTCGCAGCCTGGTTTGGATGATATTGCCCGGGGAATACCACTCTTAGCAGAAGCTTTATCCACTCCACCTGGGTGAGAATGTCAGGGAGTGTCAGGGGTAGTTTCATCAGGCTCTGTGGGTGATTTTAACGAAAATTATCACACAGCCTGCCGTTCCTCGGACATCCTTAATTTTAATTCTAAAGATATATACCTGGGAGTGGGCAGCTGATATGGTTCAAAAAAAACTGTTCCGCCAAGGGAAGGTGTTGCCCTTGAGTTGAAAAGAGGACAGCTGTTAAAAGTAATTGACTTGGAAGGCGGCCAGGTTGTTGATTTGCTGGCTTACCGGTCAAATGATTATGAAGAAAGATTATCTACCGGTGCTACTATAGATAACAATAGATCACTTAATATCGGTAAAGGTGATTATCTTTTCTCAAACAGGTATAATCCTTTATTGTTGATAGCTGAAGATAATGTAGGTGCGCATGATCTGTTGCATCCACCTTGCAGCACGGAGATGTACAGGGAGCAGTATAAAATTTAAGGTGAGCATTCCAGTTGTTTTACAAACTTCATCAGTGTGCTAAACAACTATGGACTTGGAGAGAAAGATGTTGTAACACCATTTAACATATTTATGAATACCAGGGTAAATGCTGATGGTCAGGTTGAATTTAAAGCGCCGCTCTCCAAAGGGGGTGATTATATAATATTGCAAGCGGAAATGGACTTGCTTGTAGCAGTTACTGCCTGCTCCGTAGAGGAAAGTGCCTGTAACACATACCGCTGCACAGCTATTGGGCTTGAAATAATAGGTAGTCGCCAGGATTGATATTAGCGATGGCGTAATTGGCCTTGTAAAATAAAAAACCCCGAAGTAACATATGCCAATGGTAATATGCGAACCGTTGGTTGGGCAGTAAATTTATTAATTGGAACAACAAAGGATTTATGTTAGCATGCTCAGTAGAGGTGAATAAAAATGCTAATGTAATTTATCCTTTTTGTTATATGTTTGATAGCTTCAACAGTTTTAATGACAGGTTGTGATTCAGAGGAACATGAAGTTGTATTGCAGGCTGATCCCGAAGAAGAAACAGAATGTATCGCCAAGTTCAATGAAATCTTGATACCTGATAAAATTTAAAAGAAGCAATAATTGATGAGTTGGAAATTGCTTATATTACTGTAGATGATCTGAAGAATTTAAAGAGTTTATCTGTTGAGGATGAAAATATTTCTGATTTAGAGGGGCCACAGTATACAGAAAATTTGGAGGAACTTGATTTGCGGGGCAGCAACACTTCAGATTACTCACCACTTAAGGATCACAAAAATTTAAATTTAAGTATTCCTTCTAAACAACTTCCGAAGGATTTATCAATTTTTCAAGAAATTAACAATCTGACACTTTATGCTGAGGATCTTTATTATACTGAGGACCCAGAAAATATTAATGTACTTAGGGAATTAAAAAATATAGAATTACAAATAGATATTGATGAACCGCTTGCCGGGTTATTTGATAATTTCAGCTGGTTTAAAGATGGAAAATACTTAGCCTATAGGCATCAAATTCCAGAACATCATGGTCCTACGCTAGATATCTATATAATTAATACTCAAGAAGCCGAAGGAAAAGTTTTTTATAGTGTAAAGTGTAAAGGAAACTTTAACTGAATTTGCAGAAATGTCTTCTTATAAGAATCCATTAAACCAGGGGGTAGAAGGAATAGAAGACTATCCTCGATACGAAAAACACGAATGGACAGATGACGGAGATGTTTTATTAATTACTTTAGGCGACGGTACGGATATATATAGGAGCCGTATCAGAAGATGAATTAGAGAGTGGTATTTACAAATTTGTTGTAGATGAAGAAAATATTATTAAAGTTGAATAAGTTGATTGTTCGGGTAATATCAGACAGAAATTTGAGCTGAGAGGAGAGGTAATCAGTGGTTATGGCCTGCTTATAGCTGCTCATGCTATAGCAGAAAGTTTGATTTTAGTTACTAATAACTTTGCTGAATTTTCCAGGGTAGATGGCCTTTCGGTAGAAAACTGGATTAACCATCCTTAATATTTAGAAGGAGTCTTCCTGACACCTAAAAAGCCTTCATAGCCTACCAACACCAGTCTATCAATGTTGTGTATCAAGTTATCGAAAGCAAGATG
>JBNJHL010000049.1:0-14111 GCA_051748445.1 Bacillota bacterium
GCCGTAACCAGGCTGCAGACCACACTGTTGCGGGCGCTGCCGTTACGGTGCAGTTTATTTCTTACCATCTGGTCCTCGGCCATCTTAAAAAGTTTTTTTAAGCTGACGCTGCGGTCCTCGGCGGTGGCAACTCCGATTGACAGGCTCAAAGGCAGGTTGGTGTTATTCTTGGTGTAATAGTTAACCTGATAGCGAATTTTCCGGGCAATTTTTTCACCCTCGTCCTTGTTGACCAGGGGCAGAATTGCTGAAAACTCATCTCCGCCAACCCTGGCCAGGATTCCTTCACCATTTAATGTTTCAGAGACTATGCCGGCGCATTTTTTCAACAGGCGGTTGCCTGCGCTCTGTCCAATCGTGTCGTTTATCAGCTTGAGACCGTCAATATCAGTGGAGATTATTGTGGTCGGGTATTCCGGCTTTTCGCTGAGCTGTATCATTCTGGCTTCAAAGAAAGAGCGGTTGTATAGACCTGTTAGCTGATCGTGATAACTAAGGTAGTACAGTTTTTCTTCACTATAGTCAAGGGCTTCTTCAGCAGTTGTTAGTTGCCTTAAAATTGATTCAAGTTGATTGTTCGACGCCTTCAAAGATACTTCGTTGTCTTCCAGTTTTTTCAGGTAGGTATGAACCTTGTTCAACAGTTTGTTCATAGTTTTACCCAGAAATGCAAACTCCCCGTATTTTTTTACCGGAATCCGGTAGCCGGCATCTTTTTCTATATCGATCTGTTTGATATGATTTTCCAGATCCAGTAGGGGCCTGTAAATATAAAAGTTATGGTATAAAACAAAGAGCAGGAAAACCAGGAGGATTACCGCGCCCGCCATAAAATATTCGGTGCTCATTTGCTCAAAATTGACTTGCATTGCTTCAAAGGGAATGAAAGTGGCCAGATGCCAGTCGGTATTGTCTACTGGCAGGTAGGCAAGGTAACCTTCTTTTTCATCCAGCAGGATCGGACTACTTAGCCGGTCACTGTTATTATGGATTTCTGCCAGCTTGCCATTAATTTCTTCTATAGTGATAAAACCGGCATCGGGATTGTAGTCAAGTTCAGGGTGAGCCAGGACATTGCCCCTGCTGTCAACCAGGAAAGAGTGGCTAAATAGTTCACTGTTTTTGTTCTGAACCAGTGTGGCTATTTGTTCTATCGAAATATCCCCGCCTGCTACCCCCAGCAATTTTCCACTGCTGTTATAAACCGGGCAGGCTGCGGTTACAATAATTGAGTCTTCACTGGCATTAATAAATGCCTCAGTGTAGACTATTTCTTTTTTATTAATGGCCTTGATGTACCAGGGCCGTTCTCTTAGGTCAAAGTGTTCAGGCGGAACCCAGCCACTGGCATTGATTATATCATTGTCAGTTGTTCCGTAATATATAGTGTGAAAGCTTTCATTTTGCTCCAGTAGCGTTTCCAGGTAGGAAAGAATTTCCTCATCTTCCCACTGCTGCAGACCAATGAATACAGCGGCTGCTTCTATGGTACGGCCATGCTGGGCCAATTCGCTGCCGATATCACTGCTGATAGATTTAACAGAAAGTTCAGCTGCCTGGCGGGTGCTTTGCGTTATGCTTTGGTTGGTGGTGTTATGCTGATAATACCAGCCGCTGACCAGAATGATAATGGTAATAAAAGCAATTATTTGCAGGTTTCTGGTCAATCTGTACAATGACATCGCTCCCGGGTTCATAGTGTAATTATGAGAGTAACAATGATTAGAAAATGAGACAGTACTTTTTCTTTTGCTTATTAACTGCTGTGTTTATTCCGGTGTCGAATGTCCTGATGCTAACAGTCGTAAGTGTGATATCATAAGTGCCTGTCTAACTTTTGGGTGACATATAATATTAGATGAAAGGTATGTAAAATCCTTTTGGGTTTTAAAAAAAATCATGGCAAGATAAAGATGATCTGGCTTACACCCCGGTAATAAAGGTATATTTCTACCCAAAAATTATTTTGAGTTGAGCTGGGAACTTTTGCCGGGTTGTTATATGTGCTATAATTATAATATAACAAATATAAATTATTAGCATATAAAAATAAAAGGAGCTGATTTGAAATGGCCAAGTCAGACAAGAGGGCAAACCGCCTGATCAATGAAAAATCACCATACCTTTTGCAGCATGCCTATAACCCTGTCGATTGGCATCCCTGGGGGGAAGAGGCTTTTGCTAAAGCCAGGTCAGAAGATAAACCCGTGTTTTTAAGTATTGGTTATTCCACCTGTCACTGGTGTCATGTTATGGAAAAAGACTCTTTCGAAAATGAGGATGCCGCAGCGCTGATCAATAAACACTTCATCGCGATTAAAGTGGACCGGGAGGAACGACCCGATCTGGACCAGAAATATATGGCTGCCTGCCAGGCTTTAACGGGGCAGGGTGGTTGGCCGTTAACTGTTTTTTTAACCCCTGACAAAAAGCCCTTTTTTGCCGCTACTTTCATCCCGCGCACCTCACGCTACGGCATGAACGGGTTGATGGATATTATACCGAAGCTGAGCGATTTCTGGAAAAAGGATCGCGAGAGGGTTGTCAAAGCCGGAGACGATCTGGTAAATGCCCTGCAGCAGATCGCTGCCGGGACACATGAACAGTCAGGGGCCCAAAAAGATGGAGAAAACATCAGTGATCAAGCGCTGCCAGGCAGGGAATTACTGGAGCGGGCAGTTGACCAATTCAAGGGCAGCTATGATCGAGAGTATGCCGGTTTTGGCCAGGCTCCAAAGTTTCCGGCGCCGCACCAGTTTATCTTTCTGCTGAGACGCTGGAAAAGGAGTAAGGATAATCAGATCCTGGAAATGGTGTTAAATTCTCTGCGGGCCATGCACCGTGGAGGCATCTTTGATCAGCTGGGGTACGGTATCCATCGTTACTCTGTCGATGAAAAGTGGCTGGTGCCGCACTTTGAAAAAATGCTTTATGACCAGGCCCTGGTTGCCCTGGCCGCTCTGGAAGCTTACCGGGCATCGGGAGATGAAGAAATGGCCCTCTTTGCTCGTAAAATATTCAGCTATGTATTAAGCGAAATGCGTTCTCCGGAAGGAGCATTTTACGCGGCTGAAGATGCCGACAGTGAAGGGCATGAAGGTACATTTTATGTCTGGCGACCGGAAGAAATAAAAGAAGTTTTGGGCAAGGAGCAGGGTGAGCTAATTGCTGAGTATTATGGTGTTACCGGCAAAGGTAACTTTGAGGGCGGTACTTCCGTTTTGCACCGCAGTAAAAGTGACAGGGGGTTTGCCGCTGAGCAGGGTATTTCTTTGCAAGAGCTGGAGCAAATGATTGAAAAGGCCCGGGCGGCGATGCTTGCAGCCCGCAGCAGAAGAGAGCGACCCTTCCTTGATGATAAAATTTTAACTTCCTGGAATGGGTTGATCATTGCGGCCCTGGCAGCCGGGTCCAGGATTTTGCAGGACCCGCAGTATTTAGAAGCGGCGGAACAGGCTGCATCATTTATTGCCGAAAAAATGGTGGAACCTAACGGTCGCCTGCTCAGGCGCTACCGGGAAGGGGAAGCGGGGATACCTGCATTTTTGGATGATTATGCATACCTGGCCTGGGGCTGCCTGGAGCTTTATCGTGCCGGCTCAAATCCTGAGTACCTGGAAGAAGCAGAACGGTTAGTTCGCCTGCTGGTAAGCGACTTTCGAACTGACAGTGGCTCGCTGAACTTTAGCGCCGGAATCGAAGAACCCGCTGACTTCGGCCTTGAAGCAGAAGCATATGATGGAGCGATGCCTTCGGGTTGGTCTGCCGCTGTTTTCAGCTTGCTGCAGCTGGGCCGGATGCTTCCGGATGAAGAGCTGGCCGGGGAGGCGAAAAACCTGATTAAACTGCAGACAGATAAGCTGGAACGTTATCCGACCGGTTTTTCTTATCTTTTAACCGCCCTGGATTATGCCCTGCATGTCAATGCAGAGTCTCTCTATTGTTCACCGGGTGGTGACTGCGGTTGGGAATAACCTTCCTTACGCCGCCACGCGGATCGGGAACATCGCCTTCGTAACGGGGGATGACATGAAAATGAAAGTGAAAAATAGTTTGGCCGGCGGCCGAACCTACATTGGCCCCGATATTATAGGCGTCGGGGCGATATCTTTTATCTAAGTATTTTTTTACCTCTTTAATCAACTTAAACATGGCCAGGTGTTCATCGGGGGTCACGTCGAAGTAAGTATTAGCATGCCTCCTGGGAATGACCAGGGTATGGCCTTTGCTAACCGGCGAAGCATCGTAAAAGGCCAGGGCCAGTTTATTTTCGGCAATGATATCCAGTGATTCAATTTTGCAAAATACACAATCAGTCATTGGCTGCCTCCTTAAATCGCGGATCTTTTTGTAACTTATATATAATAACACACCATGGCTGATAGTTATAGCAATTTGCAGCCCAAATTGTTCTGCAGTAGGGTCAAGTTGTCCGGGAGAGGTTGTCAGGGGGATGTCAGGGCTGATTGACTAATTACTGTCAGCAGGGGTAAAATGTTTTATATGAACAATCATTAAAAATGATGATGAGGGGTAGATGACCGGGTGCCTTTTAAAAAGAGTCTTCTAGTCTGTTTGCTGGTATGCCTGATTATTTTGTTGCCGGGTTTTCTTTATTATTTTAACTTTGACTACATGAACCAGGTTGTAAATATAATCGATGGAACTGGTAGTGCGAAAGAAGATGCAGAGCCTGAGGTAAGGGTTCCAATAAACTTTTCAGGCTTGGTATATGGTCCTGACAAGGCTGAACTTGTAACCGGTAAAAATGAATACTGGCATCTGCTTGCGGAAAAAAGGGCTGAAGAAGAAAAAACCGAAAGAGGCAACAATGAAGATACCGGGGCAAGAGGCAACAATGAAGATACCGGGGCAGAAAAGGATTTTACCGGCCCAGCCGAACCTGCCGGGTCTTCTGAAGATAGCTCTTCTGATCAGTCATCTGCAGAAGCACGGACTGAACAGGAGGAAGCTCCCGAAGTTAAGGCTGAAACAGGCAAAACTTCAATCAGGCAAAAAGAGCAGGAAATGATTGACTATATTAACCAGGCCAGGTCTAAGGCAGGTTTGTCGTCCCTGAGTTACTGCAGCCAGTTGACCAGTGTCGCGCGCGCCAAAAGCAGAGATATGATCGATAATAATTACTTTTCCCATACATCACCCCGTTACGGGGGTCTTGGCGATATGCTCAGTGCTCACGGGGTGAGCTATCGTTCCGCAGGAGAAAACCTGGCCATGAATACTAATGGAAGTGTCAGGACTGCCCACAATTCGCTGATGAATTCTTCCGGCCACAGGGCAAATATTCTCGGAAATTACAAAAAAGTAGGAGTCGGCATAGAGGTAAAAAGTGATGGAAGCCACTATTACACACAGCTTTTTATTGGAAATTGATTTTTTAGTCGGGAGGCTTTGATTGTATGCAATTATTGAAATATCTGCTACCTGTTATTTTATTAGTAACAGTAATTACTTTGCCTGCTGCAGGGCAATTTGATGATGGTTTTCAGGAAGGGCCATCGATTGAAGATCAAGGTGAGCATGAGGAACACTTTTACCGGGGCAGGGTGCTCGAGATCGATGAAGCCAAGGAGGAAGAACACGAATACTACACGGTAATCGAGCAGGAATTAAAAGTAGAGCTAACCAGCGGTCCGTTCCAGGGTGAGGAGATCAATATTATTAACACTTTTTTTGCCGGTGATCCTGTATATGATTTTTTGCTGGAAGAGGGTCAGGAAGTGATCGTGGTCACCATCGGTGATGAGGGAAATTTTGATCAGGCTTATGTCCAGGATATGGTTCGGGATCGAGGAGTTTATTATTTAATTGGTGTATTTGTACTGGGTTTGCTTGTGGTGGGCCGTTTGAAAGGCTTAAAAACCATAATAACCCTGGGCGTGACAATCTTCCTCATTTTCTGGGGATTGCTGCCCCTGCTGCTGTACGGTTATAACCCGATATTCTTGGCTGTGACCACAGCCGTTATTGCCATTACTTTCACCCTGCTGGTTATTGGCGGGTTTAACTTGAAGTCGCTGGTCGCCATTCTGGGCACTATAGTAGGGGTTGTTGTGGCCGGGATCATGGCTTTCTGGGCCGGCAGCATGGCCCAGCTAACCGGGTTCGGCACCCACGAAGCCCAGATGCTTTACTTTCTGGATCAGGATATTGATTTCAGGGGTCTTTTATTTTCCGGGATCATTATCGGTTCGCTCGGCGCTATTATTGACATCGGGATGTCGGTAGCTTCGGCGGCGGCAGAAGTGAAGCAGGCAAATCCTGATATATCGTTCGCAGGCCTTTTTAAAAGCGCTTTAAACGTGGGGCGCGATGTGATGGGGACCATGGCTAACACTTTAATTCTTGCTTATGTTGGCGCTGCCACCCCGATGCTGCTGCTGGTGATGGGTTATGAAATAGACTGGCTGAAAGTGATTAATATGGACCTGATTGCCACCGAGTTTGTCAGGGGGATTGCCGGCAGTATCGGTCTGATTTCAGCAGTTCCGGTCACTGCGGCCCTGGCTGCTTATTTCATGACCAGTCGTGAAATAAGCAGAGATAAATATTTTGATGCTTAGCTTTGTAATCATGAGCCAAAGAAGGTGCTGATAAATTTGCTGATTACGTCGGCCCCGCCGATGATGGTGCCGATAGTGCTGCCCAGGTTGGCAAAAACGACTACCAGCAGAACGTGTGTTACCTTGTTGGTCCAAAAACCTTTCAAAGTATGCACATCTTCCGAGAGGCTTTCAAAATCGTTTACGTTTGGTTTTCTAACTATCGCTTCTGTTAAACCGGCAAACCAGCCTGCCGCCAAAAGCGGGCTGAGGGAACTGATCGGAGAGACAATGAAGGCGGTTAGAATGGCCAGGGGATGCGCGAAGGCCAGCATGGCGCCGAGCACTCCCAGGGAACCGTTCCATAAAACCCAGCTGATCATCTGCTCTATCCCGGTGGACCTGTCTACAGAAAAAGTAGAGGCGATAATGGCAATAATGAATACGGGAATAGCCCAGCCGACTATCTTTGTCACTTTAGAGGGTGGTTCAACCCTGCTTAATTCCAGCAGGTTGTGATTTCCGTTTATTTCTTCCTTGATTCCCGGAATGTGACCTGCGCCGAGAACGGCAACAATTTTTTGTCCCGGAGCTTCTTTGATTTTCTGGGCCAGGTAAATATCTCTTTCGTCAATTACGGTTGACTTTAACTGGGGAAAGGCCTGGGCCAATTCTTCCAGGGCAGCGGTCAGCATATCCTGGCTTTTCATCTTTTCCAGGTCTTCTTCTGTTAAATCTTCGTTCATCAAGAGTCCAAGCATAATGTTAAAAAATAGCTTAAATTTGCCCAAGAAACCAATCGTTCGCCATAACCTGAGCATGGTTACCTGGATATCGCGGTCGGCCAGGCACAGCTCTGCGCCGATTTCTTCTGCCGACTTGATGCCCTGCATCATTTCCTCGCCGGGGTTAATACCAAACTTGCGGGCCAGTTTCTTCTGGTAGGAAGTGAGAGCCAGCTTGGCCAAAAGCAAAAGGGCTTTGCCTTCCTTGATAATCTTAACTATATCTGTCTTTTTCCAGGTTTCTGTATCAATAAGCGACTGGTAACGGGCCTGGCACAGCTCGACGCAGACAGTATCCGGCTGCTCGGCCTCAATTACTTCCTTGACTTCGACAACGCTCTTCTTGGAAACATGAGCCGTGCCGACTAAAATAATTTCGCGCCCGTCCAAGTTGATATGGTGGACATTTTCACTGTTCAATAAATCACGCCCCGGCTAATATATTTAACAAAAGATATAATACCATATTTCTATCTTGCAAGGTAGTGCAAGTACACGGGGACGGAGGTTTTGTACTTCGCCCTTGTATACTATAACTATAATTCATTTTTTCAACAAGTTTTGAACGAATCCTTTGCTAGCCCCCAGGGAGGATGCAATTTTCCTTATTGAAACACCATTATTTAAGTGTAATGACAATACTAACTTAGTAAGCTTTTCCCTGTTTCTATCGTCTTTGATATTGGATATTTCTGCTTTACTTAATTCCAGCTTGATTATTTTTATTATCTCTGAGTCAGTTAAAGGATCATCAGGAATATCGAGAAATTTATTTCCTTCCGGGGTTTGCATCAGTCTGATATAGTTACTAATCGCCACTGATTTATCTTTGTCAATGAATTCAAGAATAGTTGTGCTGACAAACTTGTTATTAGCAGGGTTACGGTAATACTGATCGCTTGACCAGCGATAGTTTTCTACATTGCTGCAGATTCCTGCTTTAACAGGATTTTGATGGATGTACCTTAATGCTGCGAAAAGATATCTTTCATCATTAATTGTTTCGCTTCGGTATCTATTGTCGAAGAGATGGCCGGTGCGTTGATACTTTTTATTAATAAATAAAGCATAACTTGTGCAAATGCTACGCATGGCAGTACTCAGGTTATTGTCAGTTTCCTGTATCAGAATGTGAATATGGTTGTCCATAAGGCAGTAGGCATTAATTGAAATCAGGTTTTTGTCTTTTTGTTTGCTTAGGTAATCTAAAAATGTAAGGCGATCCTGGTTGTCAAAAAATAAGGTGCTACGATTATTGCCGCGTAATACAACATGATAGTAACCGGTGTTAGATTTAGTGCGTGGAACTCTGGCCAAGAACAAAACCTCCTTAAATTTTATGATATCAGCTGATGTATTTTACTTCTCAAGTACGATACCCCCGTCCCCTTGTACTTCAAGTAGACATACTGACTCAACATGGCTGGTTTGCGGAAACATGTCTATAGGATGCACTTCTTTTACAACATAGCCGTAATTACTTAATTGCTTTAAGTCGCGGGCCAGGGTGGCCGGGTTGCAGGAAATATAGACAATTCTTTTCGGCGCCACTTCTGATACAGCATCCAGGAGGGAAGCAGCGCAGCCCTTACGGGGTGGGTTTAAAAACACGGTAAGTGGCTTTTCTCCCTTGAAAAGGTCCGGGCCGATATTCTCAGCTTTTTCCACAACAAATTCAACATTATCTGTGCTGTTTGAAGTGGCATTATTTCTTGCATCTTCGATAGCAGTTTTTGCTGAGTCTATGCCGACCACCCGGCCTGCCATTGAACTTAAGTAGAGGGAAAAGTTGCCCGTTCCGCAGTAAAGATCGTAAGCTGTATGGGGGCTGCCGGCCAGGGATACAGCTTTTTTATAGAGCACTTCCGCCTGGCAGGTGTTGACCTGGAAAAATGACTGCGGGGATATCCGGTAAAGGTAGGGTTTTATTTCTTCAGTAATATGGGCTTCTCCGCTAAGAGTCCGGCTGGTGGTGCCCTTCTTGTCATGCTGGAGCAGAACAAGGCCGGTTAAAATATTTTCACTTTCCTTGTTTATGAATTGAGCCAGCTTTTCATAGTTTTCAGGTTTAATACCCTGGTTTTTGCCGCTTTTACCCCGGCCAGGGTTCGCAGATAATGAAACCAAACACTCTCTGTTTGCAAAGGAAGTGCGGATTGTTGCTTCGCTGATCGGCAGCCAATTACCTTTCCGCTTTTTAACTTTATCCATATAGCGCTGCACTGCCTTGCGCAGGCTGTTTATCACCCGGACGCTTACCGGATGCTGGACCGGGCACTGATCGATATCTATAAGCTCGTTTGTCTGGGGCTTGTAAAAACCGGTTAGAACTTTACCCTCAGCATAGGCAAAATGAACCCGGGTTTTGTTGCGGTAATGCCAGGGCTCTCTCATGCCGATAGCCGGTAAAACGTTTGTGCTGAGTCCGGCAATGCGACTAATTGTTTCGCTGACCACCTTTTGTTTCCAGGTCAGCTGCTCTTTGTACTGGAGGTGCTGCAGCTGACAACCGCCGCATATTTCAAAATATGGGCAGAGGGGAGTTATGCGCTCACGCGAGAGGCTCGATAGTTCATTGAGGGAGGCTTCGGCATATTTCTTTCGGCTTCGGGTGACTTTTGCTCTGACAGTTTCCCCGGGTAAAGCACCGGGCACAAAAACGGTAAAGCCGGAGAGCCGGCCCACACCTTCTCCCCGGTGGTTAAGGTCAATAATCTTTAAATCACAGATTTCCCCCGGTGAACAGGGTGGCTGCGATTTTATAGGTTCTGTTCCAATTTCTTTTCTATCGTTTGTTTCATTCATTGCAAGTACATAACCCCCGTCCCCGCGTACTTTGTCCCCGCGTACTTTAAAGGCTTTTTTCGTTGGTTAATACGGCCATTTTGTCCTGTTCCAGGAAGAAGTAGGCTCTATACCTGCTGATTAAAAATAGTGCCAGGATGAAGGAGAGCAGTTCGGAAAGGGGAAAGGCTAACCAGACACCGTTCAGGTTTAAGAAATGAGGCAGGATCAGTAAGGCCGGAATAAGGAAGAGGACCTGCCTGGCCAGGGATATCACGAAAGCGGCTTTGGCCATACCCAGGGCCTGGAAGACTCCACCGGTGACCATCTGGATACCGACAGTCATGGACAGGGAAAACATAATTCTTAACGCATCACGACCAATTGTAATGACTTCCGGGTCGGTGGTAAATACCCTCATCAGTGGTTCCGGAATGACCATTACCAGGAAGAATGCTGAAAAAGAGATAATGGAAGCAATTTTCATAGCCAGGCCAATAGATTCGCTGACCCGGGCCCTTTGCCCGGCCCCGTAATTAAAGCCCACGATGGGCAGCATTCCCTGGACAATGCCTAAAATCGGCATCAGGGTAAACATCATTACCCGATGAATGATTCCCAGCACGGCAATAGCAACATCACCACCATAGTATACTAAAAGATTGTTGGCAATGATCAGCATAAAGCTGGCCGAACCCTGGCGGGCAAAAGCGGAAGCGCCGATAGCCATTATTTCTCTGATCAAATAAAGACGGGGCCAGAGATAGATCGTGTTGATAGATAGGGAGCTCTGACCGCTCACGAAATAGTAAAGCAGGTAGACAGCGGTAAGACCCTGGGCAGTGACTGTTCCGAAAGCTGCTCCCATCATGCCCATGTTTAATACAAATAAAAAGACCGGGGTGAATATTATATTTAATACAGAAGACATGATCATGTTAATCATGGCCATTTTGGCGTTTCCTTCTGCCCGGACAACATTATTTATTGCGAAACCGAAAGTAAAGCTGATTGTTCCATAAAGAATAATACCCAGGTAATCTATCGCATAAGGCATAACAGTAAGACTTGCCCCGAAGAGCTTGAGCATGGGGGTTAGATAGAGCAGGCCTAAAAAAGCGCCGATCAGGCTAAAAATTATGATCAGGCTGAGTATGGTTCCGAAAGCCCGGTTGGCTTTGTCAAGGTCATTGGCGCCGAGAGCCCTTGAGATAACAGAGCTGCCACCGATGCCCACCGCACCGGCCAGGGCTAAAAAGAACATCTGGACCGGAAAGGATATTGCCACGGCGGCAACTCCAATAGTGCCGACACCCCTGGCAATATAGATTGTGTCTATTACATTGTGTGTGGCCATAACCAGCATGCCAACGGTTGCCGGAACAGCCAGGCTTGCTAAAAGTTTTGGAATTGGATCACAGCCCAACCTTTTACTCTGTTGTTTCAAAAAAATCATCTCCCTGGCAATTGCCACGATGCCTGCAGTATATTATACTGTAAAATATCAATTCTGCACATAATCAAGATGGTGCACCTTGATTATAGAAGCATTTATGGTAAAATGACTAAGGCAAGTGTGATTACTGTAATATTTTGAAAATATCATTGTCAGTCAGCAAAGACGACGTAGACGGAGGTTGGTTATGATTAAAAGTAAGCTTTTGGTGATTACTTTTATTTGCTGCCTGTTTATTGCTGCAGGTTGTGGTAATGGTGAACCTGCTCCAGAAGAAGAAAGTGGCATAGCAATTGAAGTATCCAATGAAACGGAAGAAATAACTATCGCTTACGCGGCTTTTTTTGGTGAAGATCTGGCCGAATGGGGTGAAGATATGCTTGAAGATGAAGTAATTGCCCCTGGTGAGTCAGTTACTTTTATGCTTCCCGAAGGTGAATATGACCTGTCGTTGTTCAACCAGGATTTTTTTGTTATCGATTCTTTTTTTGACCTGGCCGAGGATTCCACGGTGGTAGCTGGCGGAACTGGTAAGACCCCGATCCTGGTACAAAATACTTCCGATAATGATATTCTTTTCTTTTTTGCATTTCCGGGTGGAACAATTGATCTTGAATCGGAAGAAACTATCGAAGATGCTGCAGATGAGATGGATAATGAAACTGTTGAAGAAGATGAAGGAACCGAAAATGAAAATGAAATTGACGAAGAAGTTGATGAAGAGGTTGATGAAGAAATAAATGAAGACTGGGCTGAATTATGGGAAGAAATATGGGAAGGTGAAGATTACCTGCAGTACCAGTTTCTTGATGAACGAGAAGTTATTATTGCAGAAAACGGGCGCAGGTATTTCTTTGTTGAACCCGGTCACTATGACTTCCTGATTGTTAATGATGAAATTGAGCCGTTTTTTGAAGCAAATGTAGAGGTGTTTGCTGATACTACAAAAGTAGTGACTTTAGAGTAGTAAGCATTTATCAAACTTCATCTAAGAAGTTTTATTAAAAAAGTCTTATTAACCCTGCCGGTTTATCCCGCCAGGGTTTTTATTTACAGTTCGGAGAAAATAGATTAAGGTGGTTGCTTTTTTTTCCAGTAGTTCAGCCCCCCGGTTGAGAGCTTCTTCAAGGTCCATTGGACTGTCGGTTATAGAAAACGCAGCAGTGATGCCTGCTTTATGCATGTCTTCACTGTCAATTTTCACTGCACCGGCCAGGACCAGGACAGGCAGGCCATATTTTTTAGCGCGCCTGGCTATACCCACGGGTGCTTTGCCCCGAAGCGACTGTTTGTCAAGGCGTCCTTCGCCTGTAATCAGCAGATTGGCTTTATCCAGGTGCTGGTCAATATTTAACGTATCAAGCACCAGGTCAATTCCGGAATGCAGTTCTGCTCCCAGAAATGCAATCAAGCCGGCGCCCAGGCCTCCGGCTGCTCCTGCCCCGGGGACCATCTCTACATCGGTGCCAGCTGCTTCTTTAAGAACTTCGGCATAATGAGCGAGGGCACGATCCAGCTGTTTGACCATTTCCGGTCCGGCTCCTTTCTGGGGCCCATAAACGTATGAAGCACCATGCGGACCGGTCAGGGGATTGTCTACATCGCAGGCAACCTTGATCGATGTATTTGCCAGGCGGGAATCAAGACCGCTGATATCTATGCGTTCCAGTTTTAACAACTCCAGGCCGCCGGGTTTTAGCTGCCGGCCCTCCTTATCCAAAAGTTTTGCACCCAGGGCACAGGCCATACCAGCACCGCCGTCATTTGTAGCGCTGCCCCCTATGCCGATTATTATTTCAGAGCAGCCTTTTTCAAGTGCAGCCCTGATCAATTCACCGGTTCCATAAGTTGAAGTAACGCCGGGATTTCTGGATACAGGTGGTAATAAACTCAGGCCCGAGGCTGCGGACATTTCAATCACAGCGCATTGTCCATTATTAATCTGGGCCCAGGATGCTTCTACTATTTCTCCCAGCGGGTTGCTGACTGTTGTTGAAAGGATGTTGCCACCGGTTGCCCCGGCCATGGCTTCAACCAGGCCCTCACCGCCGTCGGAAAGAGGAAAAAGCTTAAGCTGAATATCAGGAAAATTGCTGTTCAAGCCCCTGGCTATAGCCTGGGCTGCTTCTGTTGCAGTCATGCTTCCCTTGAACTTATCCGGTGCAATTATTATTTTCACTGTTTGCTGACCTTCTCTCTTGTTAAAATTATTATAGCCAATTAGCCTGTTTCGCTATGGACAGTTTCTGCCTGCTTAAGAAAACTGAAATGATCAGCGAGCGAATTTTTTTAAGCAGAAAGGGTTGCTACAAATAGATGTAGTAATTTTTCTCTAAATGTTTAAATGAATCCTGCTAAAGCCTGTTAAAGTAGTTACAGGTGTGGTATAATAGCAATACATTGTAATATAATAATTAAAGGTTGTTTTCAGCCTGAAGGAGGTCACAATGTCAGAAGTAAGATTATTACCGTCGGCCTTGGAAAAAATGAAAGAGAGCGGCAAACCTTACAGAGTTTATTTAG
>JBNJHL010000050.1:0-14074 GCA_051748445.1 Bacillota bacterium
CCCCAGGATGCAGAATTAAGTGATATACATGCTATTGATCAAGAAGTTATAAATATGATTAAGGAAGAATATCCAGAGATAACTGTTAATAACGTTGGTGGCACAATAGCACAATAAACAAGCCTGACTACTAACTTATTAACTTATTAGCAGCGCTGTATCTCAGGTCAATTTAAATGAACCAAGCTAATCTCTTATCCAGGCGGTAGGGTAGAAAGCTCTGCCGCCGGGTAAGCCCTAAACTGCATAATAAGATTACCCTGGAAACATGACAGGCAGCCTGCCTTTTGTGTATGGGAAAGTAGTCGCTTTTTTGAAAACTATTGGGTATTAAATGGATCGATATTTAGGAGCGTATCTTATGTACGTACTTTTCAATACATTAAACTTAAGGCAGGCTTGTTAAAGCAGGCATTTTTATCGTGCCTGCTATTTTTATGCATTTCCCGGGAATTCAATCTTATTATATCGCCCTGAGGAACACGCGGGACTAACCCGCGTGTTCCTTTGTACAAGAGCTTCCAGCAGTGCCCGGCAGCAAAAATGCAACACTTAGCATTAATATTTTGTATCAAGCTTTAGCGTTCCAGGAATCCTTGATAAATGTTATAATGACACTATAGCAACAATGTGTAGCAAGTTATAAGGGAGATCTAAAACCAGTGCCTAAAGTTTTTGAACACAAAGGCTATAAGTTTTTCTTTTTTTCTAATGAAGGGAATCCTTTAGAGCCTGCTCATATTCATGTTAGGAGAGAGAACCTTTTAGCTAAGTTTTGGCTTGAGCCTGAAGTGATATTAGCAAATTCATGGGGAATGAAAGCACATGAACTGAAAATATTGCAAACTGTGATTGAGGAGAATCAGGAATATTTCAAGAAAAGGTGGCATGATCATTTTGGCTAGCAAAGTATTAGCTCAGGATGTTTGGTTTGATGAAGATAATATTTGGGTATCACTTGCTGATGGTCGGCAGATTTCGGTTCCTTTAGCCTATTTCCCGAAATTACTAAATGCACCTAAAGCAGAATTAATGGACTACGTAATATCAGGTGGAGGGGTTGGTATCCACTGGGATAACTTAGATGAGGATATAAGTGCGGAAGGGTTATTGTTAGGTTTTGGTGATAGAACAGATGCCAACATTAGAGCTTAAACCGGAGACTGGCAGCGTCTGTACGTCACGTAAAAAACTTAACCACAGCAACACTGTGTATCAAGTTATCAAGTTATTGAAATACTTGACAATTTCAAACATTATGTAGTAGTATGATTTCACGCTATGTGAACCGCAAAGGCAAAACCATTGAAAGATGGTGACGCAAAGCTATAGGGGCTAAAGCAGTTCAAGTCTATGCCTGCCAGCTACCTGGTCAAATTTTATATTTAACCCCTGCTGGCTTTTTTAGCAGGGGTTTCTATTAAGAGTCAGTTTGACAATGAGTATAGAATTAGCTTAAGGAGTACAACATGCGATACAATAACAAGCTTGCCTGGTTCATTTCAGCGTTTTTATTATTACTGCTGCTCTTAACTGCCCAACCGGCTGCTGCCGAGGCTCCCTTCTGGGATCTTGATTTAAACGATAAGGGCAAAGAATTTAAGGTTGTAGATTGCCAGCCCGGTGCCGGTGAAAGGGAACTGAAGCGTACAGTTGTCCAGGTTATAGATGATACCTTCCACAAGTGGAATGAATACCTGGTTGGTGAGGAAGGCCAGTTTTGTATAGTTCTTGAGGAGCCGGAAGAGCGGTACCTGCAGGCTGAAGAAGCGCGTAAGCTGCTGGTGGCCTCACAGCAGTGGGTGGACCAGGTTATCCCCCCCGGGGAACCTGAATATGCCGACCCCGCAGAAATATTTGAAATGGAGAGCCTGATGCCGGTTGTTGAAGATAACAGTCCGGACTGGGTCGGCTCTGTTTTTATTTACCAGAACTATGCCTTGGCCAATAGCCCGGAAAGGGTAGCTCAATCAGATACGGAAAGGTATCCCTGGAATACGATTGGCTTTGTCCATGTAGCTTTCGGTTTTAATAATTTCAGGGCTTCCGGTTCGCTGATCGGTCCGCATACGGTTTTAACCAATGCCCATAACCTTTACAACAGCAGCATGGGTGGATATTTTACAATGCTTAATTTTTATCCCGGTCAGTACCAGGCATCTGAAAGCAGCCAGGTTGTCAGGCCTTACGGTTACCGTGAAGCAGTTGAGGGGATTGTGCCCCAGGAATATATAACTTATGAAGGATCACTTGATTTTACTAATGCCCATGACTATGGTGCATTTTTTATCGAAACCCCCTTTGAAGGAATTTCTACCTACATGCCGATGGAGTTTGATTACAGTCCCACTTACATCAATACAGCAGGTTACCCTGTGGTGGTTGAAGATGAAACGACCCTGTCGATGTGGTATGCCCGGGGGCCGGTGGAAAATATTGAGGAACGAGAACTGGCATTTCAAATTAACTCCGGACAGGGCGCCAGCGGCAGCCCGCTATGGGTCTGTGATGAAGAGATTGAAAGCAGCCGCGTGGTTGGACTGCTTGCCCAGGCCCTGGTAGATACAGATATAAGAAGGGGCCCCCGCCTGACTTATCATAACCAGCCCCTGATTGAAGAGTGGATGCAGTGGTCGCCGGATAGTGAAGAGGAAGAGCAGGAAGAAGAAACTACACCCGAAGGGGAGGAAACTTCCGAGGAAAACGAAGAAGAGCAGCAGGAAGAACCTGAAGAAGTTGAGGTTGAATACAGTGTTGGGCTTACCGCTAACCCTTCAGATGGAGGCAGTGTAAGCGGTGCAGGCACCTACCTCGAGGGTGAAGCAGTTACAGTTACCGCCGAGGCTGCGGAAGGTTTTGAGTTTGTCGATTGGACGGATAATGGAACAGTTATCTCAGATTTGGAGCAGTACCAGTTTGAAGTTGACGGCGATCTTAGCTTGACGGCGAACTTCATTATTTTAGAACCGGATCCGGAACCTGAGTCCGAACCGGAAGCAGAAGCTGAAGAACACAATTTAAACGGGGTTGTAATCGAAGTTGGTGACGATCTGGTCAGGGTAGATTTAGATGTATATGCCAGGGCTTACTACCTGGGGGATGACAGCCCGGTTTTCGACTATCTGAAAGATGGCAATCAGTCTCCAGTGATCATGGCCCTGCAATCTGCTGCTAAGTACATCTTAATTGAAGAATATGCGAAAAACTACCACCTTTATGATAGTGTCAGTATCGCTATCGAAAACTCTACAACCGTTGATCTAGTTACCATTGAAATCCCCTTTTAAGCAATTGAATAACTGTGGCCTTTGGTACTCCTGACGATGCCGGGACTGCTGCTGTGTTTGAAACAGAAGGTGGATCCCCTGAAAATAAGGCCGGTTGGCAGGCTATAAATCTCCTATGGTATAATATAATCGCTGTAATTATAAGACAGCTAAAGAGGTGAGGGGGTGGCGGGCTTTGACAGATAAAGAAAAAATACCCTGCCCGGTGTGTGGAAGAGAGGTTAATAGTGATGATCTGTACTGCAAATATTGCGGTTCAGAGCTGAAAGCTTCTCCTGCTTTTACTGAAGACGAGGAAGAAGAACAGTATCCTGAATTGGATTTAAGGGAAGAGGATGTCGGTAAAACTGTTGAAGAGCTGGAAAGTGAGTTCAGTGAACTTGATTATGAGCCGAAAAAGAAGTCGGGCTTCTTGGTTCCGGTGCTGATTATTATCCTGGTCCTGGGTATGGTGGCCGGCGGCATTTATATCTTTAGCAGGCCAGATGATGATCAGGCAGCGAATGGCGACTCCGTGGAAGTTCCCGATGTTGAAGAGGAGGACGAACAGCCTGGTGCAGATGATCCAAATGGTGAGGTAAGTGAACCGGCTGACCCTGATCAAGAAAATGGTGAGAACGGGGAGGCAGAAACACCCCCTGATCACGAGCTTTTAGAGGCTGCTGTGGAAGAATGGGTGGCGGAACGAGTCGATGATCCCGATGTTATTTTGCTTAACAATGAAGAGCTGGATAATTTTGAAGAGTTTTTTGAAGAATACGATCTGGCAGAAGATAATGTTATTGTGTACAGGGTTGAATCCACGGAAGATGAATTTGCCACCGTCCTGATGGGGCTGCCCTTTAGCGAGTGGTCAATCAAGGCAGTATTCATCTGGCGTGAGGGTCAGTGGGATTTCCTGCGAGAGGAAACAATGGGCTAGCTGTTTTTTATGATCAAGCATTGTTTTTTAGATCATTTCGGGTTAAGATAATAGAAGAAATGCGCCTGTAGCTCAGGGGATAGAGCAGTGGACTTCTAATCCATTAGCCGGGGGTTCAAATCCTCCCAGGCGCACCATTTATATAACCAGGGGTTTAGGATCTGACAGACAGCACCTAAACCCTTTAATTATTGGTTTTTGTGGTGATTACCGGGCCTGACTTCAATTAAGACAGAGGTAAAAAAGATAAATAACGCCATGATCCAGATAACATAAACGAAATCAGGTATGTTTACTCCAAATAAGGTTAATATAACACCCAGTGGTATGCTGATTAGAATAATGAAACAGAGCAGGTTGGTAAAAAACGAATAGTTTTTTATTGCAGGCATCTTTGTTTTATTCCTTTATAAAGTATCGATTAACCCCAGGGCAAACTGCATGATCTTCGTTACATCATTGACATCGACTTTACCGTCACCGTTCACGTCAGTTGCTTGCATTTGATTTTGGTCAAGTTCAGTATAGTTTAAGATGTGACGGGTTACCATGACCACGTCCTGCACATCGATTAGGTTGTCATCGTTAATATCACCGGGTAACCGGCCGCCGGTTGTCTTGATAACGGTTACTTCGCAGCCCGCTTCTACCCTGCCGTCCGGGGTCATTACTTTAACCGTGGTTTTCCCTTCCCTGACGGCGGTCACAATGCCATTATTTTCAACCGTGGCGATCTGCGGGTTATTACTGATCCAGACCAGTTCATTACCGGAAATATCTTCATTGTTGACGGTAACGATAAGGGTTTTATCGTCATTTTCAATTAGTCTCAGTTCGGTCTTATTTAGTTTAAGCCCGGGTTCCATTGCTTCCTGTTCATCCTGCACAGTTTCTTCTTCATCTGCGGGAGGTGATTCTGCTTCGCTTTCCGGAACCCAGCGCATCCATTCCTCGATTATATCGCGATTATTGTCATTCAAGTGGGGCCCGCCGCTAAAATAGTTGATCGAAGCAAAAGAGTGAATTGCCACAACCCGGTAAGTAGCGGCCGTTTCGTTATAGACAAAAACAGGGCTGCCGCTATTGCCACCGCTGGTATAGGCCTCATAATAGAGGCAGAATTCGTCGCTTCTAATCAGGTTGCCCTGTGAGAGCCACATGCCCAGGGTTAGATTTCCCCGGACATTGCCGGGGTAGCCCAGCAAGCTGACAGTTTCCGGAAGGTGGTTAAATTCCAGGGGCATGAAAGTATTGATAGTATCGATCTGATTTTCGAAAAAGATTGCACCGTAATCGTGGTTAATTGCTTTATCCCTTTTGTCCTGATCTTCGTAGTTTTTGAAAGTGCTGTTTACTACGGTTTTATCGGGATTTAAAGTGGAGTAGGGATTGATTATATCCATATTGCTGTCTTCATACTGGCCTGGCGAAAAGCGGATGGTTCTGTACCAACCACCGAACTGGGGGGAATAAATATTGTGCGCGTTGGTTAAAGCCACATGTGGGGTGACCAAAAACCCGGTGCCTCTCATAAGTTCATAGGGAAAATCGGTGGTTAAAAACCCGATGGTTTTGTAAGGATAGGTTTCAGCATCCCTGATATTTATTTCCGTCCGATCGTCGGTCATTCCTCCGGGCAGGTTAGTGGTTTCTCTTGAAGGTGCATTGTTTTCATCGGGAACTTCCATGGAAGCCTCCTGAGACGAATATATACTGCTCTCAGCACGTTTTCCCGGCTGATAGGACTGGTTATGAGGGATGTAGTCTCCCCACTGTCCTGAGAGCTTTAGCAGCTCATGCGCCCTGTCCCTGCTCAGGGCGGATTCATGTGGTTCCAGCAGGTAAATGGCAACTTTGCCGGTGATAGGGTGTTCGTATTCCTGCCACTTGTAGAAGCGGTTGTCGATAATTTGCATCACAGTGCGGGTAGGAGAGAGCTGCTCTTCTGAAACCTGTCTGCTGATGCTGCTGAAATCTTCCAGATATGTCCGATCCAGGTTGGCTTCAGGGGCAGCAGATAGACCTGCCGGAATTAGGCATAAAATAAGACAGGCAACAATAACAGCATGTAGAATAGAGAATTTTTGGCGCAGCAAGAAGCTCATATTATAAAACTACCACCTTTGTAAGTTCCTTGAAAATTATAGCAAGATTCTTACATGACAGTCAAGTTATGCTTGCCAGGCTGCCTATAACCTGTGATATAATGTTTCGTACCTTGAGCCTGAGATGGGAGGAAATGTTCATGAGTTTAAAGCAGCAGCGGATCTTCTGGGCTTTGTTTTTCGCAGTGATTATTTTATCGGCATTTATTGTTCCCTTTTTACCGCCATTAAGTGATTTGGCCAGGGTTTACGGTGCATTTCTTTACTGGAATGTATTCGCCCTGGTGGTTATTGTCTGCCTCGGCATAATTACTGCACGATGGAGGGATGATGATGAACGCTAATACCATTTATTTGGTCCTCTTTTTATACTTTATTGTCGGTAGTATCATCGCCCGCCAGGCCCGCAGGAAACTGGGTAGCGGAATTAATGATTTCTTCCTGGCCGGCCGGACCCTGGGCGGGATTGTTGCGGCGCTTACCTACAGCGCAACTACTTACAGCGCTTTCATGCTGGTCGGCCTGGCCGGTTTTACCTATATCGGCGGGGTAGGTGCACTCGGCTTCGAGCTGATTTACCTTTCCGGTCTGATCCTGGTTGCCTTTTTCGGACCACGCTTCTGGCTGGTCGGCAACCGCTACAATTATCTTACCCCGACTGAAATGCTGGGAGACCGTTACCAAAGCAGGGCAGTCTCGATAGTTTCCGCCGTGGCGGCGGTATTGTTTCTGATTCCCTACAGCGCCGTGCAGCTAATCGGGATTGGCGCCCTGCTGGAAGGGATTTCCGGCGGGGCAATCCCTTATTTAGCCGGGGTGTCGGTTGCCGCCGTGATTGCCGTTTACTGGACCTGGACAGGCGGCCTTAAAGCAGTGGCCTGGACCGATTCGCTCCAGGCGGCTGTAATGCTCACGGTTGCCGTGCTTTCCGTCATTTTTATTGCTTACCGGGCCTTTGACGGTTTCGGTGGTTTGTTTGCCCAGCTTGAGGCGCAGCACCCGCAGTGGCTGTCAGTGCCCGGCCCCGGTTTCTTTAATGTTAACGCTTTCGTCGGTCTGACCCTGCCCTGGTTTTTCTTTTCCCTTTCCAACCCCCAGGTCAGCCAGCGCCTTTTTATGCCCCGTTCACTCGGACAGATGCGGATTATGGTCATGGGCTTTCTCGTTTTTGGTTTTATTTATACCCTGGTGTCCATCATCTGGGGTTTTTCAGCCCGACTGCTTTTGCCCGACCTCGATGTGGCTGACAGTGCCACGCCGATGCTGCTTAGTATGGATATTGTTCCCACGGCTGTTGCTCTGATGGTTATGCTTGGCATCAGCGCAGCCGCTATTTCGACGGTTAATTCAATCATCCTTTCGCTTTCATCGATGGTTTGCCGCGATGTTTGTAAAAACATTTCCCGGGGGATTGACGAGGATAGGGAGCTTTTAATAGGCAGAATATTTGTGCCGCTTTTCACCCTGTTTATACTGGCCTTTGCTACCCTGCGCCTGGATCTGATAGCCGCCCTTTCAGTGGCATCTTCGGCCGGTCTGCTGGTGATGGTGCCGGCTTTGATCGGAGCCTTTTTCTGGAAACGGGGCACCGCTGCCGGGGTGCTTTCCAGCGTAATCGTAGGCGGACTTACCGCCTTGATTTTGCAGTACAGCGGATGGCGTCCTCTTGATTTATGGCCCGGGGTATGGAGTGGTATCGTGGCGTTAACCCTTTTTGTCGGGGTCAGCCTGCTTACCGGGGCGCCTGAGAAGAAGGCCGGAGAATTTTTGGGCTTTTTAAATGAAGAGCTGAACCGTCGCAAGGTAATTTAAATATCAGGAATAAATAAAACGGGGATCCGGGTATGCAGAGCGAGCTAAATGAAAAGAAGGCTCTGGCCGGGGCAGAGAAGTTGAAAGGCCTGCTCAGAAGCTCTGAGAGCGCCGTGATTGCGTTTTCAGGTGGAGCTGACAGTTATCTACTGCTCAGCTATGCTGTCTCTGTAATGGGGCCTAGAATGGTCCTGGCGGTAACTATTAACACGCCGCTCAACATGCAAAGCGAAATTGAGGTTGCAGCACAGCTGGCAGCAGCTTTAAAGGTTGAGCACAAGGTTATTGACATTGATCCGTGCAGTGAACCTCAATTTACCGCTAACCCGCCTGAGCGTTGCTATATTTGTAAGAGAATATTATTCGGACCCCTAATTAAGCTTGCCGAAGATGAAGGTTTCAAGGTGGTCCTCGAAGGATCGAATGCCGATGATCTTGATGATTACCGGCCCGGTCTGCGCGCGGTAAAAGAGTTGGGAGTACGCAGCCCCCTGCTGGAGGCAGGCCTGAGCAAGGCTGAAATCAGGTTTTTATCCAGGCAAAGGAATCTGTCGACCTGGGATAAGCCTTCGGCAGCCTGCTTGGCTTCACGCATTCCTTACGGGGAAAAGATCACCGGTGTTAAGCTGAAGCAGGTTGCCGCGGCTGAAGATTTCCTGCGCAGCCTCGGCCTGGAAGGTAACCTGCGGGTGCGCAGGCACGGCAGCCTGGCCAGGATTGAGGTTGATGAAAACGCATTCAGCACAGTTACTGCCAGGCACGGAGAGATCCGGCAGAAACTGAAGGAATTAGGCTTTATCTATGTTACTCTTGATCTATGCGGTTTCCGTTCCGGCAGTTTAAATCTCGAGCCGAAATAAAACCCTGCCGCATTTACATGCAGCAGGGCCTGTTAATTATAATCTGTCTTTTACACTATTACAGCCAGTGGCTAACAGTAGTTTATGCGTAAGTATTAGTCATCATCCCACCAGTCATCATCGACTCCGTTTTCTTCATCTTTCCACCACTCTTCGCCTTCCCCTTCCTTTACTTCACCGTTAGTTTCCATCTCGACAGTATGGGAAAAGCCTGAGTCAGATGTGCCTGATTCAACGGATTCGTTGCTGTTGTCTTTTTCATTATTATCATTGTTATCATTGTTATCATCATTATCTTCGTCATCGTCATCTTTTTCTTCTTCATCTTTTTCTGCATTTTCTTCCTGAAGCTCTTCTTCCTCGACTTCTTCCTGATCGGCAGCAGGATCACCGCAGCCAAACAGCAAAACTGTTAGCAGGGCAATGATCATGAAGAAGGCCGATTTTTTTAATGCAGTCACACTATCACCTCTAATTGGTCAGCTTTAGTTTCTTACCGTTTCTATTATATCATAATTTATAAAATTCGCAGCAGGTGCTGTCACTCTAAATGGTACAGGTTTTTTTATAAAGAGGAATTAGCGCAGAAGAAAACGAAAGATATTATGAAATTATAGAAGGAAGTGACTTAATGGCAGCAGCAATTGAACAAGTATTTGAGGATCTTTACCGTGTAGAAGTGCCTCTGCCCCGCAACCCCCTCAAGGCAACAAATTCCTATATTATAAAAGCTAAACCCCGCAACCTGGTAATAGATACCGGGATGAACCGGGAAGAATGCAAATCTGTTTTAATTGAAGCTTTCGATCAGCTAAAAATTGATCCGCAGGATACAGACTTTTTTATAACTCACCTGCATGCAGATCATGTCGGTCTGGCCGGGGTTCTCTCAGCTGATCAGTCAAAAGTATTTTTCAACCGGCCTGATGCGGAAGTGCTGAATATGAAAAACCTGTGGCAGGTGGTATGTCAGCTGGCCGGGGTCCACGGTTTTCCGCAGGAACTGGTTGAGCAGGCCATCGATTCTCACCCGGGGCAGCGCTACAGTCCGGTGGGTAGTGTCGATTTTACCATGGTTGAGGATGGTGAACAGCTGCATTACGGTTTCTACCGCCTCCACTGTGTGGTTACACCGGGCCATACCGGCGGTCACACCTGTCTTTATGAACCCGGGCGTAAGCTGTTCTTTTCGGGCGACCATATCTTGGGCGATATTACTCCCAATATTTCCACCTGGGTTGACGATCGCGACCCCCTGGGGGAATACTTTGCCAGTCTGGATAAAGTATATGAAATGCCGGTTGAACTGGCATTACCGGGCCACCGCAGCTTGATCAGGGACTGCCGGCAGAGAATAGAGGAGTTAAAAGAGCACCACCGCCAGCGCCTGGAAGAAGTTTTGGAGATTATCGGTGCAGAAAAGCCGAAAAGCGCCTATCAGGTAGCGGCAGAAATGAGCTGGGACCTGGTGGCCGAATGCTGGGAGGATTTTCCCCTTATGCAGAAATGGTTTGCCACGGGAGAGGCTTTAGCCCATATCAGGCACCTGGAATTTTTGGGAAAGGTAAAAAGAGGAGGCGATGACAATAAGCAGGTATATACTATCAATTGATCAGGGCACTACTGGAACCACAGCGATCTTGTGGGACCGGGAAGGCCTGGCCATGGCCAGGGTTAACCGGGAACACCGGCAGCATTATCCACGGCCCGGCTGGGTGGAACATGATGCCGAGGAGATATTTGAAAACGTACTAACAACTGCAGCTGAAGCCCTGCAGGAAGCGGGGGCGGAGGCTGATGATTTAAATGCGGTTGGGATTACCAATCAGCGTGAAACCCTGGTTTTCTGGGACCGGGAGAGCGGCAAGCCGTTAACCAGGGCTATTGTCTGGCAGTGCCGCCGCACGGCCGATCTTTGCCAACAGTTAAAGAATGATAACTATGAGCAGATGGTGCGTGAAAAGACCGGGCTCCTCCTGGATCCTTATTTTTCAGGAACAAAGCTCAGGTGGGCCCTGGAGAATCTGGAACCGGTAAAATATGCGGCAGAAAAGGGGACCCTGGCCTGCGGAACGGTGGACAGTTTTTTGCTCTTCCGCCTGACCGGTGGCAAAGTTTTTGCCACTGATTACTCCAATGCTTCGCGGACTTTGCTTTATAATATTCATTCTTTGCAGTGGGACCGGGAATTGCTTGATCTTTTCAGGGTGCCTGAAGCGATTCTGCCTGAGGTTAAACCGAGCAGCACCATATTCGGGCACACCGAGCGGGAAGTTTTTCTAAATGCATCCGTGCCTGTCGGCGGGATGGCCGGTGACCAGCAGGCAGCCCTTTTCGGGCAGGCCTGCTACAGCCCCGGTATGACAAAGAACACCTATGGCACCGGTTCTTTTCTGTTGATGAATACAGGTGAGAAGGCGGTATCTTCGGAGCAGGGCCTGCTTACAACCATAGCCTGGGGCCTGGAAGACAGGGTTCAATACGCCCTTGAAGGCAGTATTTTTATAACCGGGGCCGCGGTGCAGTGGCTAAGGGATGGATTGGGTATTATAGAACGCTCTTCAGATTTAGAGGACCTGGCTGCCCAGGTTGAGGAAAATGACGGCATTTACCTGGTACCGGCATTTGCCGGGTTGGGGGCGCCGCACTGGGATCCATATGCCCGCGGACTTTTGATCGGGATTACCGGTGGAACATCAAAAGCGCACCTGGCCAGGGCAGTGATGGAAGCCATGGCTTACCAGACCAGGGATGTGTTGGAGATAATGTATAACGAGGCAAAGCTGCCTTTAAAGGAACTGCGGGTAGATGGCGGGGCCAGTGTGATGGACCTGCTGCTGCAGTTCCAGGCCGACCTGACGGGAACAGTAGTCCGCCGTTCTGCAACCTTTGATACGACAGCGCTGGGTGCAGCTTACCTGGCCGGGTTGGCGACCGGGTTCTGGAAAAGCACCGGTGAACTAACCGATAGCTGGAAACAGAGCGCCGTCTTTGAACCGCAGATGGGTGAAGATAAAAGGGCTTTTCTTTATGCCGGCTGGCAGAAAGCGGTTTCCAGGTCTTTGAAGTGGGCCGAGAAGGATAGTTTTTCTAAGGATTAGTCAGTTAGCAGGTTTGTGGGAGGAGGAGACAATTATATTCGAACTTTTTAAACGGAAAAAAGGGTTTTATATTCTGCCTGCCCTGGTTGTGGGACTTGCATTGCTAGCGTTTTCCGGTTGCACGGGCAGTGAGGAAACAGAAAACGTGCAAAATGATCCTGTTGAAGGTCCGGCGACCGAGCAGGTCGTTTTAAACGGTCATATTATGGAGCTGGAATTGGCTGTAACGCCTGAGCAGCGGGAGCTTGGCTTAATGGGTCGCGAATCACTGGCCGATGATAAAGGGATGCTTTTTGTTATGCCCGATGAAGATCCTTTTCCCGTAGAAGCAGGGTTCTGGATGAAAGACTGCTTAATTCCCATAGATCTAATTTTTATAAGCAGGGACGGCATTATTGACTCAATACACGAAATGCATCCGCCGGAGCCCGGAACACCAGACCAGGAATTGCCGGTTTACTACAGCGACGGTCCGGTTCAATTTGCCATAGAGCTGCGCGGCGGGCTGGCAGCGGAAATTGGCCTTAGCGTTGGGGATAGCATAGAGTTGAGAAAGGATTATTTGCTGGAGCTGGCCAAGTAGTCTTTAAAAGTTGTTTATTGCCCGCCGGCGGGCGGAATAAAAGCAGGGGACCAGCCGTATTTACTGCCGGCAGAAGGTTCCCTGTGTTTCTGGGTGTCAGTATATGGAGTGAGGAAATCAAGAAAATAGCTGTGCAGGAAAGTATCGAATTCATAGCGATATCCGCTGCCTTCGCTATCCGGTTCGTTACTATCGTAAGAAGCAAAGTTGGCTACCAGCTGGTGATCTCTGTCGACGATAAATGTGTAGATTGTCTCGGTGCTTACAACCTTGCCGTCTTCGGTCCAGCTGACAAAGTCATAGTCAATATTGGGCAGGGCAGAAACGGTAATTGTTTTTCCTTCAGTATACTCACCTCTGCCGTATACCCGGCCGCCTTCCAGGGGTGAAGGTGCCAGGCTGATTCTGTATGTTTCTGCTTCTTCATTCTGGCGGTTGACCAGCGGGGCAAAGGTGGCAACCAGCTCGCGGTCTTCACTTGCAAGGAAAGCGTAAGCCTTGGCCATACTTACTTTTTCACCGTCTTCCAGCCATCCGGTAAATTCGAAGCCTTCAGCCGGAATGGCATCAAGGCCGACAAGCTTATTATTTTCATAAATGCCTGCACCAATAGTATCTCCGTATTCCTTATGCTCAACAGTCAGGCTGATTGTATAGGTTTCAACTGATTCTCTTGTATTGTTTTTCGGGACATACAGATCGTTACTGTTCATACTGGTGGTTTCTACCTGTTCTGATTCATATTCGATTTCATTATCACCGTCATCTATTTGGTTGCCTTCATAGCTGATTAACTTGAAGTTTGCCGTCAGGTTGCGATCTCTAGTTACCCCGAAGGTATGTTCAGCTTCGGTGCTGACTACAGTGCCGTTTTCGGTCCAATTTACGAAATCGTAACGTGTATCCGGAATTGCCTGCACTACGGCTGTTTCGTCAGAAGGGTAAACGCCGCTACCGATGACCGTACCTCCTTTTTCAGGATTACTCCTTAAGTTAATGTTATATATTTCTTCAATATCTTCAGGTTCAAACCAGGCTGTTAACTCGCGGTCCCGGGTGACAGTAAAAACATATTCGGCATCGAAAGAAGCAATTTGATCTCCCTCGTACCAGCAGTAGAATTCGTAACCTTCCGGAGATATCGCAGTAATTACTGCATTATCTCCGTATTCATAATATCCTTCTCCGCTGACTTTGGCGTTTTCATCTGAATGATAGTCTACTTCGATATAGAAAACTTCGTCTTCTGCATCATCGTTTTGCTCTTCTTTTGCCGACTTTGACTCGAGTGCGTCACGGACTGATTCGTATTCACTGTTTGATGATTGAGTTTCAGTATCAGGTTCTGGACTGTCGCCATTTTCGTCGGCACTATTTTCTGTAAAGTGGGCTGCCAGGATTATA
>JBNJHL010000051.1:0-14062 GCA_051748445.1 Bacillota bacterium
ATTTGTCTTTTAGTCAACGATTCGACCAGGGTTGCCCGCAGTGATTTTTTCCTTCCCATTTTGATTGATGAGTTAAAAGTAGCCGGCATAAAAAAAGAAGATATATTTATAATATTTACAAATGGTACTCATCGTCCCCTGGATAGAGATGAAATGGAAAACCTGGTGGGTAAGGATGTTGCCAAGAATATTGCTATGTTCAATCATGACAGTAAAGATAAAAATGAATTGGTTTACCTCGGAGAAACCTCGTTTAAAACCCCGGTATATGTTAATAAAAAAGCTTTAGAGGCAGATAGGCGTATATTGACAGGCAGTGTAGTCCATCATTTTTTTGCCGGGTTTGGTGGTGGGCGCAAGGCCCTGATACCCGGTGTAGCCGGGTTTGAAACCATCCGCAAAAATCACAGCCTGCTTTTAGAGGATGGATCAGAAAGCGGAAAGCTTAAAGGCAACCCCGTTCATGAAGATCTGCTTGAAGCAGCTTTTATGGTGGGTTGCGATTTTCTTTTAAATACCGTGCTGGATGAAAACAAACAAATACTGGGTGTTTTCGCCGGGGATATGACAAAAGCACACTTGAAAGCCTGTGACCTGGTTCAAAAAGTAAATGGAGTTGAACTGGATCGGCTGGCCGATGTTGTTATTGCTTCCTGTGGGGGCTACCCGAAAGATATCAATGTTTACCAGGCCCATAAAACCCTGGATAACTGCATAAGAGCCCTGAAGACCGGGGGTAAAATGGTTTTGCTGGCGGAATGCGCTGAAGGGATTGGGTCCGCCGCTTATGAAGAGTGGGCAGTCCGCTACAAAACAGTCGAAGAAGTAGAAGCAGCCCTGCGCAGCAACTTTATGCTTGGCGGACACAAAGCTTACACTGTAGCTAAATTACTGGAGCGGGGAGATGTTTACCTGGTATCATCATTACAACCTGATACGGCTAAAATGCTTGGTTTTATTCCTGCCCGTTCATTTCAGGATGCTATTCAGGAGATATACGGGGTCAATAAAGAACGGTTTACTTATATAGTGCCCCAGGGTTCGATAACATTTCCCTTAATCTCTGATTAAATGGTCTAACTTGTTCCTTTCCAGGCTTCTGTAGATTTGCAGGGCCAGGAACACTGTAATTCCTGCCTTAATTAAGTCAGCTGGTAAAAACGGCAGCACTCCCACCAAAAATGTTTGCTGCGGGCTATAGCCCATGATTAGAGCCAATTGCAAACCTCCACAAAAATAAATAACAGCCATGGCAATAACCGCAGCCACAGCTGCTTTCTGGATTGAATACCTCAAGCTGCTGCCTGATATTATCGATGCCAGGTATACGGCGGGTAAGAATCCCCACAGGTATCCGCCTGTTGGTCCGGTAATCATATAGAGTCCCCCGCGAGTTAGGGAAAATACCGGTGCACCGGCTGCTCCCAGCAGTAAGTAGGCGAAAACAGAAATGATGGCGGTTCTTTTATCCAGTAAAAGAGCTGTTAAAATCACACCGATAGTCTGACCGGTAACTGGAACGGGGCTAAAAGCCAGAGGTATAGCAAACTGGGCTAAAATAGCAATAAGTGCGGTGAAAATGGCGCTAATGGTTAACCTGGCAGTCAGGTTACGGGTTTTAGGTGATTTGCTAGATAAGTTCGCCATAATTAATAGTGTGGATTTTGCCCCTGTTGTCCTGGATCTGCAGTGCTCCATCCAGGGTGATATGCAGGGCTTTGCCCTGTATTATTCCACCTTGCCAGCTAAGGGTTACGATCTGCCCAAGGGTAACATTGTTTTCTTTCCAGGGCAGGTAGAAAGGAGTGAAACCTTCTGTAAAAAACAAATTAAATCCATTGACCAGACTGTCGCGTATTTTTAGCAGTAGATCTGTTCGGTTAAAATAGGCATCATTTTCAAGGTGAAGGGATGTAACAATTTTTCTCAAGTTTTTGGGAAAATCCTCTAATTTTTGACTAACGTTTAAACCTACACCGACAATTAGATATTCTACCTGGTCAAGTTCACCTTTAAGTTCAGTTAGGATTCCGCCAATTTTTTTTCTTCTCAGTAAAAGGTCGTTAGGCCATTTAATTTTAAGTGGTAGTTCATAATAATTGTTAAAAAGATTAGCCAAAATAGCTGCAGTTACCAGGGTAACAGGAGCGGTCTGTGAAGGGCTTAATTCATGGGGGCGAAGAATGATGGAAAACCACAGTCCACTTGCTTTTGGTGAAAACCATTCACGCCCACGTCTGCCCCGTCCATGAACCTGTTGTTCTGAAACAACTATGCTGTAATTAGGTGCACCATCTTCTGCTAGTTTACGAGCCGTGGTATTAGTAGAATCCAGAGTTTGGTAGTAATAAAAGCCACTGCCTTCTAACTTTTCAACATCCAGCTGCACCGGTTCCCTGATCAGGCGGTAACCCTGCCTTGGGATTGCATCAATGGAGTAACCTTTTGCTCGCAATTTTTGGACATGTTTCCATACAGCAGCCCTGCTGATATTAAGATCTTCGCTCAAATGGCTGCCAGACAGGTAGCGGTCCCGGTTTTTGCGCAGCCCGGCCAGAATTATTTCTTTTTTTTCAGTCAAAAAATGACCTCATTTGCTCTTTTCTAAAGTATTTTAATCGTAAACCTTAAAAAGATAATTGTCAACCATAGGATATTAAAAATGGTTTACATTTATCAGCAGGCACGCGTAATCTGAAGCTATCATTACCTGTAAATGCTTGTTTTAAAGGCTTCCTGTTGTTAAAGGATTTATTTCAGTTATGCGGTAAAATTAAATTAGAAAAAAATGACGCAGTTAAAAAACTGCGTCAAAACAATATATATAAAAGAGGGGGTCAACTTACTGATAAGTATAAAGCTGAAATATTACAGCAGTATTACAAACAGATAATTTTTTTATTACAAAGGTGGTAAAGGGTTAAAGAATTTTTTGGGCTAGCAGGTTATTGAAAACCCATCTAAGGTCAGGAGGCTGTCATGCTAAAAAGTTTTGATGAGTTTATGAATGATGTTGTTAACAGGAACCAGGGGGAAGTTGAATTTCACCAGGCGGTGCAAGAAGTTTTAGAATGCATTTTTCCATTCATGAAAGAAAATCCAAGATATATTAAAGCAAAAATTGTAGAGAGACTGATCGAACCGGAAAGAATAATTATCTTCCGGGTTCCATGGGTTGACGATCAGGGTGAAGTTCAGGTTAACCGTGGTTACCGTATTGAGTGGAATAGTGCTATTGGTCCTTACAAGGGTGGGATAAGATTTCATCCCAGTGTTACCTTAAGCATTTTGAAATTCCTTGCTTTTGAACAAACTTTTAAAAATTCATTAACAACCTTGCCCCTGGGCGGAGGTAAGGGTGGCTCAGATTTTGACCCTAAAGGAAAAACAGATAACGAGATCATGAACTTTTGCCAGAGTTTTATGACAGAATTGACCAGGCATATTGGTCCTAACACAGATATTCCTGCCGGTGACATCGGGGTTGGTGGGCGTGAAATTGGATACATGTTTGGTCAATATAAAAGGTTGCGCAATGAATTTACCGGTATTTTTACCGGAAAAGGATTAAACTGGGGTGGAAGCCTGATTAGACCGGAAGCCACAGGCTATGGGTGTGTATATTTTGTAGAAGAAATGCTGAAAACAAAGGGAGATTCCTTAGAAGGTAAAGTATGTACTGTATCCGGATCCGGAAATGTTGCTCAGCATACAACAGCAAAATTATTGGAGTTGGGTGCAAAAGTTGTTACTTTTTCAGATTCAAATGGTTATATTTGCAAAAAAGACGGTATAGGAGAAGAAGAACTGAAATGTGTGTTAGATCTCAAAAATAATAAACGTGGCCGCATAAAAGACTGTACAGAGGAATTTGAGTGTGAATATTACGAAAATGAAAGACCCTGGTCTGTAAAATGCGATGTTGCTTTTCCCAGTGCCACCCAGAATGAAATTGATGAAAAAGATGCAAAAATGTTAGTTGAGAATGGCTGCATAGCAGTGGGAGAAGGAGCTAATATGCCGACTACAGCCGCAGGGGTTGAGGTGTTCCAGGACGCAAAAATTCTTTATGCTCCAGGTAAAGCAGCAAATGCCGGTGGCGTTGCAACTTCTGGTTTAGAAATGTCACAGAACAGTATGCGGATAAGCTGGTCCCGTGAAGAGGTAGATAAAAAGCTTCGCGATATCATGATCAGTATACATAACCAGTGTGTTAAGCATGGAGAGGAGCCAGATAGTTACATTAATTATGTTAAAGGGGCAAATATAGCGGGCTTTGTAAAAGTTGCAGATTCTATGATTGACCAGGGTGTTGTTTAGGATAGAGATACAGGAAGAGCCATTTACGCTAATTTGTTTGTTATTGCAGGTTATCAGTTCTGACGAGGTGCGGGATGGATTTACAACGGCTGAATTACTATTACACAAGATTTAAATATGGTGAAGATATTTTTCACAACCTGATGCAGGTTAGAGTTAAAGAAATTCTTTTAATATCGAGCTTATACGATGCCTATACTTTTGAGCAGGAATCAAGATTAAGTCAGCAGCTGGTTGGTGAATATCATGAACTTAAATTAACTACCATTCCAAGAATAACTAATGTTCCCACCGCAGAAGAGGCTTTGGAAAAGTTAAAAGAAAATGACTATGATCTTGTGATTACAACAATGCGTATTGCCGGTTTATCAGCTTTTGATCTTGGCAGGCAAATAAAGGATAATAACAGTGACATCCCAATCTTGTTACTATTAACAAACAAATCGGATTTACGTATCGTAGCTAATAAAAAAGAGCAAATGGGTTGCTTTGAAAATGTGTTTTTATGGAATGGGGATTCAAAGCTGATCCTGGCGATGATTAAATACATTGAGGATATGAAAAATGTAGAAAGTGATACTTATAATGGCCTGGTGCGGACTATTTTGCTGGTTGAAGATTCTATTGAGTTTTACTCAATATACCTTCCCGCTCTATATACGGAAATCATGATTCAGACTCAACGTTTGATATCAGAAGAATTAAATGATGCTCAAAAATACTACCGGATGCGTGCCAGGCCAAAGGTATTGTGTGTTAGTAGTTTTGAAGAAGCAGTGTCGCTGTGTGAGAAATATAAGGAATATATGTTATGTGTCATTTCAGATATATGTTATGAAAAAGACGGTTCTGAATATGATCACGCGGGGATAGAATTAATTCAAAAATTAAAAAATGAAAACTGGGATATTCCTGTTTTACTGCAATCTTCTGCAATAGTGGATAAACAAACAGCTGAATCCTTACAAGTTGACTTTATTCATAAAAACTCTCCGAATTTGCTTTATGAACTAAAAAACTTTATTCTCAATAATTTAGGGTTCGGAGATTTTGTGTTTAGGAACAAGGAAGGCAAAGAAATCGATCGGGCCAGATCATTAACTGATCTTGAAAATAAAATTATGCAGATACCTAAAGAATCTTTACTTTATCATAGTCAGCGTAATCATTTTTCTGCCTGGTTAATTGCTCATGGTGAAATCCAGGTGGCCCGGAAGATCCGCCCGCTAGGCGAATCAGATTTTCAGGATACTGATACTCACCGACAGTTCCTGGTTGATGTTTTTTGCCAGGTAAGAAATGAGCGAAGGAAAGGAAAAGTGATTGAGTTTGATAAAGATTCTCTTCCAGCAGACAATCAAATTATCAAAATGACCGAAGGGTCCCTGGGAGGGAAAGGCCGAGGTATAGCTTTCTTTAACAGCCTTTTTACTGCTGTAGATATTGATCAATATATTAACGAAGCCGAAATTAAAATACCCCAGACATTTATTATTGGAACCGACGAGTTTGATATGTTTATAGAGAAAAATAACCTGCGCGGCTTGATGAGTTCTTCTGATGATGAGTTAATTAAAACTAAATTTTTAGACGGAGAGCTTTCAGGTGATTTGTATGAAAAATTAAAAGCTATGCTGGAAGTGATTAAGAAGCCTCTCGCAGTGCGTTCTTCCGGTTTACTCGAGGATTCTCAATCACAGCCATTTGCCGGAATATATGATACTTATATGCTTCCTAATAACCATCAATCATTATCTGAACGACTTGAACAGCTGGTAATGGCAATCAAGTTAGTCTTTGCTTCAGCCTACCTTCAGGATGCAAAAAGTTATATTGAAAGCTTGCATTACAGGTTAGAAGAAGAAAAAATGGCAATTATCATCCAGGAAATTGTTGGTCAGCAGGTGGACAGTTATTATTACCCTCATATTTCCGGAGTTGCACAGTCTTATAATTTCTATCCCACATCACATTTGAAGCATCATGATGGTGTAGCCTTGATTGCAGCAGGATTGGGGCATACTATTGTAGAGGGTGGTAAGAATTATCGTTTTTGTCCTCGTTATCCCGAGATGAGTTTCTTTTCAGTCGAAGATCAGGTGCAGTATTCGCAAACGGAAGTTTATGCTTTGAACATGCAGCAATGTGATTCAGATATATGTGAAAGCAGAATGGCCACATTAGCTACTCTTTCCATAGATACTGTTGAAAAGCAGGGCAATCTTAGCCACCTTGCTTCTACCTGGGATGCCAGTAATTACAGAATTGAAGAAGGTATTTCTAAAGCCGGCCCAAGGGTATTGAATTTTCCTAATATCTTGAAATACGAGGTGTTTCCACTTGCGGACATTCTGGTAGATATTTTAGACATGTCAGAAATTGCTTTTGGTGTGCCGGTTGAAATAGAATTTGCTGTAGAATTATCTACTGACCATTCTAACAATGAAATGCCGGCGTTTTATTTGCTGCAGGTTCGGCCTTTAACTGTTAATACAGAAGAAATACACTTGAAACTTGATGATGTCAATGCTGATTCTCTCTTTTTGTATACTAACACTGGTATGGGGCATGGCATTATTGAAGACCTCACTGATTTGATTGTGGTAGATCCTGATTGTTTTGATAAAACAAAGACCTCCAAGATTAAGGAAGAAATAGACTCCTTTAACCGAAAGTTAAAAAATGAAAATAAACAATATATTTTAATCGGGCCCGGCCGCTGGGGCTCTAGAGACCCCAGCCTTGGGATTCCAGTCAGCTGGAGCCAGATTTCGCAAGCCCGGATCATTGTTGAAGCAGGAATAAAAGATTTTAACGTTGAGCCTTCACAGGGCACCCATTTTTTCCATAATCTTGTTGCTATGAATGTCGGGTATTTCAATATTTTATATGATTCAAAAACAGATTTTGTTGATTGGCAATGGCTTAAATCACAAGATATTGCCGAAAAAAAGGATTATACTTTTCATGTAAGTAGTAAGAAACCGTTTATTGTTAAGATGGATGGAAAGAAAGGGGTTGCCCTTATTCATAAAAATTAAGCAATGTATGATTATATTAGCTTTTCTAATCAAGAAAGATGAGTTAAGGGGCAGGTTTCTTATAAGAAAACCTATTTTTAAGTCAGTTTTGGTAAGGAGGAAATTACAATATGGCGCACATCAAGCAGAAAAGGCGCAACAAAGAACTTTTTATTAACCGGTCCTGGTGTAAAGGATGTGGTGTTTGCATAGCTTTTTGTCCCAAAGAAGCTATCTATATGGATGATTCAGGAAAAGCAAAAACAGATCAAGAAAAATGCACAGTCTGCGGTATCTGCGAAACATTTTGTCCTGATTTCGCAATTTCGCTGGTAGAGGGGGGGCTTTCTAAATAATGCCGGAATCTAAACCGGTTCTGATGCAGGGTAACGAAGCCTGTGCGGTTGGAGCAATTAACGCCGGTGTTCGTTTTTATGCCGGTTACCCCATTACTCCTTCAACAGAGATTGCCGAGCAGATGGCAGCAAAATTGCCCGATCTTGGCGGAGTCTTTATTCAAATGGAAGATGAAATAGCCAGTATGGCTGCAATTATTGGGGCTTCGATTGGGGGGATGCGAACCCTGACTGCGACAAGCGGTCCCGGTTTTTCTCTAAAGCAGGAAAATCTGGGTTATGCCATCATGGCAGAAATTCCCTGTGTGGTTGTAAACGTTCAGCGAATGGGACCCAGCACAGGAGTTCCCACTGCTCCGTCCCAGGGTGATGTTATGCAAGCCCGGTGGGGTACACATGGAGATCACCCGATAATTGTTTTTAGCCCGTCTTCAGTTTATGAGTCATATTACCTGACTATTGCTGCTGTTAATTTGAGTCAGAAACTGAGGCAGCCAATTATTATTCTTTTAGATGAAGTAATCGGGCATATGCGGGAAAAAGTTCTGATCCCGGAAGGAAAACTAATGGTTGAAAGATCAAGTGATAAAAATGTGCCGGCAGATTATAAGCCATACGATGAAAAAGGTTTAACCCCGCTGGTGCCTTTTGGTTTTGGGCACTACTATCATGTGACCGGCCTTTTTCATGATCAATATGGTTTTCCTACAGGTGATCCGATGCAGGTGGAACGAGCTCTGGATCGGATTCATGATAAGCTGGAAAAGTACAGGGATGAAATTGTCCTTACAAACTATATCGGTCATAAAGAACCGCGGGTAGCTGTAATAGCTTATGGTTGCACAGTCCGTTCTGCTCGGGCAGTAGTCAAAAAAGTTTACTGGCAAAATCGCCTGCCAGTGGGATTGCTCAGCCTGCAGACAGTTTGGCCCTTTCCGGCTAAAGAAGTGGAAGAGCTTGCCAAGCAGGCTGATGTAATTATTGTTCCCGAGATGAACCGGGGGCAGCTGGTTGGCGAGGTTGAACGTTGTGTCGGTAATGAAGCAAAAGTTGTCCCTTTAAATCGTTATGATGGAGAAATGATTAATCCGGATCAAATTTCTGAAGAAGTTGGGAGGTGGCTGTAATGGAACAGCTTACCCAGGATTTTTTACGAACCAAAAAATTACCGCATATATGGTGCCCGGGTTGCGGAAACGGTATTGTTACAGCAGCCCTGATCAGAGCCATCGAACGTTCAGGTTTTGATCAAAAAGATGTAGTTATTGTATCAGGAATTGGCTGTTCTTCCAGGGCGACCGGCTATCTTAATTTTAACACTTTGCATACCACGCATGGCAGGGCCCTGGCTTTTGCAACCGGTTTGAAAATGGCCCGTCCTGAGTTGAAGCTATTCGTGATTATGGGCGACGGGGATTGCAGTGCTATCGGAGGCAACCATTTTATTCACTCTGCCAGGAGGAATCTAGATTTAAATGCAATAGTAGTTAATAACCATATTTACGGCATGACCGGCGGGCAGCATTCACCATTGACTCCACAGGGCAAAAAAGCCACCACTGCTCCCCGTGGCACCCTGGAGCCTGCATTTGATATTCTGGAATTAGCCAGGGGTGCAGGGGCAACTTTTGGAGCCAAAGGTACTGCCGCTCAGCCTCGCCAGCTGGAACAATTGATTCAGAGGGCTGCAAATCATAAGGGGTTTTCTGTGGTTGAGGCTTTGTCCCCCTGCCCAATCGCTTATGGCCGAAGAAATAAGCTGGGCGGAGCTGTGGACATGTTGAAAGATATGAAAGAGAGCAGTGTTTCGGTTGAACGTGCTAATAAAATGGAAGAAGCTGAGCTTGAAGACAAAACCTTGACCGGTGTGATTTACTCTAAAGAAGCTCCGGAATATTCTGAAGCATATTACAAGTCAATTGGCAAGGAAATCGGTTAGAAAGCGGGGAGATTACTTTGAGTAACAGGCAGGAAATTTTGCTGACAGGAGCCGGAGGTCAGGGTTTGATTCTTGCTTCAATTGTCATGGCGGCAGCGGCGGTAAGTGATAACAAAAATGTGGTTCAAACTCAGTCGTATGGCCCCGAAGCCAGGGGAGGAGCCAGTATGGCCGGGGTTATTATTGATGTTGATACTATCGAGTATCCGAAAGTAACCAAGCCCACCGTCTTGCTTTGTATGAACCAGGCTTCTTTTAACAAGTATTTGCCAAAGGTTGAGACTGGCTGTGCGATTATAGTAGACTCAACTTTTGTCAGTGCGACGTACAGTGATGACTACAATGTCCAGATGTTTCCAATTACTAAATCGGCCAGGGAAATCATTAAAAAAGAAGTTGTAGCCAATATGCTGGCACTTGGTGTGATTAACGCTGCAACAAGCTTAATTGATCGGGGTATTTTTAGGGATAGTATCTATCAAATGGCACCCAAGGGCAGCGGAGAGTTGAATCAGGAGGCTTTTGACCTGGGTTATAAACTATTTGAAGAAGGTGCCGGACAGGTGGTAAACCTATCTGCAGGAAGTAATAAATAATTGAGAATGCCAGGTTTGATTAGATTATTTGCATGGCAATAAATTCTTGTAAACTGCCCAGCCTGCTTAAGAAAACAATGCTCGTTGGTCATTTCGGGTGGAACTGCACTGATTTAGCTTCAGGCTTTGTTTCACCGGCATTTCCATGCCTGCGCTTTACGTTCGCTTCAGTTTTTAAGCAGGCTGGGCAGTACATAGTGATTTTGGCTGGGTAATTGATATTTTCTTTGGTCTACCTTTTAGGGGGACTTTTTTTTTGGCGGTGGGTCCTTTTTACTTGTATTTAAAAGGATGGAGCAGTATAATTATTTAGTGTGTATCTACAAGAAATGGTTGGTAATATTACCGCTTTACTTTGATGTAGTGATGAGGTGACCAGATGTCTGAGAAGATGCTTCCCCCTGTTTATGATCCTGCCGCAGTCGAGGCCAGCAGGTACCAGTTCTGGCTTGATGGTCAATATTTTAAAGCAGAAAGAAATCCGGATAAAACACCCTATACCATAGTGATTCCCCCACCAAATGTTACCGGTTCCCTCCACATGGGGCATGCTCTTAATAATACAATCCAGGATATTTTAATCCGCTGGAAAAGGATGCAGGGTTTTGATACCCTCTGGCTGCCAGGCAGTGATCATGCCGGCATTGCCACTCAGAATGTGGTGGAAAAGCACCTGGCAGAAGAGAGCAAAAGTGCTGAAGATATAGGCCGCGAAGCATTTTTAGAGAAAGTCTGGGAATGGAAAGATACTTACCATGCCCGGATTACCAGGCAGCTTTACCGGTTAGGGGTTTCCTGTGACTGGTCTCGTGAAAGGTTTACCATGGACGAGGGCTGTTCCAGGGCAGTGCGGAAAGTTTTTGTAGACCTTTTCAGAAAAGGTCTGATTTACCGTGGTGACTATATGATTAACTGGTGTCCGCGCTGTCATACTGCTCTTTCCGACATAGAAGTTGAACATGAAGACGAGGCATCATCAATTACCCATATTAAGTATCCTTTAACCGATGGTTCAGATTCAATAACAGTAGCTACAACCCGTCCTGAAACAATGCTCGGTGACAGCGGAGTTGCTGTGCACCCGGAAGACAGGCGCTATGCCAATCTGGTTGGCAAAAAAATTATTTTACCCCTTTTAAATAAAGAAATTCCCATTGTAGCAGATGATTATGTAGACCCCGAGTTTGGCAGTGGTGCTGTCAAGGTAACCCCGGGTCATGATCCTAACGATTTTGCTATCGGACAGCGCCACGATCTCGAGGTAATCAAGGCTATCGATGAAGATGCGAAAATGACTGAGGCAGCCGGTCCTTATCGGGGCATGGATCGGTATGAATGCCGCAGGCATGTAGTTGAAGACTTAAAAACCCTTGATCTGATTGAAAAGGTTGAGGACCATAAACATGCCCTTGGACGCTGTCAGCGCTGTCATACGGTTGTTGAACCGCTTATCTCCCGGCAGTGGTTTGTGAAAATGAAGCCCCTGGCTGAGCCTGCTATGCAGGCTGTCAAGGACAAACAAACAGGTTTTGTTCCGCCAAGGTTTGCTCGCATTTATAGCAGCTGGCTTGAAAATATTCATGACTGGTGTATTTCAAGGCAGATCTGGTGGGGACATCGTATTCCAGCCTGGTATTGCGAATGTGGTGAAATCATTGTCAGCTATACCGAACCCAGGACCTGTCCTTCATGTGGCGAAAACAAGCTGAAACAGGATCCCGATGTTCTTGATACCTGGTTTAGCTCCGCACTCTGGCCTTTTTCTACACTGGGCTGGCCGGAACGCACTCCTGACCTGGATCACTTTTATCCGACTTCAGTTCTGGTTACTGCTTACGATATCATTTATTTCTGGGTAGCCCGGATGATGTTTATGGGTCTTGAATTTATGAAAGAAGTACCTTTCCATACTGTTTATATAACCGGACTGGTTCGCGATCCTCAGGGCCGTAAGATGAGCAAATCTCTTGGTAACGGGATCGATCCGCTTGAGGTTATCGATAATTATGGGGCTGATACCCTGCGTTTTACACTGGTTACAGGTCAGGCGCCGGGTAACGACCAGCGTTTCCGGAAGGAGGGTGTAGAAGCCGGGCGAAATTTTGCCAACAAGATCTGGAATGCTTCACGTTTCGTTTTGATGAACTTAACTGACCAGGGTGAAGCTGAGCCTTCGTTTGCTCCTTTTGATCCAGGTAATCCCCCGAAGGATCTTGACCGGGCCGATCGCTGGATACTGCACCGCTATAATGAAACAATCCAAAAAGCTACTGGGTTACTCGATAAATATGAACTGGGTGAGGCAGCGCGTCAGGTTTATGAGTTTCTCTGGAATGATTTCTGTGATTGGTACGTTGAAATAAGCAAACACTACCTGTACCTTAAAGACGAGGGTGAGCAGGCAGAATATGACCGAAGCCAGACCCGCAGTTTGCTGGTTTATGTCCTTGATGGAGTAATGCGCCTGCTGCATCCTTTTATGCCATTTATTTCTGAGGAAATCTGGCAGCAACTGCCTCACCGCAGGGAAGAAGCGCTCGTGGTAGCTGACTGGCCTGAGGTAAACAGCGCTTTAAGTTTTCCCGAGGCTGCAGAAGATATGGCTGCTTTACAGGAAGTGGCCAGGGCTATCAGAAACCTGCGAAGCCAGGTACAAATTCCACCGGGTAAAAAGACTACGGTATTAATAAGAGCTGAAGGGCGCATCGCTGATTGTCTCAACCAGGAACGTAAACATCTTGGCAAGCTGGCTTTTGCCGAGCCCCTGACCATTGAAGCTGAAATTGAGAAGCCTAAACAGGCCCTTGCTGCTATTATCGGGGACGGAGTTGAGGTCTATCTGCCCCTGGAAGGTGTAGTTGACCTGGAAGCGGAAATAGCAAGGCTGGAGAAAGAGCTCGATGAACTTTTGAAAGAAATTAAAAAAACCGAAGGTAAGCTTTACAATAGAGGTTTCAGGTCCAAAGCACCAAAAGAAGTTATTGCCAAAGAAAAAGCACGCCGTGAAGAACAGGAAAACCGCCTGGTAAGGTTAAAGCAGCGGTTGAAGGAGTTAAAGCAGGCAGATGAATAAAGAAAAACTCTACAGTGAAGCCCTGGTGTGGATCCACAGTCTGGGTCGTTTTGGCATTAAGCCCGGGCTGGGCAGGATAACAGCTTTACTGAAACACCTGGGAAACCCTCATCACAAAGTTCAATTTGTTCACGTGGCCGGAACAAATGGTAAAGGATCCACTGCAGTTATGCTTGCTTCTGTTCTGCGGGAGGCCGGTTACCGGGTCGGACTTTATACTTCCCCCTATCTTTTAACTTTTACTAACAGGATGGCCGTTAATGGTGAAGACATCCAGCCTGATGATTTGGTTGCACTCGTTGATGAAGTCAGGCCGCTGGTAGAGAAAATTAATAAAGATCCGGAACTTGGCGTAATGACGGAATTTGAAGTGGTTACCACCCTTGCCCTGACTTACTTTTCCAGGACTAAGCTTGACCTGGTGATTTTAGAGACAGGGCTGGGGGGAAGGCTCGATGCAACTAATGTTGTTGATCCCCTCTTAAGTATAGTTACCAATGTTAGCCTTGAGCATACCGATGTCCTGGGAGATACAGTTGAAAAAATTGCTGCAGAAAAGGCAGGGATTATCAAGCCAAACAGGCTGCTTCTTACAGCATCAGAAGAGCTGCGGGTTTTGGAAGTTCTTAAAGAAAAATGTGAAGAACAAAACTCCGAGTTTTACCAGGTTCATACTTTAGCGATGGAGGGAACAATAATACTGATCAATATCCTGGAGCTGTCTTACAGGAGATTAGTCCGGAGGGGCAGTATTTTCG
>JBNJHL010000052.1:0-13940 GCA_051748445.1 Bacillota bacterium
GTTGGCGTACCTTTAAAGTCCATCGCCGGAATATTAAAGTTATTATTCTCTGCGACTGTGATTTCATACATTTCATTGGTTGCATCAAAGGCATCGGCAGGAGACCCCCCGATGAAATTTACAATTGCCGGTGCAGCAGCCATGGCGAAGCCACCAACCCCGACTGTTTCTGTAATAACGCTGTCTCCGATATCTTTATTGGCGTCTGAGGCCTTAAAACCTGAGAAAAAGAGTCCATCGGGCACATTAGCTGGAGCGGTGAACCACTTGTCACCGGTACTGCTGACTCTGATTCCGAAATCAGTTCCATTACGGGCTAAAGTGGTTACTAAGGTCGAATTTTCAACCCCATGTGCTGCCAGGGCCATACTCTTGCAGGCAGCCATAATCGCGTTAAGTGAAGTAAGGTCATTACTGTGCATGAAAGCCAGTACTTCTGAAGCAATCGAGGCTTTGTTTCCTTTAAAGTATTCCGATACATTCGAAAGATCAAGACGTGGTGCATCATAGTCTTGGTTCTTGCCAAAATCTGTTTCGACAACAAATGGAGCTATAGTGCGAATAAGTAGTGAAGTTGTTGCCCGATTGCGGTTATGGGCATCATCGCCCATATGCAGGGCCTGGGCAACAATTGATTTCATGTCTACACCCTTAGCCAGGTGAACCGCCTCTTTCAGGCAGGGAGCATAAACTTGATCAAGCCAGCGAAGGCGGTTTAAAACTTCATCGTCGTAAGCGCCATAACGCAGGACTTTACCGTATCCTTCGTTCATATTAGAGTAAGTATTGCCGCCCCATTCTTCATCTTCAATGATAAATACCATCTGTGAAGGAGTGGTGACTCCGGCCATTGGTCCAACTGCATTGTAATGATGACAGGGAGCGAACTCAATTTCGCCTGATTCTGCTATCTTTTCTGCTTCTTCAGCATTATTTGCCTTGCCTTCGTAGATTAATCCTCCGATGATTGCCCCCTTAAGAGGTCCGCTCATGCGGTCCCAGGTAATGGGCGGGCCGGCATGAAGGAACAGGTTGTCCTTCATCCCGGGAATAACATCTTTTGCTCTGCCGATGTCAACCCACACCGGTCTTGATTTCATCATTCTTTCGACAGCTTCCTGATTTGCCTGGTCGATCTTACTCATTGAGAAAAGCACCTCCGTAATTATTTTAGTTTATCCAGAAGACTCAGCAGATTATCGTCACCCATGGCAGGCGGCTGCCAGCGTACATGGATTACCTTGGTGCCCCGCTCTTTCAAGGTTTCTGCAAACCCTTCCAACCCCATATTTATTACCTTCAGTTCATCATTAAAAAGGCTTTCCATTGGTCGGAACCTCCTTTTTTATTAATCAGCCAGCAATGCAGCAACAAAGGCTGCAGCATCTGCATTGCTGGGCAAAACCAGAATTCCTTCTTTATTCAGCTTTTCTACCTGTTCACTGCGGTTTTGGATATCTTCATCTGTTCCGCATACTGTTGTGATAAAGACGATCTTACGGTTATCTTTTTCGGCTGCTTCCCTGGCTTCTTTAATAGCCTCAATGGCTGAGCCTGCAGGATCGGAATGGGCATTATAGCCAAGAACAATATCAAGCATTATAACAGCTGTTTCAGGATCTTTAGCTTCTTCAACGATACGATTATTGCGCAGTGACGGATCGATCATTGGGTGAAGCCTTCCCTGGGTAAATTCATCTTCTCCGAAATCGATCACTGTATGGTTTTTGCTCTTATAAACATCATCCAGGACTGCAGCATTTTTAAAACTTAAATTGGTATATAGAGGACTGGCTTTATCACTTAATAGAATAAGGGTTTCATAAGCTAGGGTTCCTCCTGAATAAAGAGCCCTTAAATACTTTTGCCCATTTTTTAGCTTAGCTTTTTCTTCAGATAGCCTATTCTGGTCAACTTTAAGAGCACTCTCACCGCTTGCTGCATTTTTACCCCTGGCCAGATTAACAGCTTTATAAGCTGCCTCCTTTAAAGTTGCAGCGGGTTCGCATCCTGCCTCACTAACCTGCTCCAGTTTGCCACCAAGGAAATTAATAACAACCGGTTTTTTGCTTTTTTTTGCTTCTTCCAGAACTTTTTCTGTTACTGTGCTGTCAGGCGGTTTGGAGACAACTACGATTACTTCTGTTTTATCATCATTAATTAACGCTTTTAAACCCTGGATCATAGTGATACCGCCGACTTCATCTTTTATATCGCGACCACCGGTTCCGATTCCCTGGCTGATTCCTTCACCGAGGGTGCCGATTAAGCTTGATACTTCTTGCAAGCCTGTTCCAGCTGCGGCCACTACCCCGATTTTACCCTGTTTGACTTCATTAGCAAAGGCCAGCGGAGTTCCATTAATAATTGCAGTGCCGCAATCAGGGCCCATGACCAGCAAATCATTTTCCAGGGCTTTTTTCTTCAGTGCGACTTCGTCCTCAAGGGAAACGTTATCACTGAATATCATCAGGTGAAGGCCTGAATCAAGAATTTTATCAGCTTCACGTTTGACGTAACGCCCAGGAATTGAGATCAGGGCCAGATTGGCTCCGGAAAAGTTTTGCAGGGCCGTTTCAAAAGTGCGGGGAATAAAATCACCCTGCAGATTATCCCTCTCTACAGACTTGTTTAGCTCGTCAATTGAGTCCTGGATAGCCTTCTCTGCTTTTTCTTCATTTTCTGCTTTTATTGCAATAATTAAATCATTTGCACCGGCTTCGTTTTCAATTTCATCAGTCCATAATCCTCCGGAACGAAGAAATTTTTTGTTATGGTCAGTACCGATGATTACTTCTGCTTCCTCAACCCCGTCAAAACCCCTGACTGTGTTCGAAAGTCTCATCAGGTAGACAGAATCGCGAAATGTGTTGTGTAATATATGACTTTTTACAACCATTTATTTGCCTCCTTTCATAAGTACTACTGTTAATGAGCTGCTTTAATATTTATTCCTGCCAGCTCCTATCTCAACTCTATGATTCTATTATAACGAATTTAATCTAATTTGCATATTTCTAAATATTATATTTAAATGCTTCTAATCCTTTAGATTGTAATAATAAATCGTGGCAATATCTTTGTATATTTTCTACAATTATATTGACGCTCATAACCTGATTCTGGTATTATTAAGTGAGCTGTGCGGAAGGATGTGGCTTCAATCCGTAAACATTATGGCATTACTGTCAGGGAAGCATTGTCACTTGATATTGTTAATCGTCTTAAACTGGTTGGCGGAAGCGAAGGCCTCGATCGGGTCATTAAACTGGTTAATGTTATTGAAGTTCCCGATATTATGGATTGGCTTATAGATGGTGAATTTCTATTGACAACAGGCTATTCATTTCGTGAGTATCCCGATTTAATGGAAAGCCTGATCCCCCGTATGAGCCAGGCTGAAAGCGCTGGATTGGCTATAAAAACAAAGCGTTATCTTGATGAGATCCCCTGTGAAATAATTGACAGTGCAGATAAGTATAGCATTCCCTTGCTTGAAGTCCCTTACGATCTGTCTTTTTCCGAGATTATTGCTCCTATCCTGGGTGTGGTTTTTAACAAGCAAAATAAAATACTGCAAAAACTTGAACAGGCCCATAAAAAATTGATGGACTTAGCCCTTAATGGCAGCCCTTTAGAGGAGCTTTGCAAGGAAACCGGCAAGCTAATCTCTAATCCTGTTGCCATTGTCGATCGGGACGGTTCCTTTATAGTAAATGAAGAATGCCCCGACAAGTACAAATTTGAGCTATTTTTTTCAGACGGCAGCGTAGAGATTAAGCAGGAAAAATTGCGCTTCGGTAATATAAAAGAAGTAAAATACTCCCTTGAGTACGCATCAGATACAGACAAGCCCTTAACAATAAAAGCAATCAGGATACCAATTATTGCCGATAAATATGAATATGGCCATATGGTTGCCATTATTAACACTCCGATTTATGAACCTGATATCCTGACTATGGAAAGGGCTGCGACAATTGCTGCCCTGGAATTTATCAAGCGCAAAGCTATTTTTGAAATCGAAAAAAATTATTACAATGACTTTCTGGAAATTCTTTTATCTGCTGACTTTGATAATGTAGATGAAATTATTTCTCGTGGCCGGGTATTTAATATTGACCTGCAGCTGCCAACAACAGTAATCATTATTAATGGCAGTGGTATGAATGAAATTAAGGATATTAGAAACTATATGAATATGAACGGAACACGTTCCAAGGAAGATTTATTGAAAACTATAAGCGGTTTTTTCAAACGGCAGGGTATTAATAATTATATTGCCGGTTTTAAAGGTAACAATATAATTATTATCCTTAGCACTGAAAGCCACGAGCAAACCGAGTTGAAGGGTACAGTAACGGAACTGGCCCGGTATTTAGTAAATTATACCAACCTGGGAAACAGTATCAATATCGGTGTTGGCAGGGTTAATAACGATATCGGATTGATCAACCGCAGTTACGAAGACGCCAGGGAAGCATTAAAGATAGCTCAGCTTTCTGATACAGCCCAGGTTATATTTTTCGACAGTCTCGGCTTCTATAAAATATTGAGCGAAAAGAATCGCACTGAGTTGGAAAGGTTTATAGATGAACTCCTAAAGCCTGTTTTTGATTACGATCGGAACAAAAAAGGCGAGTTAATTAAAACCCTGGAAACTTATTATGAGAACAACCGCAATTTAAAACTTACCTCCTCCAGGATGTACACTCATTACAATACAGTGCTATACCGGATTAAGAAAATAGAAGAACTGGCCGGGATCAGTCTTGATAATCCGGATGATGCCTTAAATCTCGAAATAGCGGTAAATATTCTCAAACTTTTCAGGAACAGCGCTGTTTAACAGTAAATTATTAATTCTATAAAGCAATTGTCCAGCCTGCTAAAGAAACTTACGATCGCTGATCGTTTAGGCTGGAACTGCAACGGCTCAGTTTCAGCCTTACACCTGGGTTGCCCTCACGATAAGCTCATCCGGAGCTTTTGCCCGGTGACCTACTCACTAAAGACCAACCCGCTCCAGGCGTTGCTTCCCCGGTAATATCATGCCTGTACTTTATGCTCGATCCATTTTTTTAAGCAAGCCGGGTAGTACTAAGCGACATGGGTTATTCAGCATTAAAAAAGGCTGCCCGACAATTAACCCGGGACAGCCTTTTTATATAACATTATCTACTATCTTTATGCAACAATATTAAGTACCCATTCCGTGGGGGAAATCACCCGGTTTGGGTGGGCCGTACCTGTGATCATGTGCTAAACCACGTTCTTCCTGGGTACCTGGAATTACATTATCAAGGATCAAACCGAAAATAGCTGCTACAGCCATACCGGTTGAACCGACAATGTTAATGATGTTGGAAAGCCAGGGAGCCCAGTCGAAATTAAGAAGCATAGGATCAGACAAATGGGTTCCGTTAAAGATACCGGGGACTGAAATCCCCATAAACAAACAGAAACCGATGATCATCTGGTTACGCATTGAAGAAAGATCCGCCTTGGCAGAGTTACTGATTCCGATTGAAGCAATCAATCCGAACAATGCGCAATAGAGGCCTCCGACTATGGGACCGGGAATAGTTGAAACAACTGCGCCGAACTTTCCAAATATTCCGAGGAAAATCAGGATCACTACACCGATGTTAACAACATAACGGCTGGCAACCTTGGTTAAACCAACCAGACCAATGTTTTCGGTATAACTGGTGCTGGCAAAACCACCAAAAACACCAGAGAAAAAGCAGCCGACACCCTCAAAGCCAATACCTCGACTAACCTGCTTCTCTGTCAGCGGAGGTCCGTCAGAGGCTTCATTAATCGCATGGTAGTCACCGTAGGACTCAATCATTGAGGCCAGGTAGCCGGCCAGGATAACCAGGAAGAAACCGACATCAAACTGCGGCATACCCCAGGGGAGTATCAGGTTAAACCTGAACCAGGGTGCTGCTCCGACAGTGCTAAGGTCGATAAAACCAGGATCACCGGAAGCGTATACACCCGTAATCGAAAGCAGAAAACCCAAAAGCCAGGCTACTAGAACCGCCAGAAGGACCGGAAACAGCGAGAAAAACGGCTTTTTAGGTCCAAGGATAAGGGCAAAAATAAAGGTTAAAGCAATAACTGTAGTCGATAGTAATACATTTTGGGCAGCGTCAGGAGCACCGACGTACCATAGGGACAAACCGATTAAAGCAATAACCGGTCCGATCACAACAGGGCTGACAAATTTTTGCAATTTACCGATAATTCCAGTGAAGCCGACTATAATTTCAACCAGAGACCCGAGTATAATCGCTCCTGCTATATGCTGCATGGTTACAGCCGGGCCCATTGCTCCAACAGCACCGATAATCCCAAAGAAGGGCCCTAAGAAAGCAAATGAAACGCCCTGGACAATCGGCAGCCGGGTTCCAAAGTTAACCTGCAGGAATGTAGCCACGCCTGAGGCCAGCATTACAGCGGAAATCAGCAATGCAATTTGTTCGGGATTCATTTCCATAACCGGACCGAGAAGCAGTGGAACAGATACGGTAGCACCGAACATTGTCAGTACGTGCTGCGCACCCAGGAAGAAAGCTTTACTGAATGGCTTAGGAACTTCATCCAGGGTATAAGCCATTTTACGCTTTTCATTCATACTTTTCTACCATCCTTTCTAATTATAGTTATAGTTGTATTGCCTTACAAGGACTTTTTTCTACCACCCCCATAACAAGTATTTGCTGCTTTTAACATATATCAAGCATGAATGGTCTGTCAGTTTTTTATATATTATTCTATCAATTAAGTAAATTCAATGTATTTATTGCAATACCTTTATAGAATATACATAAATTTTAGAGGTATTCTTTATGCTTTATACCTAGATTATTATACCAGTTTCTGCTAATTTAAGATAGTTTTTCGTAAAGTAAATCAGGGCAATAAGAAGCTCTATCCCGGTTAAAGAACCGACTTTGAGAGATCTTTTCAAAAGGTCTGGTTTAAAAACGCCCCGGCTGATGGAAATCAGTAAATCTTTAAAAATAACAGGTGAAAGTCCTGAGAGTCCAATCTCAAGCATATGCCGACCCATCAGGCTTGTTTTTTTGGCTTCAGCTTTAAATTCAGTTGATATGTTTTCAATGAACAGTGGATCTGCTAAGAAGTGATGATAGGCAAACAGCGCTCCACATATCAGGTCGTCACCACTGGGTGATGAGCCGTGGCCCATTCCGATAATTTTTCGACAGAAATTTAATAATTCCTGCTCATTTTGCTTCAACAGCGCTTTAATTATTTCTGGGTAAGCAGCACTTATTGCTTCCCGGAAATATTCAGCACCACCCGGCATACCCAACAAAACAGCACCTGGTGTGTTAAGTTCGATACTCTCTAAAGAGCGGCAGTATTGTTCAATTGTTTTACTGACCTTACCGTATGCCAGGTTATTGATTTTAAAAGGTGCAAAAGATATTTGTTCTCCTACGCGCCAGTTAATTGAATATGGCCTGCCCCCAGCATAAAGCTTTAATACATTATTGTTAAACCAAATCTCTTTTGCATACTTTGCTATTTGCTGTACTTCAGAAAAAATAGCAGGTTTTATCCCAATAGTGCAGGGACCTTTCTCAAAACCCGATTTTGCCACCATCAACAAATGCGGCCAGGTTTGCACCTTGAAGTTTATAATTTCCTTATGGGCAGACAACAGGTTAACTTTGTATTCACTGTTGTAACGTTCAAGATCTGCTGCATACCATGTTGAGAATCGGTTTCTCAATTTAATTCACCTGTAATCAAGGCAAAAAATAATATAGCTACTTAATCTGCTTAAGGGAAATACGCTCGCTGATCATTTCAGTTTATTTAAGCAGGCCGCCAGTATCAAACGATCTTATTATCACGAAGTGTTCTTATATCTTCTTTTGAATAGCCCAGTTCAGACAAGATCTCGTCCGTATGCTGCCCCAGAGTTGGGGGCGCTGCCGATACATCACCGGGAGTCATGGAAAGTTTTGTCGGTACCCCGGTCAGCTTGATCATACCGGCTGTGGGATGTTCTTTTTCCACTACCATTTCACGAACATCCACATGCGGATCAGTCAAAACCTGGTCTATGGTTCGTATACGCCCGCAGGGCACCCCTTCTTTCTCCATGATTTTAACCCATTCTTCTGTGTTCTTAGTCCTGGTAATTTCCTCTAGAATCTCTTTTAATTCAGCGGGATGCTGGTTACGCGATTTCATGTCAGCAAAGCGAGGATCTTCATTCAGATCTTCCCGTCCCAGCACTTTTACAAAGTTTTCCCAAAGCCTCTGGTTTCCTACAGCAAATATTACATAACCATCCTTCGTTTCAAAGCTTTCGTATGGAGTAATCATCGGGTGGCGATTACCAGACCGCTGGGGTGTATTTCCTGTAGCCAGGAAGTTACCGGCCTGGTAGGTAAGAATGGAAATAATCGAATCCATTAAGGATACATCAACAAATTGTCCTTTCCCGCTCTGATTACGAACCAGTAAAGCCAGCAATATGCCTTCAACAGCATGAAATCCGCCCAGTAAATCGGCAATGGCAACACCAACTCGCTGCGGTGGACCGTCCGGAAAACCGGTAATACTCATTAACCCGGCTTCACCCTGGATCATCACGTCAAAGCTTGGTTTTTCTCGGTAGGGGCTGTTGTGTCCGTATCCAGTGATTGAACAATAGATTATATCTTCTTTTATTTTTTTAACATCATCGTAAGTCAGCCCCATTTTTTCTGTTATACCAATCCTGAAGTTTTCAATTAAAACATCGGCTTCGCTAATCAATTTATGCAGGATTTCTTTGCCTTTTTCTTCCCGCATATTGAGAGTAACACTTTTTTTGTTGCGGTTAAAAGATAGGTAGTAAGCCGATTCACCGTTAAGAAATGGAGGTCCAAGGGCCCTCGAATCGTCTCCCCTCTCGGGTGTTTCAATCTTGATTACCTCCGCGCCCATATCACCAAGCTTCATCGTACAGTAAGGACCGGCAATAAAACGGCTTAAGTCAACAATTTTTATGCCTGATAGCGGTTTTTGCATCGTTTTTATTCCTCCTTTGTCAAATGAAATTTCTACAGCGCTCTTATAAAATCCTTCTGCCTACTTTCTCACTTCTCCTTTTATTTTACCCCGGTAAGATGTATAATAAGAAAGGCAAACATAAGTTCGCATGGCAGGTGGTCCGCTATATTGAAAGTGAAAAGGAAAGTAATATTTCTGGCAGATATGGAATCATTTTATGCCAGCGTCGAAGCGGCACGTAATCCTTCCCTGCGCGGTAAACCTCTTGTTGTTTGCGGAGACCCGGCTTTGCGTCACGGTATAATTCTGGCTGCCAGTCCGGAAGCGAAGGCCTATGGTATTAAAACCGGCCAGCCGGCCTGGGAGGCGAAGCGTATGTGTCCCTGGGTGGTTTTCACTCATCCCCGGATGCAGAGCTATATCAACTGTTCCATGCAGATTACTCGCATTTTCGAGCAGTTTACCGACCGGGTGCTGCCTTACTCAATTGACGAGCAGTTTCTTGACATAACAGGAATGGATGGCATTTACGGTTCGCCCCACCAGGCTGCAGCCGTCCTGATGGAACGAGTGTGGCACGAAACGGGCGTGCGCTGCCGGGTCGGGATGGGTGAGAACCTGCTCCAGGCTAAAATGGCCTGCGACTGTTTTGCCAAAAAGGCCGGTGACCGTTTCTTTGAGCTAAACAGCGACAATTATGCTGCTTATACCTGGCCCCTCCCGGTTAAAGCACTTTTTGGTGTCGGCCACCGCATGGAGGGTAACTTTAAACGGATCGGGGTGCGCACCATCGAACACCTGGCCAGCCTGTCACGCGATATGCTACGGCGGCGCTGGGGCATTAATGGTGAAGTGCTCTGGCTTAATGCCCACGGTATTGATTACTCCACTGTTGATCCAGCTGCCGCCCGTGAGCAAAAGGGTATCGGTCATATGGCTACCCTGCCTCGCGATTATCGCAGGCAGGAGGAAATTGAACTGGTGCTCCGGGAAATGAGCGGGGAAGTATGCGCCAGGGTCCGCCGGCAGGGTAAAATTGGCTCGACAGTCCACCTTTATTGTAAAGGCGCTGATTTTGACCATCCAACAGGGTTTTCGCGACAAAAAAAACTGCCTGATCCGACGGCGTCGGTCGCAGAAGTTTACCCGACAGTCGAACTGCTTTTCCGCAAATACTGGGACAGAATGCCGATCCGGGCAGTGGGCATCAGCCTGACCGGCCTTACAGTTTACAGGCAGTTACGTTTATCCTTCGACAACCGCTATGAAAGCGAAGAGGCTCTGACTGCAACGGTAGATATGGTCCGGGAACGTTTTGGCAAGACCAGCATTTTCCCGGCCGCTTCCTTGAAACGGGGCGCCCAGTTCTTACAGCGGGCCGACATGATCGGAGGCCATGATGCATGAGCAAAAAGTTAACCAGCCAGTTTCTTTGCAGCAGGATGATGCTGCCTGAACACTGTTCGAAGCTGCAGAACCATGCAGACCAGCTGAACTGGGATGAGGCTCATCGCTGTCCCGAGCTTGATGAACAGCAGCAGGAAAAGATGCAGCAGGTTTTTGAGCAGGCCCTGGCTGGTCAGACTGCATTAGAAATAACAACTTTAACAAGCAGTGGATACCAGCTTTACAGCGGAATCCCTGTCCGCAGCAATCAGGCCCCTGGCCTGGTTTACCTGCGCGACAGAGAGGGAAAGCTTATAAAAGTAAAGGCCCGGGAAGTTGTCACTTTAAGCCGGGCTGCTTTTGTTTGAGCTTTAACTTCTGCTTGGCCTGGAAGACCAGACCCTCCACCATTTCATCACGGTTGGCGTTATTTTGCCCATCATAATACACGGTAATAATCGGGATGTTCAGTTCATCCTGCAAAGAACGCTGCTGGGCCTCAACTATCGACCCCGGCATACAGGTAAAAGGTGCAACGAATACAGCTCCGGCTACCCTGTCGCGGTTGGCAAAAGCAGCGGCCCTGCCAATGGTCATGGGCGGTTCACCGCCATAATGACTGGAAACATATTTAACAGCACCTTCCATGATTTCTTTTGGTGCCGGTTCTTCATAACCGGCCAGCAGTTCACCGGCTGCTTCCTCCAGGGCGTGCTCGTCTCGCAAAGCAATGTTTAACAGCCAGCGATATAACATTTGCTCTATAAATTCTCCGGGTTTGCGGTTTAATATAAATTCCTGTTTAGCCTCTAAATGCATAACGTAGATCGTATAAGTAAATAGTTCTGTTGCCGGGGCCGTGCTTACCTCTCCACCGGCTGCTTCAATTTTATTTATTACGGACTGGTTACAGCGCTCATCAAGGCGAACATAGAATTCACCATTTAAGATAATTACCGGTTTAACCTGCTCATTAGTTTTTATCCTGTTAAACTCGTTTGCCGCATCACGGATAAGTTTTTCCAGTGGCTGTCTGTATTTACCGGTAAAGATGGTAAATAATTTAAATTCACTGTTCTCAAGAATTTCAAACAGCTTGTGGCGGTACTTTTCAAAGATTGCCTCAGCCCTCCCTGGTTCCAATTCATAAGGTCTGGTGCGGTGCAGCATTTTGTAAAGCAGATCCATGGCCATCAGTCCGCTATACAGTCCGATGACAAAACCGTAACCGAAGCGCTTGATGACATCCTGAAGTTTAACGGATAAAACACGTTCTTTCCCATAACCGGCTCGTTCAATAGCAAGGGATTGAACCGGTGCATAAAGACCGTATCGGCAAGGACCGCAGGCCCATCCCTGGAAAAATACAGTTCCTTCGCTATCGGTATCGCCATTGTTTTGCAGGTAGCTCAGATAGTCCTGCAGGTTTTGTATAAATGGCAGGCATTCTTCGCCATTTACATAACGTTGTGCTAATGATAAATCACCGTTTTTACCACGGGGAATCACCTTGGCATCTACCCCGTATCCTCTGAACATGGCAGCAAAAATGTCCGAATGGTAAGTCGGTTCAGGGATCAGGATTTTTTGCCAGTCATTTTGCGCAACCGAACGGGTGCTTGATGTAAATGATTCATGCCTGCTGTTATCGCTTTTTGAGAGGCAGGTGTTGCGAAAAGCTTCAAGCCTGGTAATCATTCCAGCCGCTGCCGTATGTTCATCAAGAGTTAAGCGCAGGTAATTGGTTAAACCACTCAGAAAATGGCGCATCATGGCGTTTGGCCCGCACTTGAAAGGATCAAGCAAAACCATATTAATCGGTGGTAGTTTTGTATTACTGCATTTCTCATTCAAGAAATTAATTAAAAGCACAGATGAAAGGATTTTCTGCAGTTGAGTCGGATAGACATTATTCAGCCTGGCTACTTGTTCTTTAAGGTAGGCAATAAATTCTTCCCGGTAGGGATCGAGGTACTTCGACTTTATCTCGCCGTTGTGCCAAGCCTGCAGGTAATCAAACAAGTATTCATGCGGTATAGCCATCATCCCGCTTATACGGGCATAATACATTGATTTTTTTGATATGAAATGATCATACAGGGTGTAGCTGCGGCTTAAAAAGGCTACAGCTACCCGATCATTTTGTTCTTCAAGCTCGCTGAGCATAGTTTCTGCTGCTTTAACTAATTTTTTTCTGAACTGTTCCTGTACGGCAAATGCAGACTGTAAAGCTTCATTTAATTTATCCTTACTAAAGTTTTTACCCAGGATTTTTTTTGCTACGGGTAAAAGCTGTTCCCTGATACCATTTAAACCCGAGCGGTAGTTAAGCTTGGCATAAATAACTTTATCCGGGTCAAGATTAATTGAATTAACAATTGTTCCATGCAGGGTTTGCAGCAGAGGGCAGACAAAGGACCTAGGCCAGCTTTCAGCCCAGGGTAATGCTTCCATATCGACCACTTCAGGCAGAAATATATAATCCAAATCCATTTCTTTCAGTTCTGCGTAATGGCCGACGATCACTTTCATCGGGTAACACATTTCAGAATCGAGCCCTAATTTGCCTTTTTGTAAAGTTTCAGCGTTTGTATCATTTGAGCGGATGACATTACAGCCAAGGCTGCTTAAGAAGGTAGACCAGAAGGGATAATAATCATAATAGAGGCCGCCTTGTGCCAGACCGACAGTGGGACCAGTATTGCCCTGAGCCTTAAGTTCAGCTGCGCTTTCCATCAGCTCCATACGCTCTTGACCATAGTCAGGTAGTTCCTGAAGCGATTTGCGGTTCTCTCTACTTGAATAACGGCCGCAGCGATCACCATAGATAAATTTTTTTCCGTCGGCAAAACTGATAATATTTAGCATGCAGTTATGTTCGTGTTTGCATTCTGCTTTGCAGGGGCTTTTAGTGTTCGTAAACTCTCTGATTTCACTTAAGCTCTTGAAGGTATTTTCAGCGAATATACCAAGTTGGTGAAACTGCCTGGCCATCAGGGCGCTGCCCAGTGCACCGGTTAATTCCGGCCGGGGTGGTACATATACTCTTTCCTCGCAGATTGCGGCAAGAGCTGAAGCAAGAGCGTGGTTTTTTGCAGTTGCGCCAGCAAAAACCAGCCTGCCGGTAAGCGGTCTTTTATCAACGGTCTTGCTTAAATAATTGCGGGCTGAAGAATAGGCCAGGCTGGCCAGCTGTTCGTTTAAGGGTAAGCCACGGGCTGAAGCTGAGGCCAAAATTGATTGTGAAATTAGAGTACATATATCGCCCAGGTCCACCCCGTATTCTGCAGCAAAAGCTTTTTCCGAAAATTCTTCCTTAATGTTCACTCCGAGCAGCTCAGCCAGGTTTTCTAGAAATGTTCCGGTCCCGGCAGCACAAACCGGGTTCATGTTATAGTCGGACAGGATGCCCCGGTTTAGCTGTATAAACTTGGAATCTTCTCCCCCGATTTCGATAATTGATAGAATTTCGTCATCATTAAAAAGCTGTTTGATCCCTTCTGCCTGGCAGG
>JBNJHL010000053.1:0-10007 GCA_051748445.1 Bacillota bacterium
ACTTTTCGCAAAGCAGCCGCAGAAGCAGGCCTCAACCCCTACCTGCTGGAAGTTGCCAATATCCGGGAGCACTGTTCCTGGGTTCATAAAGATATGGAAGTCGCTACACCTAAGGCAATTGCCCTGCTCAGGGCGGCCGCTGCCAAGGCAGCACTTAATGATGCGCTCGAAGCGCCCGAACTTGAGGTTGAAAAGCGGGCCCTGGTCATCGGGGGAGGAATTGCCGGGATCCAGGCTGCCCTTGACATTGCTGAATCTGGTTACGTAGTTGACCTGGTGGAGAAGGATCCCAGTATCGGCGGTCGGATGGCCCAGCTGGAGAAAACGTTTCCCACGCTCGATTGTTCCGCCTGTATTCTTACCCCGAAAATGGTTGAGGCAGCTCAGCATCCGAATATTAACCTGCTAACCTATTGCGAGGTTGAAGAGGTAAAAGGTTTTGTCGGTCAGTTTGATGTAATCATCAAGCAGAAAGCCCGCTACGTGGATCCGGTCAAGTGTACCGGCTGTGGGATCTGTTGGGAAAAATGCCCTTCCAAGGCTCCCTCCGAATTTGAAATGGGCATGACCAGTCGTAAATCCATCTACGTCCCTTTTCCCCAGGCTGTACCGATGGTTCCGGTAATTGACCGTGACCGGTGTCTCTATTTTACGAAGGGACGCTGTCAGATCTGCGAAAAAGAATGTCCCCCGCAGGCCATCGATTACGAGCAGCAGGATGAATTTATCGAACGGCGCTACGGAGCAATCATTGTGGCCACAGGTTATGACCAGCTTGACCCTTCAATTTACGGGGAATATGGTTACGGTGAGCACCCCGATATCCTGACCGGCCTGGAATTTGAACGACTGTTTAATGCCTCCGGTCCGACCGGTGGTAAAGTGGTGCGTTTATCCGACGGTAAACCGCCGGAAAAAGTGGTCTTTATCCAGTGTGTGGGCTCGCGCGATAAAGCGCGCGGCATGAACTATTGCTCCAAGATCTGCTGCATGTATACGGCAAAGCAGGCTATATTATTAAAAGAAAAAGTGCCTGAGGCGAAAAGTTACGTCTTCTATATCGATGTTCGCACGGCCGGTAAGGGTTACGAAGAATTCCAGCGCCGCGCAGCCGAAGAATACGATGTGGCCTATATGCGAGGGCAGGTTGGAAAGATCTTTCCCGAAGGAGATTACCTGGTGGTCCGCGGAGTTGATTCACTCAGCAGCAGGAACATTGAGATTAAGGCCGATATGGTGGTTCTGGCTGCGGCAACAATTGCCCGTCATGATGCACCTGATTTAGGACGCCTGATCGGGATTAACAGTGATAGCTATCACTTTTTTAATGAAGCACACCCCAAGCTAAAGCCTGTCGAGACCCATACGGCCGGTGTATTTATTGCGGGAGCCTGCCAGGCACCAAAGGATATTCCCGATTCGGTTGCCCAGGCCAGTGCCGCTGCTGTAAAAGCAGTTGGCCTTCTCTCCAAGGAGAAACTGCTTGGCGAAGCCTGCACGGCTGAAGTAGACCAGGGCCAGTGTTCCGGATGCCTTAACTGCGAAGCGATCTGTCCGTACAGTGCGATTACCCCTGTGGAACTCGAGGAACGCTTCAAGGGCGGAACAATTAAGCGCACTGTGGCCGAAGTCAATCCGGCTCTTTGCCAGGGCTGCGGATCCTGCACTGTAACCTGCCGTTCCGGTTCAATCAACCTGAAGGGTTTTAGTAACGAACAAATTCTGGCGGAGGTGGATGCTATATGTCTGCAACGCTAAATGAAAAAACTGTCAACCAAGAGCCTTTAATCGTGGCTTTCTGCTGCAACTGGTGCAGCTACGCCGGAGGAGATCTGGCCGGAACCAGTCGCATGACTTACCCGGCAAATGTAAAGGTGATTCGGATCCCCTGCTCGGGCCGGATTAACCCCCTGTTTATCTTACGCGCCTTCCAGCGCGGAGCTGATGGGGTCCTGGTAGCCGGTTGTCATCCCGGTGACTGCCACTATACCAGCGGTAACTACCAGACCCGGCGCCGCCTTTCCGCCTTTAAGCGCCTGGTGGAATTTGCCGGATTCGAACCGGAGCGTTTCGAAGTGCGCTGGATATCGAGCTCGGAAGGCGATAAATTTGCCGAAGAGATGACCAGTATGACTGAAATAATCAAGGCTCTCGGGCCGAATAGAAAGATGAGGGATGCCCGATGGCAGAGCGTAATCTAGACACCGTTAAGAAAGTACGCGAAGCAGTCAGCCAGGATTTGCTAGGCGGCCGGGTCAGCCAGGTCTTAGGCTGGGAAAAAGGCCATTACTGGTGGCAGTCCCGCCCCCTGTTTGCCCGCAGCAAGGAAGACCTGGAAAAGCTGACCTGGGATTCCTTCTGTGTGATCAACCTCAGCCGTTATCTGCTTGAAGAGTTAAAAGATCATGAAAAAGTCGGGGTGCTGGTTAAAGGCTGCGATGCCCGTGCTTTTAACCGCCTGCTGCAGGATAACATGGTTAAACGTGATCAGGTTATCCTCTACGGCCTGCCCTGTCCCGGGATGCTTGACTATAACCGGCTTTGTGAAGAGGCAGGAGCAGCACCAGAAGGGATTACCGAAAATAACGGGACCGTGGTTTTGAAAACAGCTAATAGTGAAAAAGAAGTGCAGCGGGAAGATGTCATGCTCGATAAGTGCCGGGAATGCGTTTATCCCGATCCGGCCGTTTACGACCAGATGCTCTTTTCCCCACAGGGGGAAAGGGAAGCAGCTGAGCGCTTCAAGCCGGTTGAAGAACTGGAAGAAATGTCTGCAGATGATCGCTTTGCTTACTGGGAAAAAGAGCTGTCCCGCTGCCTGCGCTGCTATGCCTGCCGCCAGGCCTGCCCCTTCTGCAGCTGCCGCGAATGCTTTGTAGAGCAGGAAAACCCACGCTGGCAGGGCCGTGCATACCAGCCCAGTGAGAACTTCATGTTTCACCTGGTCCGGGCCTATCACGGAACCGGTCGCTGTATTGACTGTGGAGAGTGTGAGCGTTCCTGTCCCGTGGATATACCGCTGCAGGAATTGAACCGTAAACTAATCAAAGATATCAATGAGCTATACGGTGATTATGAAGCCGGCCTGGATGCAGAAACTAATCCGCCCCTGCTTACCTACCGGCCCGATGATCCCGCGGCTTTTTCTGAAAAGTGAGGAGGTCATTATGAAAAAAGTAATAGCCAGGGAAAAGCTTCCCGAACTGTGGAAGACTTTGTCGGCACAAGGGCCTCTGTTCCTGCCTGTCCAGGAAGGGCCGGTGGTATTGTTCCAGCCATGGCAGGAAGGCGCGGAAGCCAACCTGGATGTAACCAATACAGCAGTGCCGCCAAAAGATTTGTTTTTACCGCGTGACGAAACTTACATGCAGTACAGTTGCAGAGGCAAAGAGCTTGAGCTAATTCCGGTTGAAGAATTAGAACCGGCAGTGCTTTTTGGCGTTCATCCCTGTGATTTAAATGCCGTCGAGATGCTCGATAAAGTCTACATAGAGCAGGACCCTCCCGATGGTCTGTACAAAAAAAGGCGTGAAAATACCACGATTGTGGCCTTATCCTGCACCGAACCGGATCCATTTTGCTTCTGTAATGACTTTGGCGTGAACCCGGCAGATGCACCCGGTGCGGACGTCATGGCTCACCAGAAAAATGGTTCTCTTCTCCTGGAAGCCAGGACCGATAAAGGCAAAGCCCTGCTGGAGCAGGCCGGAAGCCTGCTTGAAGACAGTTCTGGGGAATCATTCGAACCGGTTGAAGTCAAGACTGCCGATTTCGGGTTGAATCTCGATGGGTTGCCGGAAGACCTGAAAGGACGCTTTGAAGACCCGGTCTGGGATGAACTCTATAAAAGCTGCCTGGGCTGTGGTGTTTGTACTTATGTATGCCCCACCTGTTACTGTTTTGACGTTGAAGATTTTGGCCATGATGCCGGTGGGGAGCGTTTCCGCTGCTGGGACAGCTGCATGTACGGCCACTTTACCAAGATAGCCGGTGGTCATAATCCCCGCCCCGGACGTAAGGAAAGGGTCAGACAGCGTTTCATGCATAAACTGCAGTACTACCCCGAAACTTTTGGTCAAATTGCCTGCGTCGGCTGTGGGCGCTGTTTGCGCAGCTGCCCGGTAAACCTCGATATTGTTCAGGTCATCCAGGCACTTGGAGGTGAAGCTGTTGAGCAGCGTTAATGTACTTATGCCCCAGCAGGCAACCATACTTGATATAACCGAGGAAACACCCGATATTAAAACCCTGCGTGTGGTTGGTAAAGACGGGCTGCCCTTCGATTTCATGCCCGGCCAGTGTGCCATGCTCTCAATCCCGCCGGTGGGTGAAGCGATCTTTTCGATCACCTCGTCTCCCACCTGCCGGGAGTGCCTGGAGTTTAGCATCAAGGATGTAGGCAAAGTATCGCATGCCCTGCACAATGTTGTAAAGGGCCAGCAGATCGGTATCAGGGGACCTTACGGCAATGGATTCCCTGTTGATGAAATGAAAGGTAAAGATCTGCTCTTTATCGGGGGCGGTGTCGGCCTGGCGCCACTGCGCTCCCTGATCGGCTACTGCTTTGCCCACCGTGAGGATTACGGAAAAATAGATATTGTCTACGGGGCCCGCTCTCCAGCCGACCTGATCCGCAAAAGTGAGATCCAGGAAAGCTGGGCCGAAGAACCGGATACGAATGTCTACCTGACCGTGGATGCGGAGTTTCCGGGCTGGGATAAAAATGTCGGGTTTGTACCCACTTACGTCTCAGACCTTGGCTTCACCCCGGAAAACAAGATTGCTGTAACCTGTGGTCCGCCAATTATGATTAAGTTTGTCCTGCAGGCTCTCGACAAGCTGAATTTCACCCCGGACCAGGTAGTTACCACTCTGGAAATGCGGATGAAATGCGGTGTTGGCAAATGCGGGCGCTGTAACATCGGATCGGTTTATGTCTGCAAGGATGGTCCGGTATTCACCCTTGAAGAGCTGAATGCACTGCCCGGAGAATACTAAGAGAACCGTCCGGCAATTGCATTACTGATTAATTTTGGTTAAAGGGGAAGTGCAGGCCAGCCTGCTGTGCTTCCCTTTAATTATCTTCGGCTTCTTTTTTTTATGGTATAATTTATTATTATGCCGGAATCTAATAAGCAGCCAGCAGAGGAGACTGAAAATTATTAACGAAAAAAAACTAAAAGAACTGCTTTCGGCAGTTCAGGAAGGTGAAGTGAATGTTGACCAGGCAGTGGAAAAGCTTCGCCTGCTGCCTTACGAAAACCTGGAGTTTGCCAGGGTTGACCACCAGCGCTATCTGCGTCGTGGCTTTCCCGAGGTGATTTACTGCCCCGGTAAGACAGTGGAACAAATTGTAACTATTTTTGGGCGCCTGGCGTCAACCGGGGGAACAGTCCTGGCTACCAGGGCGGAACCGGTTGTTTATGAAGCCGTAAAGGCTGGCCATCCCGAAGCCGAGTACCACCGGACAGCCAGGGCTATCGTGCTGCGTGGTGAAAGCGAACCAGTGCCAATCGGCTGTGTTACTGTTGTTTCAGCCGGTACGGCGGATATGCCGGTGGCTGAAGAAGCGGCCCTTACCGCTGAACTGCTGGGCAGCCGTGCAGAACGCCTGTTTGATGTTGGAGTAGCCGGCATTCACCGTCTTTTTGATAACTTGGATAAGCTTAGCCAGGCCCGAGTTATAGTTGTTGTGGCCGGAATGGAAGGAGCTCTGGCCAGCGTGGTCGGTGGCCTGGCAACCTGTCCGGTTATTGCAGTCCCGACCAGCATCGGTTATGGTGCAAATTTTGGCGGGCTGGCCCCCCTGCTGACCATGCTTAACAGTTGTGCAACCGGCGTCGCGGTTGTTAATATTGACAATGGTTACGGCGCCGGTCATATTGCAGCCATGATCAACCGGGTTGGAGAGGAAGCAGTGAAATGAACGGAAAAACTATTTACTTTGATTGCTATAGCGGGATCAGCGGCGACATGGCCCTGGGTGCTTTAATTGATGCGGGGGTTAGTGTTGAACACCTGAAAAAAATTTTATCTAAAATGGATTTGGACGGTTACAGCCTGGAAGCAGAAAAAGTAAGCCGGGGAGGACTGGCCGGAACCAAAGCCGTGGTCAGCCTGGAAGACAAAAAGCCAGTAGAAAGGCACCTTTCCCATATTCTCAAACTGATCGAGTCTTCTGAACTGCCCGGTCCGGTAAAGGAGAAAAGCTCAGCTGTTTTTAAGAAACTTGCCGAAGCGGAAGCCGCGGTCCATGGTATGCCCGTGGAAAAGGTTCACTTTCATGAAGTTGGGGCGGTAGATGCTATTGTCGATATTGTCGGCACGGTTGCAGCGCTTTACCTTTTGCAGGCAGATAAAGTTATTTGCTCTCCTCTTCCATTAGGCCGGGGCGAAGTGCAGACTGCACATGGCAGGCTCCCTCTGCCTGCTCCAGCCACCCTTAAATTAATGACTATGAGGCAGGTACCGATTAAAGGAGTCAACTACGAATTTGAAATGGTGACACCAACGGGGGCGGCCATTGTTACAACCCTGGCCGAATCCTTTGGGCCCTTCCCATCTTTTACAGTTAGTGCCTCCGGTTACGGCGCCGGAACAATTGATCCTGGTTATCCAAACTATTTAAGAGTGATCCTTGGAGAAAGTAGTCGCAATACGGGCAGTTATGAAGAAGAAGTTAGAGTTATTGAAACTAACATAGATGACCAGAACCCTGAGCATTTTGGCTACCTGATGGATCAGCTTTTCTTAAAAGGTGCTCTCGATGTTTACTTTACGCCAATTCAAATGAAAAAAAACCGACCGGCGGTACAGCTGACAATAATTGCTCCCCCGGAAAAAGCAGAAGCGTTAAAAGAAATTGTGTTTTATGAGACATCTTCACTTGGTTTGCGGATATTTAACACTATCAAAGAGATGCGCCCGCGCGTAACGGTAACTGTTGATACCGGATGGGGACCGGTCAGGGTTAAAACAACCCCTTCTCTTCCTGACCAGGCCGAATTGCATTTTGCGCCGGAATATGAAGACTGTAAAGATTTAGCCCGCAAAACCGGTTTGCCTCTCAAGGAAATTTACAGGATAACTGAGATGCTATTTCGCAAACAGATGCAAAAGTAGATCTGGATTGCAAGATTTAGAATATTATTGACATAGGCATGAATTTGTAATATAAACAAATGAAAGGAGGAGTCTGAAATGAAAGCTAATCAAATTATAGAGCAAATCAGGAAACTGAATAGAATATTTCTTAAACCGGAGAGCGATGGACCGGACCTCAAAGATGCAATAAAAATTGTGGCCCAGGTTACAGGAGGAGCAGTGCTGCTTTTGGATAAGGAAGGCAATATTATTAGCAGTGATCCCGGGGAAGTGGATACAGGCGGTCCTCTCGAAAGCATTATCAAGGAGGGTGCTGTTACCGGAGATGCGGTGCTTGCAGCAAAAGCCAAGGCAGCAGAACCGGTAGTAAATGAAAACTATGACGGCAAAGGGAAACAGAACTTTTATTATACAGCGCTGCCAATCCGCAGTGGTAGTAAAAGGCTAGCCTCCCTGATGTTGTTTAGCCCTGGTAAGGAACTGAGCTCCGAGCAATTAATTCTGGCAGAAGTAAGCGCAAGCCTTGTTGGTATGCATATCAAGCATGAAACAACCGATCAGGAAGAAGAAGGAACCCGCAACAGGGAACTGGCCGAAGGTGCCTTTGAAAGCCTCTCTTACTCCGAAGTAGAGGCAATCCGGGAGATTCTGAAAAATATTGATAATAATGAAAGTGTAATTGTTGCCAGCAAAATTGCTGATAGTCTTGGGATTACCCGCTCGGTTATTGTTAATGCCCTGCGCAAGTTTGAAAGTGCAGGTATTATCGAATCAAGATCCCTTGGCATGAAAGGGACCCTTATTCGTGTAAAAAATGCTCATGCCCTGGAAATGGTTGCCTCACGCTCTGAAAAAATGGGACAGTTTTAATAAAAAGCTCAGGCAGCTCTGTAAAAGCTTAAATGAAATATTAAGGCGGCGATTTGTAATCGCCGTTTTGGCATTAAAATAAAGGCAGTAATTAATCAGCTATATATTGATTGACTTTGCCTGTGTGGGTTGTTACAATATCTACTGATTTCAAATCAGAAGCAGCGCTTCTTTGGAGCGGGCAGGAGGAAAATTTTCAGTGTCAATGGTAATTCTAACCTTAATGGGAATCTTTTTTGCCAAGATTGCCCATGTTAGCCTCGGAACTATCCGGATTATCTACCTGACCAGGGGGCAGAGTAAAATTGCTGCCGCTATTGGTTTTTTTGAATCAATTATTTATATAGGCGCTTTAAGCATGGTTCTCTCCAATTTGGAGGCCTGGCAAAATATCCTTTTCTACGGACTGGGCTTTGGTGCCGGGAACCTGGTTGGCAGCTGGATTGAGGAAAAAATTGCTGTCGGATATGTTTTGGTGCAAATTGTAACTAAGGTAAATGGTGGGCATCTCGACGAATACCTCCGAGAGCAGGGTTTTGGGGTTACTTCCATGCCCTGCTACGGCCGGGAAGGGGCACACCGGACCAATCTGCAGGTGCTGTTAAAGCGTAAAGAAGTTCCTCTCTTGTTGAGTAAAATGAATCAATATGACCCGGAGGCCTTTATTTCAATTTTTGATACCCGTAAAATCATGGGTGGATATTTTCGCAGGTTAAAATCAAAATAATCAAGTGAAGGCATAATTCATTATGGCTCTTACAAAAAAGCAAATCATAGAAGCGCACAAGGCGATTGGCGTTATAGACTCCGGAGTAGGCGGCTTGACTGTAGTTAAAGAAATCAGCCGTCGCCTTCCGCAAGAAAGAATTATCTATTTCGGCGACACTGCAAGGATGCCCTACGGTCCCCGCAGTTACAGCGATGTGCGCCGCTTTGCCTTTGAAATGATTGAATTTCTCAATCATCAGGGAGTTAAAATGCTGGTCGTTGCCTGTAATTCTGCCACTGCTGCCGGCTTATCAGCCTACCAGGCTAACTGTGAACAGCCTGTGCTTGGTGTGATTGAACCGGGAGTCAGGTCGGCTATAGGCCGAAGTAAAAGCGGCAGGATAGGGGTGATCGGGACGGTTGGGACGATCAACAGCTCTGAATATGAAAAAGCCCTGCACAAAAAAAACATTAATTTGCACGTAGTCAGCAAGGCCTGTCCCCTGTTCGTGCTTCTTGTAGAAAACAACCTGGTAGAGACCCCTGAAGCCAGGAAAGTTGCCCAAGAATACCTTGCTCCATTCGTTGAGGAAAATATTGACGCACTGATCCTCGGCTGCACCCATTACCCCCTGATGGAGGCCTTAATCCAGGAAGTAGTCGGCCCATCGGTTAAGCTGATCAATTCGGCTGAAGAGATAGCTGCAGAAGTTGAATCAATCTTAGTTGACAATAAAATGGCCAATCCTCTTGATTCAGACGGAGCCCGTTACCGTTTTTTTGTCAGCGGCGGCCCGGAACCATTTGAAGAGGTTGGCGCTAAACTTCTTAATCGTGAAATAAAAGCCTACCAGGTAAAGCTCACTTAAATAACACTACATAGCCCTTAGCCTCTTAATCCTTTCTTCCGCCGGTGGGTGAGTCGAAAAAAGGGCGCTGGCCCTGTTGGTTTGCCTGGCTCCGATCGCCGGATTTACTATATACAGCCCGTTTAATGCGCTGTTTTCGATGGGGCTGTCTTTGACCTGGCTGTCCGTGATTTTCTCCAGGGCGCTGGCCAAACCTTCCGGGTAACCTGTAAAATCGGCAGCCGTGGCATCAGCCAGGTATTCGCGTTGCCTGGATATGGCAAACCTTAAAAGCTGGGCAAAAATCGGTGCCAAAATGGCCAGCACGATCAATATAACCAGAGCAATGATCTGGCCCTGTCCGCTTCGTTTTCCTCCACCACGACCCAAACCGCCGAAGAAAACCATCCTGCGCATTATCGCAGCAAAAAATACAATTGTCCCGGCTAACACCACTGCCACCGTGGCCAGCAGCAC
>JBNJHL010000053.1:10017-13874 GCA_051748445.1 Bacillota bacterium
TCGTGGGCCAAAACGCCTTCTACTTCCTGGCGGTTAAGCCTCTTGATCAAACCCCTGGTTACAGCTACTACCGCACTTTTCGGGTTGCGTCCTGCAGCAAAGGCATTGGGTACATCAGATTCAATTATATAAACTTTTGGCATTGGTTTGCCGGTTGCGTAACTTAAACCTTCAACCGTGTTATAGAGAAATGGCTCCTGCTGTTTGGATATTTCTTTGGCCCCGGCCATAGCGGTTACTGCGCGCTGGCCGCCAAAATAGCTAATCAAAAAGATAATTATGAAGACCACCACGGCCAGTATAATCCCGGCGAAAGGATCTCCTAAGTAAATGCCGCCAAAATAACCGATTGCAACAAATAATACTGCGTAAAGCAAAAATAAAAAGAAAGTTTTTCTTTTGTTAGAAGCAATACGACCATAGATTGGATCCATTAACTCTTTGCACCACCTTGCATGTCAATCCCGGGCACGTTACGAATATCACTGGAATCAACTGCGAAAAACTCCCGGGTTTTAAAATTAAACAGATTGGCTATGATGTTTGTCGGGAATTTCTGCACAACCATATTGATGATCATAACCGTGCGGTTGTAACGCTGCCTGGCATAGGCCAGCTTGTTTTCAATGCCGACCAGCTCTTCCTGCAGCATCATAAAATTCTGGCTTGCCTTGAGTTCCGGGTAGTTTTCTGAAACGGCAAAAAGGGTCTTGATTGCCCTTGACGCCTTCTCATCAGCAGAAGCATTTTCTTTCATCGATGAAGAATTAAGGTACTCAGTCCGGGCCTTCGTTACTGTTTCCAGAACTTCCTGCTCATGTTTCATGTATGCTTTTACCGTATCAACCAGGTTCGGAACCAAATCGAAACGCTTCTGAAGCAGGGTATCAATATTGGCCAGGGCGGTATCGGCCATGTTACGCAAGCCGACCAGGCGGTTGTATGTGTAAACGGTAAACGCTAAAACAAAAACAACGATCGCTGCTAAAACTTGGATAGGGTCCACTTTGCATCCTCCTTTAAAAAACTCTACTATATATTCTTTTTACTATAAGTTATTTCCTCTAGCAAATAGTTGTTACTCCAAATAATTAAAAGGATTCGGCCGTTGGGTCGGTGAATAATAAGCTGATATACTAATAAATTATAAGCAGGGAAGGGAGTTAATACCAATGCGCACCGATGGCAGAAGTAACAATGAGCTTCGGCCTATTAAGATAATTCGTTCATACCTGAAGCATCCCGAAGGCTCGGTCCTGATTGAACTGGGCGACACCAGGGTGATTTGCACTGCTTCAATTGAAGAAAAAGTTCCTGCATTTTTAAGAGGTATGGAACAGGGCTGGATTACAGCAGAGTACGCAATGATGCCCCGTTCTACCGGGGAGCGGATTACCAGGGAAAGGGGAAAAATAAATGCCCGCAGTTCCGAGATTCAGCGCTTAATTGGCCGTTCCCTGAGGTCGGTGGTCGACCTGAAAGCCCTGGGAGAGCGAACAATCTGGCTGGACTGTGACGTCATCCAGGCAGACGGGGGAACACGTACCGCTTCAATCAGCGGGGCCTATGTTGCGCTTGCTGAGGCGTTTTTGTATTTAAAAAACAATGAACATCTGGAGCGATTTCCTTTCTATGATTACCTGGCCGCGATTAGTGTTGGTTTATTTAACGGTGCGACAGTTCTTGATCTAAATTATGAAGAAGATTCACAGGCTGGTGTGGATATGAACATAGTGATGACTGCATCGGGTAAACTGGTTGAAGTGCAGGGCTCTTCTGAAGATAGGCCTTTTAGCCGTGAACAGATGGATCAAATGCTAACCCTTGCTTCTGCCGGCGTGCTTGAAATTACAATGCATCAGAAAGAGACCCTTGGGCCGGAGATCAATAATTTGATAAAGGAATCTGTTGAAAGCTATCATGAGGAGTGAGGAAGGTAAAAGGTGATGAAAAAAACAATTATTCTTGCCACCGGGAACCTTCATAAGGTCGAAGAAATGAAGGCAGTCCTTGAAGGGCTTACATTTAAAATTGTTTCTCTTAAAGATTATCCGGAAGTGAATATGCCTGAAGAAGACCGCAGCACTTTTGCCGGGAATGCCGCTAAAAAAGCGGAAGTCGTTTCCCAGGCTACCGGAGAAATTGCCCTGGCCGATGATTCAGGGTTGGAGGTGGAAGCTTTAAGTGGCCGACCCGGGGTGCTCTCGGCCCGCTATGCCGGTGTCAACAGCAATGATGAGGCCAATAATGACCTGCTGCTCAGGGAGCTAAAGGATGTCCCGCCTGAAAAGCGCAGGGCTAAATTTACATGTGCCATTGCCGTAGCAGTGCCCGGTGATCAAACCTACATTGTTGAAGAAAGCTGCAGTGGCTTAATTATTAACGAACTTCGTGGCAGCGGGGGGTTTGGTTACGATCCCCTGTTCTATTATGAACCGGCTGGCCTTACCTTTGCCGAAATGACGGCAGAAGAAAAAAACAAGATCAGCCACCGCGGAAAAGCTCTGCGCTGTATGCGGGATCTCATGGGAAAAATATTCAGCTAGGCCGCAGGCATTTCGTTCATCCGGTTATAGTAACGCTGTATTTCCTGGTAAAGGTGAAACAGCGAAGCCCTGCTGATAAATTCCTCTCGTGATTTGGACAGATCCATTTCAGCAAAACTTTCCTCCAGCTTATCCATCAGCTTTTCTATTTTATGGATGCTGCTGGGCGATGACAATGGCCAGGGTTACTGCCAGGGCAGTATTTATAACCCGGCCTCCGACAAGATAACGCTTCAAGATAATCGACCTCGCGTCATAGTATGTTGTAATGAAACGGCTGCTGATATACAAAAGGGTTTCAGGCTTAGGTAATAAGGCTAAGCTCTAAAACCCCTTAGTATTGATATGAACGCAAAGAATGAGATCGATCCTTTAGTTCAGCAGGTACATCATCAGCCATTCCCAGAAACTGGCTTCATCTGCCAGCTCACAACCGGTTGTGGCCACCAAACTGAATATAGCGACTAGTGCTAAGATAATAAAGAGGGCTTTTTTCATCAATTACACCTCCTGCATGATGATTAACTTTATTATAATGCAGCCATGTTTATAATTCAAGGTAATAATGTGAAACTTATTTTGTAAATATAAGACAGTTTTCTTGACACTTCACGCGGCCTGTCTTATAATTGATTAGCCGACAAATCCGGCAATAATACATCGGGGCGTAGCGCAGTTTGGTAGCGCACTTGGTTTGGGACCAAGGGGTCGAAGGTTCGAATCCTTTCGCCCCGACCAGCGAGAAAGTAGAAAATGTCTGTGGACATAAGCTTCGCAGTCATTTTCTTTTTTGTCATTTTGCCTGAGGGTTGCTGATAATTGCAGAAAATTGTCGTGGGTAGCCAACTGGTAGCCATCAACCTAAAGCTCTTGTCAAACCTATATAGAACGGACTGCTTTCCTTAACTCGTTTAATTGTGGATGAGTGCAAGTAGTGGCAGTAAAAGCATAGTCGGTATGGCCCATGACTTGCTTGAGGTATAAAGGATTGCTACCGCTCTGGCTAAGAGGGTGGCAAAGGTGTGTCGACAGTCATAAAGCCAGGGTCAAAATGTCCTAAATTCTCTGAAGTGGTTCTCATATCAACGCCCTGCTGCAGGCTTAGTGTAGCGAAGGTATGCCGTAAGCCATGAAAACTGATTTTTGTTATTTTGGCCTTTTCTATTTCCACTGCCTTTAAACCCTTTTTCTTTCCTGCTTTCTGTGTCTTCAATCATTCCGTCTTTTCTTGGCCAGGCTTGCAGTAAATGGTATAGTAACAACATATTTCAAGAAACTATAAGTACCCCAGCCTATTAGCAGGCCGGATAA
>JBNJHL010000054.1:0-13860 GCA_051748445.1 Bacillota bacterium
ATATTTAGGAGGTGTTTGCCGTGATAATAACAGCTACTGAATTTAAAAATAAAGTAGGCAAATTTTTAAAAGCTGCTCAGGATGAAGATGTTATCATCTCAAAAAATGGGAAATATATAGCCAAGTTATCTACTGTTAAAGAATATGAATACCCGGCAACAGAAAACTTAGTTGGCGTATTTGAAAAAGCTGCAGATTACAATATTGAGGATGCCAGGGAAGAAAGGCTGAAAAAATATGAAAGTACTGATTGATACCAATATCGTTCTTGATGTCCTTCTCAACCGCAAACCATTTGTCAAAAATGCCCTTAAAGTTTTCAGACAGGCAGAAAAAGGCCGCATTGAAGCATATATTACAGCCAGTTCGGTAACAGATTTAGTATATATTCTGAGGAAAGCTTATAGTCTTACTGAAATAAAAAAACATTTAAATGAAATGTTTCAGTTCATTAGGATTACCGGCATCACCCCGAGCATGATTACCGGCGCTTTAGGTAATAGTGCACCGGATTTTGAGGATGCAGTAATGATGGAGTGTGCCAGGCAAAGCGGCATGGAGATAATTATTACCAGGAACAGACCAGACTTCAAAAACAGCTATGTGCCGTGCATAAGCCTTGAAGAATGGGCTAAAGAACAATATTAATCAACCAGCCTAAAGCTGACCCTTAAAGTGATCGGCTACTTCCTGCAGCATCCGGAATGATTTAGTCACCGTTTCCTCGCCGTTCTGGTTGACCAGGCAGCAGCGAGCCGGGGAAAGGCGGAAGAACTCCTCTTCCTCCAAGTGCGGAATATATTCTTCAAAATTCTCGTAGAACTTATCTATCGAGAAACTGACTACCCTTTTCTTCGTATCAAGGATGATCCCCGGGAAATGCTCTGAAACCTGGGCGTACATATCTTCAAAAAAGTTTACTTTCGGCAGCTGGGGCCAGAACGGTATATCAAGGCTCAGGGCCAGGTCAAGGGCCCTGTCCACATCCTTGTGCGGCATTATTCCCATTGCGGTAGTCTGGCAGTTTCCTTCAAGTTTCATCGTTTTAACACTTCCGTTTCATCAGTATTTCCCAAACTGCTATATATAGCCCCTGACAGTAATCATACAATTTCTCCCCGCGAGTATTCTTATTGAGATCATCAGTAACCTCCCGGTCAAACGTTAATCGCAAGTAAAATGACGCCGGGGATCGATCCCCCGGCGCGCCAGCCTACTTAAGCACTTGTTATTTCAAAGTAGCAGCCAGGTCTTCTTCAGCGGTGCCAATCTGCATAATATTGAACTTATCAACCAGCACTTTGGTCACGTTAGGGGTGAGAAAAGCCGGCATACTTGGCCCGAGTCGGATATCTTTAATTCCAAGGTGCAGCAGGGTCAGTAAAATGATCATACTTATTTAGCACGAGATAACCATGAGCAGGCAGCATTTTCCCGTGGGTGTAAACATCAATTCCCTTGCCTTTTGTCTGCTCCAGGATATTTTTCAGATCATACAGGACGTGACCTGAGACCAGGATGCACTTATTCTTCCTGTGCCCCAGGGGCACTTCTGTCGGCACCGGATGCCCGTAAGCACTGGTATTGGCGGCATCGAGCAGTTCCATAACCTTCAGGTTAACTTTGCCCGTCCTCAAAACCAGGGTCAACCAATCTTCAAGCGAAAGATCGGAAACGCTGAGCGCAGCCAGGACTTCGTGCAGGAAGGCATAAATTTCATCGTCTTCCCGGCCAAGGATTGCAGCATGATGGGCATAGGCTGAAATTCCTTTTATACCAAAATATACAGTCTGCTGCAGGGAAACAATATCTTCGTCGGCATCCATGTCCCAGGGCTGACCAAGCCCTTCCCCCTGCTTAATCAGTGCTTCCAGACCATCGGCCGGTTCAAATGCAGCCGTGACTGTGGAAAATTCAGCATTGCCTCCTGCTTCTTTCACTTTACTTTTTAGTGACTCCCGTAGTTTCACAGCTTCCCTGATATATTCTACAAAGCGTTCTTCGTCAAAATTAACGTTCGTCAATGTGGAGAATAGTGCCTTGGCGGTAAAACGGTTTACTCGATCATCGGTTACCCCTACTCTACGGGCTTCATGGGCAACCAGTCCCAAGCCTTTGAGGGCATGGCCCAGCAGATCCTGCAGGGTAGCCACCTCATGACTTTTCCCGCAAACCCCTTTCACAGTACATCCCTGTCCTTTCGCCGTCTGTTCACATTGATTACCAAACATGAAAATCCCTCCTGTTTGGTTTTTTATGATTTAACAATTCAAACAACACTTTGCTTTGCTGTTAATTACTCACAAAAACCTCTCCTTTAGCCAGATCTGAAAGAGTTTCCTTACTTAACTCGGCCAGGATTACTTTTTGGGTCCGCTGTAATACTTTTCGCACCGGGCAGGTCCCTTGATTTTCGCAGTAACAGTCACCTTCAAGGCAGTGATTTATGGCTAATGTACCTTCTATGGCCTTTAGCACATCGGCTATGGTAACAGAATCAGGTGATACTGCCAGGCGGATGCCACCCTGCATGCCGCGCCTGGTTTCAACCATTCCCGCCCGGACCAGTATTTGGATGGTTTTGGTGAGAAACTTCTCCGGTAGATTTTGCTTTTCTGCAATTGCTTTGCTGTTCATCATAGTTCCCGGAGGTGCATTTACCAGTTCAATCAGGGTTCTTATTGCATATTCAGTTTGCCTCGTAAGCTGCATAGTTGTTCGACCAACTTTCATCAGTTTGCGTTCATTCGAACTTTATTGAGCAAAAACAGAAATAGACTATTCCTGATAGCATTCCTATTAATACGACTAATTATATCTTATTTATCTTGTTTCAGTCAAAACAACCCAGAGATAAAAAACCTATCCTCATATTGTCTTTATACAATTATAATTTTGCATTATAATAATAAGAGCTGATATCAAGTGGGGTGAAATATTGGGGTAGAGCAAATCTTTTCCTGGACAGTTCTAATTACAGTCCTTGCTGCCATCGCTTCAGGGCGATTTAGAATAGATATAATTGCTATAAGTGGTCTGCTTTTACTTGCCCTGTCCGGCATCGCGTCTCCAAGCGTAGTATTTTCCGGATTCGGACACCCGGCCCTGGCCACAATTATTACCGTCTTTTTGATCAGCCAGGGACTGATCAATTCAGGCCTGCTGCGTGGACTGGGGCAAACCCTGGCCATCCGGATCCAAAGCACGAGGGGACAGGTCATCGGCCTTTCTTCGGTCAGCGCCCTTTTATCAACGATCATGAATAATGTCGGCGCTGTCGGCCTGATGCTGCCCACTGCTGTCAGGATGGCCCGAAGAGCCGGTCAGAGCCCCGGTGTTTTCGGGATGCCGCTGGCGATGTATTCAATTCTAGGCGGTACCATCACCCTGATTGGCAGTGCGCCAAACATTATTATTGCCTCACACATGTTTTCAGTTACGGGTCAGTCATTTAGAATGTTTGATTATGCCCCACACGGACTGGCTATGTTTACGGTAGCAATGCTTACCTGGCTGATCTGCAAAACATGTGGAATTACTCCTGGGACTGGAGCAGCAGACAAAAAATGCAGCTACAAAAAAGAATATCTAGAAGACAAGGAAAATGATCATAACGAATCAATTGAAGCTGAATCCGATCTATATGAAGAAAAACCTTTTGCACCGCTTTCAACTAGAAAAAAGCAATTTACCCTGCTGATATTATTCCTGGCTATTGCAGCGGTCAGTTCAGGTTTGCTGCACCCAGCCTACGGATTCGGCGGGGCAGTGCTGCTGATGATCTTTGCCGGAATCTTAAAGCTACCGGATGCATATAAATGCATCGACTTGAAAATAGTTTTCTTCCTGGGAGCAATGCTCGGCATCGGACAAGTCCTGGAGCACACTGGCAGTTTAGATCTTCTCTCATCAGCGTTGGCCGGATTTACAGAAGATCTGCCGCCCTTCTGGCTGATAGTCATGCTGCTGTTCGTGGCATCAGGTCTGTCCAATGCCATTAATAATGCGGCATCCGCCGTATTTATGGCTCCCCTCGCTGTCGGCCTAGCAGCAGGCAGCACCCTTGAAACAGCCGCAGCCCTGATGGCAGTAGCGGCAGGTTCAAACTTAACCCTGCTGTTACCGACCCACCAGGCTGCCCTGATGGTCTTAAGTAAAGCACCGTTTCCTTTTAGCTCGTTCATGCGCTTTGGTATGATTTTAACATTTTTATGCGGCCTGACCGCAGCAACAGTCATCGCGCTGATCTGGCAGTAACAACAATACTATCACAGGAGGTATTTATATGCATTTTGCACAAATTTACACCCCGGGCATTGCCCAATGCTCGTACGTGATTGGCAGTGGAAGCAAATGTGTAGTAGTAGATCCGATTCGCAGCGACATTAATGTTTACCTGGAAAAAGCCAAAGAGTTTGGCATGGATATTTCAGTTATCCTGGAAACTCACCTTCATGCCGACTTTATCTCCGGCCACATGGAACTGGCCGACTTAACCGGGGCTATAATATATGCTCCCGAAATAGCCAACTGCACATATCCGCACCACGCCCTGACAGATGAAGAAGAATTCACCATTGAAAACCTGCACTTCAAACTGCTGGAGACTCCCGGCCATACTCCCGACTGCACTGTTTATGTAGTGACGGATTTGGAAAGAGGGGAAGACCCTGTTTTAGTCTTTACCGGGGACACACTGATGGTCGGCGATGTGGGACGGCCGGACCTGTTCCCCAACCGGGAAGAGGAGTTGGCAGAAAAACTGTTTAACAGCCTTAAACGCTTAAAGGAACTGCCCGACCACATCGAAGTATACCCGGCCCACGGTATGGGCTCCCTCTGCGGAAAAGCTTTATCAGCCAAGCTGTGGAGCACTATCGGCACGGAAAAACGGAACAACTACGCTTTGCAGCATACTGAACTTGAGCCTTTCAAGGTAGATTTGTTAACTGACATGCCGGCAGCGCCGGACCATTTTGCCCGCTGCTCGGAAATTAACCGCACCGGTCCGGAACTGCTTGGCAACCTTACTCAACCAAAAGCATACAGCGCAGTTGAAACAAGCGAAGCAATCAAAGAAGGTTATTCGGTGATCGACTTCCGGGTTTACCATTCCTTCGCCGGCGCTCACATTCCCGGCTCATACAGCATCAGCAAGGACGGCAACCCGGCAACATTTGCCGGCTGGGTAGTCCCCCCCGACGACAAGCTGATCCTGGTCCTGGAAAAAGACGGCAGCCTGGAAGAAATGAAAACCGCCCTCTACAACGTGGGTCTTGATAATGTATGCGGCTACCTGGAAGGTTCAGTTGAAAGCTGGGTCAATGCCGGCCTGCCGATAGGCAATATCAATACTATCTCGGTTCATGAATTAAAAGAACGACTGAACAAGGAAAAGGACCTTTTGCTTCTTGATAACCGGGCCAAGAGCGAATGGGAAAGTGGCCATATCGAGGAAGCAGTCCTGGCTCCCGCACCTGACACACGTCAACCTGCAAAGGATTGGAGCCGGGAAAAAGAAGTAATCGTCCACTGCAACACCAGCAACCGCTCCATGACTGCAGCCAGCCTGCTGAAACAGAAGGGCTTTAAAGAAGTTACCAATGTCTTAGGCGGAACAACAGCCTGGAGCGCTGCCGGATTACCAATGAAAGTGGAAGGTGAAGAATAATGTTTATTTTAAAAAGCATCTTTGTAGAACCCTGGCCCTTCTGGGCCGGGGGCATTATCATCGGGCTGCTGGTGCCCCTGCTCTATTATTATTTCAATACAGCACTGGGGGTATCAACCGGTTACGGCAACCTGGTTAAAATATTTTTGCCAGCCAAAAACCTGCAGTGGATTAAAACCAAATATGCGGAAACATTCAGCTGGCGGGTTTATTTCATCATCGGCATCATTCTCGGGGGTCTGCTTTCTTCAATTTTAAGTGGTGACCTGGGTATAACTACTGAAATGGGCCGCTTCACAGCAATCGCCGGGTGGCCCGGAGTTTTAAACGCTATCTTCTTTTTCGTCGGTGGGATCCTGCTCGGCCTGGGAGCCCGTATCGCCGGCGGCTGCACCTCCGGTCACAGCATTCACGGCATTGCTAACCTGCACATTTCCAGCATTTTAGTAACCATTTTCTTTGTTATCGGTGGTATCGTTGCCGCTAATATAGTTCGCAGCCTGTTTTTGGGAGGTGCCTGGTAATGAATAAAAAGTTAGGATTTTTGGCCTTTGGGATTTTGTTCGGTTTTGCCCTCAGCAGGGTCGGGGCATCAGAGTATGACCTGATCGTCGGCATGTTTATCGGCCAGGATTATAAGCTGGTCGGCGTGATAGTTACCGCAATCATTGTTGGCGGCCTGGGCATGCAGGTAATAAAAAAGTTTGCCGAACCAGTTAAAAGCGGCGAACCGCTAAGAATTAGCTACAAGGAGCTAAAAAAATGGAGCATCCCCGGCGCCCTTGTTTTCGGTCTTGGCTGGGGCATTTCGGGGGCCTGCCCGGGCACTGTCCTGGCCCAGATCGGGGAAGGAAAACTTTTTGGCCTGTTTACTTTTGCCGGGATGATCTGCGGAACATATATTTATGCCCGCCTGAAAGAGAATAATTCAGAGCTGTAAACTGAATCAACAGGGACTGGCTGCAAAAACTAACAGTTACCAGTTTAGCAGTCAGGCCCTATCCTCATTTAGCGGAAGCTTAAAATAGAAAGTTGCCCCCTGCCCGGGCTCTCCTTCAGCCCAGACTTCTCCTCCGTGACGGTGGATAATCCGGGAAACAATGCTTAAACCAATGCCGGTTCCGGGGTAATCCTCCTGGGAGTGCAGGCGCTGGAAAGGAGAAAATAATTTATCGGCATAGTTTTGATCAAAGCCGACGCCCTGATCCTGAACATAGCATATAATACCTTCAGTGTTAATTTGAGATCCAAATTTAATGCTGGCTCCATCCACTCCCGCAGTAAATTTCCAGGCATTATCAAGCAGGTTGGCCAGGGCAATCTCCAGTAAAGCCTGATCACCGTATACATAAATATCAGGTTCAATAACTACCTGAATATCTCTATCAGGCTCTTTTTCCTGCAGCTCTTTTATATGCATCTCAGCCAGCCTGCTTATATTTACTTTTCCATGTTTTATCTCGTGACGAGTCACATGTGAAAGTTTCATCAAATCATCAATTAAACTCCTCGTCCTCCCAGTAGCAGCTAAAATACGTTTAAAATATCTCTTGCCTTCACTGTCGAGACTTTCAATGTGATCCTCAAGAATTACCCGGGAAAAACCCTCGATACTGCGCACCGGCGCTCTCAGGTCGTGTGATACTGAGTAAGTAAAAGCATCGAGTTCTTTGATAACACTTTTTAACTCGGCAGTACGTTCTTCCACTCTTTTTTCAAGTTCAAGGCTTAATTCCTTTAGCTCAGCCTCAGTTGCCTTTAGATCAGTCACGTCGTAGGCAAAATGAAGTACCCCCACCAACCCTTCATTTTCCAAAAAAACAGGTGTGCTGGTTAATTCCCAAAAATGCCCGTCCGGAGAAACGACCTCACCGGTAGTTACCCTGCCGGTCTCAACAGCTTCAGGAACCGGGCAGCCCGGGCATGGTTCATTAAAATCATGAAATAGCTCGTAACACTTCCGTCCAAGATAGTTTTTCTGGTACAATCCGTGACGTTCACAAACATGCCGGTTTGCCCATACCAGGCGCATATTTGAATCAAGGTAGCTAACCTGCTCGGAAAGATTCTCCAGGATCAGCTCTTTCTCGCGCTTTCCTTCAATAAGGCTTCTTCCGATTTAAGACGCGAAAGCAATAACCCGATTTGACCAGTGTAGATCTCTATTGCCTCAGGATACTGGATCTCTTCACCACTGTTCATGACCATTGCAATTTCACCCAGGGAGTTGCCTTCAGTATCGGCAATTCCAATTGCGTACGTTTTTCCGAGGTTTAGAGCCTTTTCAAGAGTCATGGCTACCGGCTCGGAAATATTTCCGGATGATGCCTCATGGAGACTCTCAAATAATTTTAACTTACCGTCATTTAGTTGACCAATCCGGCCGCTTATAATTTTCCACCTTGCACCATGGATCTGAATTCTGAGAAGCTCGGAAGCCTGGGATATTTCATCACTGACCCCGGACAGGGCAACATTTTCAGCATTTTCCTGCTTTTCATCAAAGATGCTGATCACGGTAAACTTCGCCCCTGCCAGGGCATGCAGTTCATCACATATAAGCTGATAATCAAAATCATCAACGGTGAGTTTGATCAGCTTCTCACTCATCTTGAGCAGCTTTTTTAGAGGTTGCATATCCCAATATTCAGTCAACATTAAGCCCCATGTCATCTAGATGTCATTTTCCCAACAAATCGTACTTCAATATGCAATTTGCATATCCTGCAAGTCAATCATAACACTTATATTAAAAAAAAGGATGTCGGGCACGTGGAGCAACAGCGCTTTAATAGAGTTTAAATCCGTAATTGTCAAGGACCACCGGAGGTATTTCACAGCGGGCCGCTTTCAAGGGATCAGCCACCTGTGATATAGTCACCTGTCCGTCTACACTGATCAGCATGGCAATTTCCGCAGTGGAAACTTCCGTGCACTATTTTTCTATCCCCGCTCTCGCGAGGACCCCATTGTCCATGTAATGTTTGACGCAGCGCACCTCACTAACCAGGTCGGCCCTGTCAATAACCGCCTGCGGGGCTCTGCGCCCGGTTAAAACCAGTTCCATATTGTGCGGCCTGGCATCGATTAACTGACACACCTGGTCAACAGTCAATAAATCTCCATGTATGGCTGCCATTATCTCATCTAAAATTAAGATGTCGCAGTCTTCACTTTTCATGATGGCTTCAACCTGCTTCAGTTCTTCCTGTAATTTTTCCCTAAGCTCTTTCTTTTCCTGCTCATTTAATGCTCCGAAAAATTTCTTTGTTTCACCGAGGCGAATAATCGTAAACCTGCCACCCAACAGCAAGGTGCTATCCAATTCCCCGCTGTAAGCTCCTTTTAGAAACTGAAACATTATAACTTTAAAACCGCGGCCAGCTGCCCTTAAACCGAGTCCAAGGGCTGCCGTAGTTTTCCCCTTGCCGTCACCGGTGTAAACCTGAACATAACCCTTCTCCATCGCTTACCTCCTCTGCCTGTTTCTATAGTAGATTAAAACTATAAACTTGTCACCCGTTATGCAAAGCTAACGAAAGCAGGCCTACCGCGTCCCCCAATGCTGTCACGGTAGCTCATACAGGGCGGGGCATTGCCAATTACAAAAATGGCTTATGGATAACCCTTTTAATCACTACCCCTTCCAGAGGGCTGAACTTCTCGATTTTCGGGCTCAGCTCTTCTTCGATGATAAGCATGCTCTTGCTTTTAATACCTTCGGGATTGGGGCTGTAGGCTTTACATTGATAGCTCCGTTTCCTTAACCCGGTCAACGACAATCTCCGCCAGGCGGGAATCGGCGCCAAGGGGGCCGGTTAGATGAAGTTCCAGCCCGGGATGTTTTTTACTGAGGGCATCAAGTTCTTCGGGAATATCGGTTTTAAGATGAACCCCGACTGCAATCAGGAAAGGCATCACAACGATTTTTTCCACACCTTCGTCTGCCATCTTTTCCACTACCGCTCCCAGGGGCGGTTTACTAATCTGCAGTAAAGCATACTCAACCAGGTTGTAAGAGACCCTGTCGCGCACCATTGCTGTTACCGCGGCCAGAGTCTCGGTCGCCTCGGGAGCCTTGCTGCCATGACCGAGGATAATTAATCCTGTTTTCAATTGTTTTTTCCTCCGTTTCTTATTTATTTCTGACCCGGCAATGGAATATACAGGAAGTTTAAAGCCGGCGTTAGGCTGTAACTTTTTAACAATTGACCCATGGCCAATCCACTCCAGAGAGCAAAGCACAGGGCAAAGAGCAAAGCCGCACCCAGCAGTCTCAAGTCGATCAAGCCGATCACACCGAAGACGTAAATCAGGCCTGCGATTAATTTGGTACGCGGTTCCCAGGGTTCCACCAGCGGAATAATATCCTCTTTTTTCAGCCCTGCGTTAAATGATGATTGCCGCCCACTTAATTTAACCCCCTGCATTTTTGCTTATTCAAATCATGCTCAACTTCCCCGTGCAGATCAAAGAGGTGCAGCATGGCCTTAGCATGATCATCTGCGCTCTCCTGCACAGCATGGTCTTTCATACGGATAATCGGATCCTTCAAAATGGCATTAACTATAGATTTAGTCAGGTTTTCAACGGCCTGTTTTTCTTTATCACTGAGCCGTCCTAACTTACCGTCTAAGTACTTCTCCAGCTCTACCTGGCGAACTTGATCGGCTTTCTGACGCAGGGCCTTGATTACCGGGGTGACTTCTAAGCTTTTAAACCAGCTCATAAACTGATCCGTCTCATTTGCAATCATTTCCCCGGCCGCAGCAGCTTCCTTTTCGCGCTCTTTCTGGTTACCATCTACGACCTGCTGCAGGCTGTCCATATCATAAAGAAAAACTTCCTTTAGCTCCCGCACTGCCGGGTCGATATCACGCGGCACGGCAATGTCGATGATAAAAACCGGTCTGCTCTGGCGCTTTTCCATCACCGCAGTCATATCTTCCTTGCTGAGCAGCAGGTGAGGAGCACCGGTAGAACTGATGATGATATCAATATCGTGCAGGGTTTCTTTTTTACGGCTAAAATCTATGGTCCGGCCGTTAAAAAGATGGGCCAGGTCTTTGGCCCTCTGGTAGGTACGGCTGGTCACCCGGATATCCTTCGCTCCCAGGTCGTGCAGGTGCTTCAGGGTCAGCCTTGACATTTTTCCGGCCCCGATCACCAGGACCCGCAGGCCCTCGAAACTGCCCAGCTCTTTTTTAATCATCTCCACGGCCACGTAACTGACCGACACAGAGTTATGGTTAATCTTCGTTTCCGTCTGCACTCTCTTTGCGCAGCGCACCGCGTGCTGGAACAGGCCGTGCATTTCCTTGCCGGCCCCACCCAGGCCGCAGGATTCTTCATATGCTTCCCGAACCTGGCCGAGGACCTGGGTTTCTCCCAGAATCATCGAATCAAGCCCGGCAGTAACCCGGAAAAGGTGGTTTACGGCATCAAAACCGCTGTAAAAGTAGGTGCAGTTCTCCAGCTCCGAAAAGGTTGCGCCCCTCACTTCTTCGAGCATGGCAACCAGGGCTGCCCGCCCGCTGGAAGCTTCATCAGCCAGGGCATAAATTTCGGTGCGGTTACAGGTTGAGAGAATCACGCACTGCTTTACCGTCCCTTCCCATTTCAGGCATTCCAGGGCCTCCCTGACATGCTTATCGGAGAAGGCTACTTTTTCCCTGGTCTCAAGGGCTGCTGTTTTATGGTTTATACCGAGTAAAACAATCTGCATTTTTAAATCCATCCAATCTTATGAAATCTGCTTCCCTGTATCTGTTCCTTCATCTAAATATTTTCTGACCGCAGCAAAAGCTTTTTCAGCAGCAGCAATAGTTTGCTCAATATCCTGTTCGCTGTGCGCAGCCGATACAAAACCGCTTTCAAACTGGGACGGTGCAATATAAACTCCTTCTTTGAGCAGCGCCCGGAAAAACACTTTAAAACTTTCCTGGTCCGAGCTCTTGGCGCTGTCAAAATCATAAATGGGCCGGTCATTGAAGAAGTTGCCGAACATTGAGCCGATTCCGCCCTGCTGGATGGCTACCCCCTGGGCTTTAGCTGCATCGGCCAGGCCTGCGGTTAGCTTCTCCCGCTTTTCAGCCAGGCTCTCGTAAAAACCGGGTTCTTTCAATCTCTTCAGGGTTTCCACCCCGACAGCCATGGCCAACGGGTTGCCGGACAAGGTTCCAGCCTGGTAGACAGGTCCGCAGGGTGCTACCTGCTCCATGATCTCCCGCCTGCCCCCGTAAGCGCCGACCGGCATACCGCCTCCGATAATTTTTCCAAGTGTAGTCAGATCGGGCTTCACCTTATAGAGACCCTGGGCTCCGCCGTGGCTGACCCGGAAACCGCTAATCACCTCGTCAAATATTAACAGGGCCCCGTGCTTATCAGTAACCTCGCGTAGCCCTTCCAGATAGCCCGGTTTAGGCGCAACCAGCCCCATGTTACCGGCCACCGGTTCAAGCACAACCGCGGCAATTTCTTCCCCGATCGATGAAAAGACTTCTTTTATAGCATCGAGGTCATTATAGGGCAGGGCAATGGTATCTTTTGCTGTTCCTTCTGTCACACCAGGGCTGTCGGGATAACCGAATGTAGCTACCCCCGAACCGGCCTTGATCAGGAAACTGTCGGCATGCCCGTGGTAGCAACCGACAAACTTGCTAACCTTGCTGCGCCCGGTATAGCCGCGGGCTACCCTCAGCGCGGTCATCACTGCCTCGGTGCCCGAGTTAACCATTCGCACAACATCAACAGAAGGCACGGCTTCGACAACCAGGCGGGCCATTTCATTTTCCAGGGCCGTCGGCGCTCCGAAGCTGGTGCCCTTAGCCGCTGTTTCTGAGATAGTCTTCACGATGTGCGGGTGGGCGTGACCCAAAATCAGAGCCCCCCAGGAACCGACATAGTCGATATATCTGTTACCGTCGACATCATAAACCCGGCTGCCCTCACCCCGGTCAATATAGAGCGGCTGATGCATCAAACCTTTAAAAGCCCTGACCGGGCTGTTTACACCACCGGGAATAACTTCATTCGCCTCTGCAAAAAGAGCCTTCGATTTTTCATACATAAATATCTACCTCCAGTTGTCATCCTTCTTTAAGACCGTATTTTTCAGCGCTGAAGCCAGCGGGCTACGTCCTGGGCATGGTAAGTTATAATCAGATCGGCCCCGGCCCGTTTCATGGAAAGCAGGGCCTCCATAACCACTTTTTCTTCTTCCAGCCAGCCCCGGTCTGCAGCGGCCTTGATCATGGAATATTCACCGCTCACGTTATAGGTGGCAATGGGAATATTAAAGTTATCGCGAATCGACCTGGTTATATCCAGGTAAGAAAGGGCCGGCTTGACAATCACTATGTCTGCGGCCTCGTCAATGTCTAAAGCAACCTCGCGCAGCGCTTCCTGTCCATTGGCCGGGTCCATCTGGTAGGAGCGGCGGCTGCCGAACTGTGGAGAGCAATCTGCAGCGTCGCGAAAGGGCCCGTAGAAGGCAGAAGCAAATTTTGCAGCATAGGACATGATCGCCGTATCAGTAAAATGATCACCATCTAAGGCACTGCGGATTGCCGCCACCCGGCCGTCCATCATATCCGAGGGGGCAACAATATCGGCCCCGCTGCGGGCATGGGAGAGGGCCACCTCGGCCAGCAGTTCTAAAGTTTCGTCGTTGACAACCCTGCCATCTTCTACCACACCGCAGTGACCGTGGTCGGTATATTCACAAAGGCAAATGTCAGTTATAACTACCATTTCCGGGTAGCTATCCTTGATCGCCCGGCAGGTGCGCTGCACAGCTTCATCATCTTCTGCAGCGGCGCTTCCCCGGGCATCCTTGTGGTCGGGGATACCGAACAGCAGCACGGCAGGGATACCCAGCTGGTAGATGCGGCCTGCTTCCTCGACCGCTTTGTCCACAGATAGGCGGCTCACACCCGGCATCGACTCGATCGGCTGGGCAACATCTTTACCGTTAACTACGAAAAGCGGATTGATCAGGTCTTCCGGCCGAAGATGTGTTTCACGAACCATGGAACGGATTGTCTCCCCCGCCCGCAGGCGACGTGGTCTTCTGTCTGGAATAGGAATCAACTTTACTGCCTCCTCCAATAATCTGTAATGGCCTTAATTAATCCATCTATGGTGTACTCTTCAGCTTCAACCGACACTTCCAGGCCGTAATCGCGGAT
>JBNJHL010000055.1:0-13625 GCA_051748445.1 Bacillota bacterium
CAAGTTTAATAAATACATTTATTAAATTTATGTTCTATAGTTAAATAATCAATTGGGTTACAAACAAATTAGCTTACTGCTTAAAAGTACGGTAGCTAAAATTTAACAGAGAGAAAGGAACAAAAAAGAGACATACTTGGCAGTTTTCTAAAAATATAATACCATGCTTTTCTGCTGTATTACAAGATAACCCGAACTAAAATTGTGCTTTGATGATTACCTTTTGCAATCCCGATAACAATCAAGCGGTTTCTGGGATTATTCATAGCAAAGTGCTATAAAACTGTACGGCCATATAAAAATCCAATTAAGCCAAGGATACCGGACAAAGAAGAACCCCAGATCAAATCAACAATTGTCGCTTTTACCGGCCAGTTTTTCAGGGTAGCCAGGTTGGTCAGGTCATAGGTTGCATAACAGATCAGGCCAAAAAATGCTCCGGTCCAGAGGGCATAAAACCAGCTTCCCTCTTCTACGGCAGGATAAACTATAAAGAAAACAAGTCCGAGAATAAATAACAGGTAAAAAATAATAGCCGCAGGCCAGTTAACACCAGCACTCATTAAATGGCCGAGCTGATCACGGTAAAACTTTTTTGCCACCAGGCCCAGCCAGATCATATCAATTACGAAGAAAGCTGCCAGAACAACCAGGTATATTAAAACAAATTTTGCCATTTGCTTACTCCTTCCTATTATTTAAGTTTTTTTTCGGAAACCATGGGAAAAACTTACTGGTAACTTTAGCATACTCCTGGAATTCAGGTTTATCTTTATATTTCTTTTCCAGCATCGGCACCCCTGAAACATAGAGCAGCAGAAGGGTAATGGTCAGCGGACTGATAATACCGCTCCAGCCCAGTGGGACTGAGAGAGAAAGTAAAAATATACCCCACCACATCGTAGCTTCGCCAAAATAGTTGGGATGCCGGGTATACTTCCATAAGCCACTTTTTATAATTTTACCCTTATTAGTTGGATCTTTCTTGAATTCAGCCATCTGCTTATCCCCAACAGATTCAAAATAGAAACCTATCAGCCAGACCAGCAGTCCGAGGTAGTCTAACAGGTTTAACCCGGATTCCGGGTTGGCATTAACCAGGATAATCGGGTAACCGATTATCAGCATTAAAACCCCCTGCAGCATAAAAACCTGTAAAAATGCCCTGGGAACCAGCCACTTGCCCCATTCCCGGCGCCACCTGGCATAACGGAAATCCTCAGGTTTGCCCCAGTTCCTGCGAACAATATAATAGGTTAACCTGAGCCCCCATATCGTAATCAACAGCACCAGGAGAAAGTTTCTTTGAACATATGCTTCCTGGGTAAAAAATGTGATCAGGGCAACTAGAACAAATCCTGCCCCCCAACCCATATCTACAATGGAGTTGTTACGAATCGCCTGAGCAACCAGGAAAAAAATAAAAAAGTAAATAAAAACGATAATTACAGCTTGCTGCAACACTTCAGTCATGATATCGCCCCTTAAAAAGAATTAATTCGAGGAATAATGTATAATTTTTTTTGATGCTATATATTCATATTATAATGTTGGTGGCTATGGATGTAAAGGAAGATATACCCGAAATACACTGCCTTTATTTAGTTCACTTTCAACTTCAATTGTCCCCCCGTGCAGTTCCACCAGCTGTTTGGAAATAGCAAGCCCCAGACCTGAACCCTTACCGCTGCGACGGCGTGCCTTATCAACCTTATAAAATCTTTCAAATATCAGAAGAAGCTCTTCCTCTGGTATGCCACAGCCGGTATCACGCACTTCAAAAACTACCTGCCTTTTTTTCTGATATATTTTAAAACTTACTTCCCCACCCGGCGGGGTATATTGAAGTGCATTTTCAAGCAGGTTAACTAAAACTTCATGCATACGGTGACGGTCTCCATGCATGACAGCCAGGTTATGCTCAGTATTAAATGATAACTTAACCCCCTTTTCTTCTCCATGGGGCGCAACGCTATCAAAGCTCCACCTGGCCAAATCATCAATGTTTATTTCTTCCCGTTCAAGTTTAATCTGACCGCTTTCCAAATGAGAAAGGGTTAACAAATCATCTACCAGCTTGCTGAGGTGAACCGAATTATCAAGGACTATTTGCAAGTATCTCTCTTTTTCTTTCTCATCAATTAACCCATCTAACATCAGCTCGGAGAAACCCCGCACAGAAGCCAAGGGAGCTTTTAATTCATGAGAAACATTAGCAACAAGATTTCGGCGCAAGTTTTCCAGGCGTTTATGTTCCTCGAGGTTTTTCTCTACCTGCTCAACCGAGTGATTAAAGGTCTTTATTAGCTCACCGATTTCATCATCAGACTCTTCTTCAATTTTACAGTGAAAATTACCCGCAGCCATATCAAGAGCAGCTTTATTAATCTTCTGTAATGGGCGGGCCAAAGTCTTAGAAAGGGAAAAAGCAAAAATACCAGCAACAATGACGCCGATAAATCCTGAGTAAAGCATTAAACGGCTGATTTGAGCTAAAGATTCTTCAATTCCCCTCAAGGGGACACTCAAGGCAACAGCACCCAAAACTGCTTCCTCGCCATTATCACTCATTACTCTGGACTCAGAGTGTTCTTCTTGTAAGATAGGGGCAGCAACAAGCACCCTCTGCATCGCCGGACCGTAAACTTTTTTAGTCAGCATGTTGCCATGAAAAACATGTTCAATCTCTCTTTCCTCCAGGCCTACCCCTTCTTCAGACTCAATTCCATCTTCCTCATCCATTTCAGGATCAATAGTTAAAACAGTAAGCTTTCTATAATTTAAGACTCTGATTTTTGCATCGAGCGAATAAGCCAGGGCTTCTGTCGACTTTCTTACCGCTTCTAAATCATCTGCTACCAGGTCTTCACCTATCAGGTAGGAAAAATCCCTGGCCTGGCTGACAATTTCCAGTTCCCTGGCACTAATAAAATAATTTTCCATTAGATAGGTTAGAAAAAAGCCAATTACAATCAAGCTTATCACAACTACAATCAGATGAGAAAACATTAACTTGCCAAAAATAGTCCGCGGTTTTTTGGGCTTTTTAATCACTGCGCTTCACCTCAAACTTGTAACCGACCCCCCAGACGGTTTGAATATATTCAGTATGAGGATCAAGGCGGGCTATTTTCGCCCTCAATCTTTTAACATGTTCGTCTAAAGTCCGGGTCATCGCTGTTGAAGGATCAAATCCCCATACTTCTTTTAACAGCTCATCGCGCGTTAGCGGATTCCCGGGCTGCCGGGCCAGTAAGTTTAGTAAAGCCATTTCTTTAGGAGTCAGCTTAATCGACTTTTTACCAATCCTGACAGCAAGATTATTTAGATCAATATGCAAATCACCATAACCCAACTGGTTTCTGTTAAGATTATAACTATCTGAGCGCCTGATTAATGCTTTTACTCTGGCAGCCATTTCACGGGGACTGAAAGGCTTAGTCACATAGTCATCAGCTCCCAGTTCCAACCCGAGAACCCGGTCTATCTCATCGCCCCGGGCCGTAAGCATTATAATTGGCAAGCCCCTCAGGTTACTGTTTCTGATCTGACGGCAAATATCCCAACCATCTGTTTCCGGTAACATGATATCTAAAAGCAGAACTGCATAATCGCCGCTTAGCACTTTTTTTAACCCTTCGTTTCCATCATAAGCTTCATCAACAGTGAGTCCCTCAGCTTCAAGGGCTATACGAACCATTTCGCAAACATGCTCATCATCATCAATAACAAGCACTTTTTCGGGCATGTATAGCCACCTCCCAACAGTAATACTTCTCAAAAACAACATAAATACCTTTTTTATAAACTTCAGCAACTAATCTATGCATTTTCTGCTATATAAAACCGGACATGGATATTTTCCATGCCCGGCATGACTCGGTTAAATATTACATCTTAATTAGCATTTTCTTTTTTTTAATAGTCGGTATCTTCTAATTCTTCATCTATTGGAACATCTTCAACATCTCCGCATCCAACCATAGCCATACTACCTAACATCAACAAAACAACACACAGTACTGCAAACAGCTTTTTCATTACTCTTTTCTCCTCCTTTATTTTTAGTCTTGATACTTATTTTTTGTCTTATTCGGTATCTTCTAATTCATCTTCTACAGGAACATCCTCCATATCTTCGCATCCAGCCATAGCCATACTACCCAACATCAACAAAACAACACACAGTACTGCAAACAGCTTTTTCATTACTCTTTTCTCCTCCTTTATTTTTAGTCTTGATATTTATTTTCCATTAAAAGACTGAATGACCTGCCGGTATAAGTTATATTTACACACTATTTGCAGTGTTTACAAATTATTTACATTTCTATTGTCATATTTTAACCTGTATTGTCTAAACCCCTTGTTGGCTTTCCTTCTATCTGTTATCATGGGTTCCGGCTTTAAATATGAATTAGTATTTCAATTTAAATAGGAGGTTCTTATGAATTTAACAGAGCAAAGTAAAAAGTTGTTATTGACTGTCAAATCTTCAGCAATCGTGATCACGGCATTAATAGCCATGATCACCTTGCCTGTTGCCTGTGACAACGATACGGATATAACACAGCCAGACGAACCTGTAGAAAATGGCGAAGCCGTTGAGCAGGATGATCTTACAGATAATGGTGCGGATGGAGAAAACGGTGAAGTTGTTGCTACTGTAGATGGTGAAAAAATATTCCGGGCAGAGCTGGACCAGGCTGTAGAACAAGAAATGATGCAGTACGAAATGCAAGGTGTAGATCTGGAAAGCGAAGAAATGGCAGGTGCTATTGATCAGCTGGAAGAACAGGTCCTGGAGAATTATTTTATCACTCCGACCCTGGTCAGACAGAAAGCTGAAGAAGAAGGCATAAAAGTAAGTGAAGAAGAAGTGGAAGCACGTTTCCAGGAATATGCTGAGGCATTTGGCGGCGAAGAAGCCCTGCTGAATCAGATGGCCCAGGCTGGTATGACCCGTGAAGATATCGACAGGGATATCGTTAATGAGCTTACAGTGCAAAACTATCTTGACCAGTACATGGAAGAGTACCTGGAAGATAATCCTGAAGAAAGAGTTAACGAAGCAGAAATAGAGCTAACTTCAGATGAACTGAAAGAGCACTATGAAGAATTGCGTTCTCAGTACCTGGAGATCCAGGAAATGCTGGAAAAAGAAGATTCGGAAATACCTTCAGAACAAATTGAAATGTATAATCAGCAATTGGTTGAAAGATACGGCAAAGCTTTAGAAAAAGATGACTTTGAAGCAATCAAGCCACAGCTGGAAGAAGAAATCAGGCAGCAAATGACTGAACAGATGAAAGAAGAAAAAGTACAAAGAGTTTTAACTGAACTAGTTACACAACTCAGGGAAGAAAGCAATATTGAAATCGACCTGTAAATTACTTTTCACTTAATTTCAGCAAGCGGAAGCAGTCTGATTGCTTCCGCTTCAGAAAGATCATCTGAAACTTCCCTATCATTATTATCATTTGCCTCATCTTCTTCAGTACTTTCTATGATTTTATCTTCTAAGAAAGCATTTTCATCCTCAGCTTCATCGATAGCAACATCCTGATCAGCACACCCCACAAAGAAAGCAAATATAATTAGAATTGTAGTGATAATAAGCAATCCTTTATATTTCATCAGCTTCGCTCCTTTCAATCATTTCCTACATGTTACGATAGTATATGATAGCAAGTCAAGAGAAATGGTCGAGTTTGCTTTGCCATTCAATTCAAGACCTTAAAAGCAGTTTTCGCAATAGCCATTATTGTATTCTGGAACAAATACCCTGTATATCTAAAGGTATTATCTTTTTTGTGTTGAAGTTTTAATTATACTTTCTGAAGGGATAGGTAAGTTTGAAAACCACCACAATTACCCTGCTTATTACAGTAGTTATATTACTGCTGGTTTTATTTTACCTTGGAGGATCCTCGCTGGTTATAGAAAGCCTGAACAGAGCCTGGGAAACAGCGATGCGGGCTTTTTTTCTGATTATTATCGCTTTTGTAGTGATCGGACAACTGCAGGTGTTAATCACTTCAGACATGATAAAAGAATGGCTCAACAAATACTCCGGGAATAAAAGTGTTATCGTAAGCTCCCTGGCCGGGGGACTTTTTCCCGGCGGGCCGTATATCTTTTATCCTTTCCTGGCAGGTTTTAAAGGTAAGGGAATTCCATTTTTCCTTATTTTCTCTTTTGTTGCAGGCAAACAGAGCTACGATGTAACACGTCTACCTTTAGAGGCAAGTTTAACTACTCCAGGCCTGGCAATCCTTAGAAACATTATCACCTTTCCATTTCCCATTTTAATGGGCTTTATTGCCAGAAGATATTTCCCGGAAGGGTTTAATAACTTCAGCCAGGAAGAAGTGAGTAAGCATTGACCCTATCTATAATAATATTCTCAGCTCTAGCTATAGTTTTATTTTTCATTAACTTAAAAAATGGGAAACACCGGGATGGATTACAAGCAGGGTTCAGGCAGCTTTTAGCGGCGCTTCCGGTTATTCTGCTGGCCATGCTGCTGGCAGGAATTTTGGAAACCCTGATCCCAGAGGAGTTTATCAAGCGCTGGCTGGCCCAGGAGGCTGGTCTTACAGGAATATTCTTAGGTACGCTGGGCGGACTTCTAATGGCTTTTGGCCCATATGCATCTTACCCTATTATTGCTATCATATACCATGCCGGGGCAGGCTTAGGAACTACCATCGCCCTGATGGCAGGATGGTCATTCCTAAACCTGACCAAGCTGCCCTTTGAAAGCGGATTTTTAGGTTATAAATTTAGCCTGCTGCGTATGGGACTGGGATTACCACTCTGTATTATAGCCGGTTTAATTGCTCATTTTATTGAAAAGCTACTTTAATCATGTATATTATTCCTATTTGCCTGTACCCTTTTTATAAATTAAACGGGGATTTTCCATTAAAACTCTTGTATCAGGCGGAACCGGTTCTGTTAACCAGACATTACCGCCAATTACTGACCTTGCACCAATTCTGGCCTTTTCTCCCAGTATCGTCGCTCCAGAGTAAATAATTACTTCATCTTCAATATCGGGGTGGCGCTTTTGCCCGCGGTATTTATCTCCCGCACCTTTGGGCAATGACAGTGCACCTAAAGTAACACCCTGGTAGATGCGTACATCTTTGCCAATAGTAGTAGTTTCTCCAATAACCACACCGGTTCCATGATCTATCACAAAGCGCTCTCCGATCTGAGCACCAGGATGAATATCAATTCCTGTCTGTCCGTGAGCATACTCTGTCATGATCCTTGGCAGCAGGGGCACTTTATGCTGATAAAGTAAATGGGCTACCCTGTAAATAGTGATAGCATAAATGCCGGGGTAGCTAAATATCACTTCATCATAGCTGCGTGCGGCAGGATCTCCATCAAATGAAGCTTTAACATCTGATTCAAGGACATCCCGAAGAGCTGGAATTTCTTCCAATACTTTCAGGGAAATATCGTAACCGGCTTCAATACATTCCCTGCAGGTCAGGTTATAACGCAGGCAGTCATGACGAATACTGCTGATAACCTGCTCTGACAGCATTGCATAAAGCTGGGTTACACTTTGCCCGACATGATACCTCAGGTTTACCGGATCCAGCTTTTCCGGGTTAAAGAAACCAGGATAAATAACCTCGAAAAAATTGTTTATTATTTTAACAACAGAATCTTTCGATGGAATCGGTTCATAATCAACATGACTATTACATCTCGACTCGGAGCAGCTGGCAATGATTTTTTCAACTACCTGAGGCATTTTTTTCCGGTAAAAAGACATAATCTCTTCTTCAGTCAGGCAGGCACCATCTTCGTCTTTTTTATTTTTTGTCATCTCTATCCCTCCAATGATTTGCTCATAGTAAATCTGGATTAAAAATTATTCAAGGTTACCCGGTATTTCTTAATGAATCCTTTCATAGAAATCTGTTTAGCTCTTTTACTATAAAACAACTATTATTATACGGCAACCCTGAAACACAGAATTTAGGTATGATATAATTTTAACATGGATAATGAGCCTTATCTAAACTTTGCCTCTATTTATGATCAGATCATGAGCGCTGCTGATTACGAAGCCTGGGCCGATTATGTTGAAGCTCTCTTAAACCGTTTTGACAGGCAGCCGAAATCTATAATTGATCTGGCCTGCGGTACCGGTGCTTCCACTTTTCCTTTCAGCAAAAGAGGCTACGCAGGTTGCCGGGGTAGACATATCCTCACAAATGCTAAAGAGAGCATCGAAGAAAGCATCTGAACAACTGCTTGAAATAGCATTCTACCAGCAGGATCTACGTCAATTGTGTTTGCCGGAAAAGTACGATCTGGCCTTACTTTTCCAGGATGGAAAAGGTTCATGGATAATATCGGCAGGGTTAGTACGGAATCTGAAGTTGCAGGAGCGAAAGTTCACCAACTGAAAAAGAAATAATTGCATGGCCAGGCAAGCATTAATTGCAGGCCAGGTAAAAGCACCCTTCCTGGCCTGTTTTTTCATTTTCAGAATTAAAACTGACCTGCTTAAAAAGCTTTTTTAACCTATGCTCAAGCTTCGCTTCTCGCTCAAAACACCAGAAACAGGCTACTCCATGTGGATAAAGTGCGCTTCTAATTAACTGCAAGCCTTCTTCTTCATAAAGGAAACAGTTTTCAGGACGGCTGAGCCAACTGCTGCCATTGTCTGTATCAATCAAAATTACGTGGTAACATTGATTTGGCCGTCTCCCCGTTTTTTCAGCTTCGTTTTTAAGAACAATGCGAAAATCACCGTTATGTAGCTCTGTTCTATGATCTTCCAGAGCTTGATCATTTAACCTTGCAAAATGTTCATAGTTCCACCTGATTATATCAGGCTCTATCTCCACCACTGCTACATAGGAAACATTAGCCTGAACCAGGGCTTCCTGCAGGCTGAAACCGACACCCAATCCTCCCATTAAAACCCTGATTGAATCTTTATAATACCGTGAAACCAGGGCCAGGGCTTTTCTGACGGCAGCTTTTTCAGATGCACCATTGTAAGTTGCCATAAGAAATACACCGTTATAGATAATCTCATATTCCGGGCCCCGTTTTTGAAGCTGAATTTCCCCAGCAATGCCACGGCGTCTTTCTATGACTACCGCTATCTCTTCTCTCCAATTCACCATTTAATCCCCTGTATTGAATCACCAAAATTTAACCAATTACTGCATAGCCGTTTTTCTCAAGTTCTTTTACAACTGGATCTTTCTGATCGGTTTTTAAGCGCATTGTAATAACAGCCTTGCCGTCCTTAGAATAGGTTATGATCAGGCTAATGATCAAAATATCCATGGAACTGATTAAAGAAGTTAACTTGCCCAGTTCGCCTATTTTATCTTCAAAAGAAACAACTACCTTTATGCCAGGCCGATCAAAATTAAAAACATCTATAAAGGCTTTAAAAAGGTCGCTCTCGGTAATAATGCCTACCAGGTTATTCCTATCAACCACTACAAGAGTGCCAAGCTTTTTCTCACGCATTAAAACCGCAGCTTCTTCAATTGCCTCATCAGGTCCGATGGTAATAACATCGCTGGTCATAATATCTTTTATCTTAATTTTCGGGTAGAGATAATTTATTTCGTGAATAGACAGACTGGTAACCGGGGATGGTGATGCTTTCATTAAATCAGTATTTGTCACCAGCCCGATTAACTTTCCTTTGGAAACAACAGGTAACCTTCTAATAGAATGATCCTTTAAAAGCTCAAGAGCATCGCCAACAGCATCGTTAGGCCCAATAATAACCGGATCTGTAGACATATAATCACGTACATACATAAATAACAGCCTCCTCTGTTTTTTAAACCTGTTTTCATAAAGTTAATTAAGGTCTGACAAAACAGGCGATTATCCTATTTGACCACGGCAACAATGCAGTTCTTTGCTTGCTGGAGCACAGCATTACTGACACTACCCAGGAAAAGTTTCTTCAGGCCACCCAAACCTCTGCTGCCAATAACGACCATATCAAATCCATCTCTTTCTGCTACATGAAGAATTGTCTCGGACGGATGGCCTTCTTCTAATATTTTACGCACCTGCATTCCCTTATCTTCGAACACACGCGCCGATCTATTAAGAATTTCTTCCCTTTCTTTTTCAAACTGTTTTTGGACCTGTTCAAACCTTTCCAATTCAGCTTTGGTGACATTATCTTTTGTGACTGCACCTACTTCATAATCGGGAAAATAAAGAAATTCCGGTTTGTTCTCATAAACATGGATCACCGCTACCTCTATTCCTTTATAACCTTCAGCAATACTGGAGGCTTTTTCTAATGCTTTCACACTATGTTCCGAACCATCCGTACAAACTAACATTTTCATTTTAACCGCTCCCTTTAATATTAGTTTATAATCCGGTTAAAACAAGCATAGCCATGCCATTAACCAAAGGAAACCTTTCCTATTCTAATATTACCATAATAAAGAATATTTTTAAATGTACTTAGTGCCTCATCAAGGATGCTAATGCTAATAACAGATTTTTTTTATTTGTGCAATCCACTAATATAAAAAAAGCTTTGTATCTCTACCCGATACAAAGCCCAACCTTTCACTGGTTGAATGTTTGTTTTTTTAGTTTAATATATCCCTTAATTGAGCCTTTAACTCAACAATTTCTTTTTCGACTTCTTTTTTAGCTTCTTCCCAGGTATTTTCACCTGCTTTTTTCAAACTTTCTAACTTATCTCTGGCTTGTTCCATTTCCTTTTCAAGCTCTTTTACTTTTTCCATGTAAACAATTTTAGCATCAGCACTTTTACCCTCGGCCTGCGCTCTTAATTTATTTACTTCTGCCTGCCACTCCTTTAGCTGTGCTTCAATTTTTTCTTGATAAGCTTTTTTATCCTTTTTATCCATCATTTATCGCCTCCATCTATTAATATTTTAACAAATAATGCTCTCTATTTCAACCTTATAGATAATGATATGTTCTTTTACAGCACAATTATAGGCATAGTCAATATTTTCGCTTAACCTTACTATCTGCTTAATACTTCAATATATTAATTTTACCGGTTTCACGTAAATACTATCTTTTCAGCAGGATTTGCCATACTTTAAAAGAAAAGATTAAAAAAAAACAAGATTAAGGAAGTGAATCCACTATGAGCTTTAAACCAACCCGTGAAGAAGCAATGAGCCTGCTAAAAGAATATAACCAGAATGATGCCCTGGTTAAGCATGCCCTGGCCGTAGAAGCAGTCATGGAGCATTTCGCAAAAATATATGATGAGGATCTTGAAAAGTGGAAGATAATAGGGCTTATTCACGATCTTGACTATGAAAAATACCCTGATCAGCACTGCCATAAAACTAAAGAAATATTAACCGAAAAAGGCTGGCCTGAAGATTATATCCGGGCGGTAATCAGCCATGGCTGGAAAATCTGCACCGATGTAGAACCTAAAGAAATGATGGAGAAGGTCCTATATACGATAGATGAACTTACCGGTTTAATTGTTGCCACAGTGCTGATGAGACCTAATAAAAGTATCATGGATTTAACCCCGAAATCAGTTAAGAAAAAGTTCAAACAGAAAAGCTTTGCTGCCGGGGTTGACCGCAGCATTATCGAAGAGGGTGCGGAAATGCTTGGCATGGAACTAACTGAAGTAATTGATGAAACAATCAAAGGGATGCAGGCCAGAGCAGAAGAACTTGGCCTAAAAGGCGAAGCTAGCTAGATTCCTACAATTTGAAAGGGATGGGCTACTCGCGAACTTTTTAAAACAGGTAAAGTAGCAGGTAGTTCATCCCCTCTATAAGTAAGCTACAGGCTTATAACCTGGTAACCCTCCTTAACATAAGCTGTCATCGAAGGGTGTCCATCCATATCATCTTTTAAAGGAATTCCAACTGTCTCGTTATAATCAAGCACGCCCATCTTCGCGGAACAGGCCTTGCAAATACCGTCAATCAAGCCTTTTTCTTTTGCCTTAACATACAAAGGGTTTTCAGAAGCTTCCATGCCCTTGATTAACCTGACTGCTTCACCTTCCACAATAATCAAAGCTTTCAAACCTTTGCTTTCCATATCCAGTGCGTTGAGAAGTACATGTATAAAACTAACCTGGCTGCCGTTAAATGCAAAGTAAACATATTTTTCCATGGCAACTAACCTCCTTTCTGGCTGCTCAACCGTGAGCACTTTTTAATCATCATAAGCCAAAAACTTGTTAAAGAACTCTTTGCTTTTTGTTACTTAATTTTCAACACTTCCGTAAAGGCTTCCTGAGGGATTTCAACCCGGCCAACTTTTTTCATTTTCTTTTTGCCTTCTTTTTGTTTCTCCAACAATTTCCGCTTGCGGGTAACATCTCCACCATAAAGCTTTTCAGTGACATTTTTTCGCATCGCCTTAACTGTTTCCCGGGCAACAATATTATTCTCCACTGCAGCTTGAATCGGTATATCAAACATTTGTCTGGGAATAATATCTTTTAATTTTTCCACCATCTCACGGCCTCTCTGGTAAGCTTTGTCCTGGTGAATGATAAAGGATAGAGCATCAACTTTTTCGGCATTGACCAGGATATCCATCAGTACCAGCTTCGATTCCCTGTAGCCATATATTTCATAGTCCAATGCTGCATAACCTCTGGTGCGTGATTTTAGTAAATCGAAAAAATCATAAACTATTTCAGCCAGGGGCAAATAATAGGTTAACTTAACCCGTTCCGTATCAAGGTATTCTGTATCACGGAACTCCCCTCTTTTTTCCTGGCACAATTCCATGACCGCACCCATATATTCTGCAGGAATTAAGATCGAAGCATCTACGTATGGCTCTTCTATGACTTCTCTTTCACCTGAAGAAGGCATTAAAGCAGGATTGTCTACTTCTATCATTCTGCCATCTCTTAAATGGACCCTGTAAACCACACTCGGTGCAGATACAATTAAGCTAAGGCCATATTCACGTTCCAGCCTCTCCCTGACAATATCCATATGCAGCAGACCCAGAAAGCCACAGCGAAATCCAAGGCCAAGGGCAGCTGATTTCTCCGGTTCATAAGATAACGCTGAATCATTAAGTTTTAAACGTTCAATTGCTTCCCGCAGTGTTACAAAATCATTGTTGTCCTGTGGGAAGAGTCCACAAAAAACCATTGACACAACCCTGCGGTAACCCGGTAGTGCTTTTTTTGCAGGGTTTTCTGCACCGGTAATCGTGTCGCCGACTGCTGCATCTGCAACATTTTTAATTGAAGCAATCAGGTAGCCGACCTCGCCTGCAGCCAAACCTTCAACCGGTTGCATGGCCGGCCGGAACACTCCAATTTCGGATACTTCAAATTCTTTACCGGTATTCATAAATTTAATCCTATCACCGGTATTTATACTGCCCTCTACCACCCGGATATAAGCTATAACCCCCCGGTATCTGTCATAGTTTGAATCAAAGACCAGGGCTTTTAAGGGTACATTTGCTTCACTTTTTGGTGGCGGCGGCACTTTTTTGATAATTGCGTCAAAAACCGCTTCAATACCTGTTCCCTGTTTGGCTGAAATGGGCAGAGCATCTGCCGCTTCATCACCGATCAAGTCTATCAGTTCACCTTTAACCCTTTCCGGATC
>JBNJHL010000056.1:0-8108 GCA_051748445.1 Bacillota bacterium
GAAAAAAGCAAAAACATTCAACTTTCCCCAAATTAAAGATGTGAAAAATAATGTGATTAATATATTAAGATCATCGTTGCTTGGTAATTTCGTTGGAATGCTTCCCGGTGCCGGCGCTACTATAGCAGCTTTCTTGGGTTACGGGACATCGGTGCGCTTTTCAAGACAACCACAAAATTATGGGACCGGTATCGTGGAAGGAGTTGCGGCACCGGAGTCAGCAAATAATGGCGCTGTCGGTGGAGCTATGGTTCCTTTGTTGACCTTGGGTATCCCTGGAAGTGCCACTGCGGCAGTAATGCTTAGTGTTTTAATCCTTCACGGCTTACGTCCGGGCCCGCTGCTTTTTGAAAGAATGCCTGAATTAACATATTCAATATTTACAGGAATGTTTGTGGCTAATGTAGTAATGTTAATAATGGCTATGTTTTTTGTAAGATTGCTTGTGCGGTTGTTATTAGTCCGGTTTGAAATACTTAGCTTGTTCATTCTGGTTTTTTGTGTATTTGGTGCATTCTCAATCTATAATCGTTTCATGGATGTCTGGGTGATGTTTGTGTGTGGCATTTTAGGGTTTTTCGCGAAAAAATACGATATTTCCATTGCGGCAATTATTCTTGGTTTGGTTCTTGGTAATATCGCAGAAAATGGCTTAATTAACGGTATTTCGGTTACAAGAGGAGACTTTGGAGTATTCTTTGTCCGGCCGATTACTCTTTCAATCCTAATCATATCATTGTTTTTTATGGTATCACCGTTTATCTTTGATTATATTAAGTTAATAAAAGAGAAAAAAGCAGCAGAAACACAATAACAATCAGTACTGTATGGAGGGCAATAATGGAACTATTTTCAGCAGTTACTTCACGGCGCAGTGTCCGTCGTTTTAAGCCTGATTTAATTTCAAGGGAAATAGTGATTAAAATATTAGATGCAGCCAACAAAGCACCTTCAGCTACAAATAGGCAGCCATGGTCTTTTATAGTTCTTGAAGCAAAAGACATTGACGATTTAAGAAAATTATCGGAAGAAGCTTTTGATGAGCGTTTTAGTGGAATGCCAAAAGAAGAAGCTGAGAAAAAGTTATCACGTCTTTCACTTTATGAGGAAGACAAGTATGAGGGATTAAACCGTTTTTATCGAACACTGGGTGATGCACCTGTAGTAATAGTTGTTACCGCAAAATTAGGCGACAGTGATTATGATTCTATGCTTAATACTGCAAGTGCTTCCGCTGCAGTGCAAAACCTTCTTCTTGCAGCCTGGGATTTTGGATTGGGATCTTGCTGGATGATGGGTCCGCTGCAAAGAAGAAATGAAGAGATCCGTAAGCTTTTATTCGTTCCTGAGAACGAACATATTATTGCCCTTGTGCCAGTTGGTTACCCCGATAAAATACCACCAGAACCGATAAAAGAAAAAGTAGATAAAAAAATACGTTGGGGTTTATAATGTAAAACAAATGAAAATGGGGAGTTGGATCTTTTGCCCGATCTTGATGCAGTAATTGAAATAGTAAATTCGGTTTACAATAATGAAAACGAAAACAGGTTGCATGATGGCAGTGTGATTTTTGAAAAACCTTTATACGGTATTGCTGATGCAAATGATTCTCTTTTTGAAAAGTTTGAAAACGAGGCTATAATTGGCAGTTCATATTATCCTCCAGAGTACTGGCTGCAGGAAGCAAAAAGTGTAATAACATATTTTTTGCCTTTTACATTATCAGTCCGGCGGTCTAACTATGGAGCACCTCCGCCTTCTGAAGAGTGGTTACATGGGCGTTTTCTTGGTGAGAACTTCAACATAAAACTACGCTTAAAACTGGTTGCCGAACTGAAGGCAGCAGGTGGAATGGCAGTTGCTCCTCTTCTACATGAAGATTATAGTGCTGATTATAATCATTTTACCAGCAGCTGGTCAGAACGGCATGCCGCTTATGTTGCAGGGTTAGGATCATTTGGATTGCATCGCGGCTTGATTACTTCTAAAGGAGTTGCAGGCCGTATTGGTAGTGTTATTACCAATTTACGATTCAAACCAACCGTGAGATCTGAAGGGTTTTATTACAATAACTGCCCCTTTTTAATGAATAAAAAATGTGGAGCCTGTATTAAACGCTGCCCCGCTGGAGCCATCAAAGAAACAGGTAAGGATAAAAAGAAATGTTATCAGTATATGTTTATTGATGACCATATGCACTCAAGTAGAAAGAAATTTGGATATAAACACAGTATTTGTGGAAAGTGCCAGGTCAACGTTCCCTGTGAAGATAAAATTCCCTCAAGTTAGTTTATTATAATTGAACAGTGGTGATGGCAATGAGAAAAAAAGTTGTAATAATTGATGATACGATGTTTATGCGCATGACACTAAAGAATATATTGCAGCAGTTTGGAATTGAGATTGCCGGTGAAGGGAGCAATGGTCTCGAAGCAGTTACTTTATATAAGCGCCTTAAACCTGATTTAATTACCATGGATATTACAATGCCTAAGAAAGATGGGCTTGAAGCTGTAAAAGAGATTATCGAATACGATCAAGAAGCGGTAATAATAATGGTTAGTGCTATGGGTCAAAAAGAAAGAGTTATAGATGCAGTATCTGCCGGGGCCAAAGATTTTATAGTAAAACCCTTTAAACGTGAGAGAATAGCCGAAGCCCTGGAAAGAATAGGATTTATTGAAGAAGAGAATTCTGAGACGGAAGAAATTTTAGGTGAAGATAGTACAGCAAGTGAAGAAACTTCAGAAAAAGATAATCCTAAAGACAAAGATAATAATCATCAAATAAACCAATAGATGCGCAGGGATAGATGCTGATAATGTCAACGATTCTGATTGTAAATGGGCTTAATCTATGCTAAAGTGCTAATATAAATTATTTATTATGCAAAAGGAGGCGAATTAATGAGTCGCGAAGAAAAAAAGAAAAAAGTAATTGAAGTTTTAAACAAGGCCAGAGGTATGGAACTACAAGCTATACACCAGTATATGCATCAGCACTATCATCTGGACGATAAAGATTTAGGTGAACTGGCAGCAAACGTTACATTGATTTCTATTGATGAAATGAGACATGCTGAAAGCCTTGCCGAAAGAATTAAGGAACTTGGTGGGGAGCCGACAGCAGAACTGGCTGGGCCTGTTGAAAAAGGGCAGTCAGTTGAAGAAATATTTCCTTTTGATGCAGAGCAGGAAGATGAAGCCATTGAAGCATACAGCGGTTTTATGGAAGTATGCCGTCAAAATGGAGATAGTATCAGCATGAAGCTTTTTGAAATGATCATAAGTCATGAACAGGAACACTACAATTACTTCGACAATGTAGATGATCACATAAAAACTCTTGGTTCAGCTTATCTTTCCCGGATAGCAGGGACTCCTGCAGACACCGGACCTGCAAAGGGTTATGCCTTTGCTGATCAGGCAGAGTAATAAAAATATAATTGCTATAGCTCACCCTGCTTCAACTTTTTTGCAGGGCTGTGTAATTGCAAAATATTAATAAAAATGTTAATAAAAGAGTTCCGGGTTTTCAATTAAACGGAACTCTTTTTTGTGCAATTGCCAATGCATAAAAAGAGGACCGATCTTTGAAGATCCGTCCTCGTGGTGCCGAAGGTGGGAGTCGAACCCACATGCCCGGAGGGCGCACGATTTTGAGTCGTGTGCGTCTGCCAGTTCCGCCACTTCGGCACGGTAAACATATCTTAGCATAAAGTGGTTTCAGTGGCAAGAAGACAGTAGTTGTTTAATTTTTGAGGATTGTTGATTTATTGCCTAATCAAGATCATATATAAACAAATAAAGATAGTTAATATATTCACAAAGCAGGGAAAGAAATTTAACTATCGAAACTATTAAACGATAAAAGTATTTTTAACCTGACTATTTAAATAAGGGGTGATAAGTTTATGAGTGATCTGATTAAAGGTGGGGCTTTTTTACTGGAATCTGTGGATGAAAATTCGGTTTTTGTGCCTGAAGATTTTGATGATATTCACATGATGGTTAAGAAAACGAGTTCTGATTTCATGAGAAACAAGGTTGAGCCAAGAATTGACGAAATTGAAGAGATGGCTGAAGGGGTGATCCTTGGTTTACTTCGAGAAGCTGGAGAACTCGGATTGTTGAGCAGCGATATCCCAGAAGATTATGGCGGAGAAGAAGCAGACAAAATCACTACAATGATCATTACTGAGAACGCATCATTATGCGGAGGTTCTTTCGCAACAGCTTTTGGTGCTCATACCGGAATCGGTACTTTGCCGATAGTGTATTTCGGCAATGAAGAACAAAAGAAAAAGTACCTTCCCGGACTTGCTACTGGAGAAAAGATTGCGTCATATGCTCTAACAGAACCGGAAGCGGGTTCCGATGCCCTCAATTGTAAAACCAAGGCTGTTTTAAGTGATGATGGGAAATACTATGTTCTTAATGGAGCGAAGCAATATATCACAAATGCTTCCTGGGCTGATGTGATTGTCACTTATGCTAAAATTGATGGTGAAAGGTTTACTTCATTTATCGTGGACGCCGATTCTGAAGGCGTTACTATTGATCCTGAAGAGAAAAAAATGGGAATTAAGGGTTCCTCAACCACCAGTGTTATTTTTGAAAACTGCAAAGTGCCTGTTGAAAATATGCTCTGGCATGAAGGTAAAGGACACCAGGTTGCTTTTAATATTCTTAATATCGGCCGTTTTAAGCTTGGCGCCGGGTGTATTGGCGGAAGCAAACGGGTAATTGAATTTGCTTCTGAATATGCGCTGCAAAGGGTTCAGTTCAAGCAGCCGATCGCACAGTTTAATATTATTAAAAACAAGTTTGCTAACATGGCGATCCTCACTTACCTGATGGAAAGCCTTGTTTACCGCGTTGGCGGTATGATTGATGAAAAATTGGAAGAAGTAATGGAAAGTGGTGCTGATAGCTCCGATATAGTGCAGGCCATCCAGGAATATGCTATTGAATGTTCAATTTCCAAGGTTTGGTGCTCTGAAGCAATGGATTATATCGCCGATGAGGGAGTACAAATCTTTGGTGGTTACGGCTATGGACAGGAATACCCGGCAGAGCGGTCCTACCGGGACAGTCGGATTAACCGTATATTTGAAGGAACCAATGAAGTTAACAGAATGCTTATACCCGGAACCCTGCTGCGTAAAGCCATGAAACAGGAAGTTCCATTTATGGAAGCAGTGATGGGACTCGGTGGAACCCTGAAACAGGCCAGGGAAGCAGAAGTACCGGAAGGTACTCCTGAAAAGGAAGAATTTTATCTGAATAACATGAAAACATTGTTCTTGCTGGCTGCCGGTAATGCTGCTCAGACATTTGGTGAAGAGTTGACTAACGAACAGGAGATTCTTTGTCGGCTGGCAGATATGGCCATGGAAGTTTTTGCAGCGGAAAGCGGACTGCTGAGAGCTAAAAGAATGCTGGCGCAGGATGAGAGTGAAGAAGCTAAGCTGGCAATGTCCATGACCAGCTGTTTCATCCACGAAATGATTCCCAAGATGGAAATCTGGGCTAAAGAAGTAATTGCTGGAACCCTTGACGGTGAAGCTGCTGGAAAGGCATATTCTGGAATTCGTATTTTAACCCGGTATGAGTCAATCAACACTTATGTTCCCAAGCGTGAAATTGCCGATATGGTTTACCAGTGTAAAAAATACTTTCTTGACCGCGAATAATAACTAAGCAGTCATTATCAAATAAATGTAAAACAAAAGAAGGGAGCTGGCTTATTAACCGCTCCCTTCTCAATTGAATTTTGCCTGCTTTTTAAATCGCTTTTTTTACTTTGCCGGCTTTTATACAGCGGCTGCATACATTTACCCGCCGGGGGGAACCATTAACCATAACCTTTATGCGCTGGATGTTAGGACGCCACTTTCTTTTTGTTTTGATATTAGAGTGACTTACTTGATGTCCTGTAGCTTTACTTTTACTGCAAACCGTGCAAACTTTAGCCATTTTACAACCCTCCCGGCTCTCTTATTGTCATGCGTAATATTGTAGCACATTGTTTATTAGCAGACAAGATATTTTAATCTATCTTCAAGAAAAGGATATTGTTATTTTTTATCGAAAAATGATGTAACATATTATCATGGACACAAAACCAGTAAGGGGGAAATATTTTGACTAAGGCTATATACCCTGGAAGCTTCGACCCTGTCACAAAAGGACATCTTGATATCATAAAACGATCAAGCAGAATTATGGATCACATTACCGTAGCAGTACTTGAAAATCCCAGGAAAGTAGCAACCTTTGACATTGAAAGGCGAGTTGAAATGTTAAAAGTTGTCACTAAACCATATCCGAATGTAGATGTAGATTTCTATAAAGGCTTGCTCATTGATTATGCGCAGCAAAAAAAAACCGACATAATCATTAAAGGTTTGAGAGCTATATCTGATTTTGAATTTGAGTTTCAAATGGCCCTGGTTAACCAAAAACTAAATCCCTCGATAGAGACCCTGTTTATGATGACCAATAGTAAGTATTCCTCTTTAAGTTCCAGCATTGTAAAAGAAATCGCTGCCTTAAATGGTGATATTAGCAGCCTGGTACCTCCAGAAGTATATGACATGGTGCTAAATGAATTTAAATATTCGAATGAGAATTTAAAAAAAACAGATTGATAAATACCTAAACAGGAAGGAGAATAATGCAATACAAACGCTTGCTCAAGGCAGCTGTAGTTGCTGTTATTATTGCTGTTTTGGGTTTTTATATTCAGCTGGATTACTTTTTAATCAGGCCAAGTCGTGCGGTTGATTTGCGTGATCTGATTTCTGTTGAAAATGCAGTTGAAAATGATCGAGGTGCTATCTACTTACTCACTGTCACTCAACATAGAGCTACCCCTTTAACCGTAATTTATGGTTACTTCCATCCATATATTGATATAAATCCCGCAGAAAGAGTTATCCCCAGGGATATGAGTGAGGAAGAATACAGGGAACTTTTAGCTGAAAATATGATCGAAAGCAGACACTTAGCTCAGGTTGTAGCTTTACGCAGATCTGGCTATGAGGTTGACATTATAAGTGATGGGGTTGAGATAGTAGGATTTGTAGAGGATGCCCCGGCAGAAGGCATATTACAAGAAGGTGACTTAATACTTTCTGTTGACGGCACACCGGTTTTTTTGGCTACAGAAGTTCCCCTGCTGGTTCAGGCTCGTGAAGTTGGAGAAAAAGTATCATTAACCGTCACCCGGAATAGTGAAGATTTAGAGCTATTAGTTCCCACCGGTGAACATCCTGATGATCCTGATATGCCATTTTTAGGGATATTTATTAAAACACTACCCTGGGAGCCGGTTATACCTTTAGAGGTTAAAATGGAGACCGGTCGAATAGGTGGCCCCTCTGCAGGGCTAATGTTTGTTCTGGAAATCATGAATCAGCTCACATCAGTTGACTTGACTGGAGGTTATGATATTGCCGGCACGGGTACTATTGATCTTAATGAAAAAGTTGGAAGAATAGGTGGAGTCAAGCAAAAAGTTATTGCTGCAGAAAAAGCAGGGGCGGATATTTTCTTTGTTCCTGAAGGAAATCATGAAGCAGCTTTAAAGGTAGCTACTGAAGCTGAGATAGTTCCTGTTTCTGAGCTGGAAGAAGTTCTTCAATACCTAGAGGAATTAAGAGTGAATTCTTCCTTGTTCATGCCTGCTGACTTTGACAGTGCCTGTCTCAAGGTGCTATACTTTAACTAGAATGTAAAGGGAATCGAGTAAACAAAGCAGCCGCGGGAAGAGGACCGAAAGGTGCTTCTCGAGGAAAGTCCGAGCTCCACAGGGCAGGGTGCTGGGTAACGCCCAGTGAGGGTGACCTTAAGGCCAGTGCCACAGAAAAATACCGCCAGGACAGATATTCCAGGCCTGGTAAGGGTGCAACGGTGCGGTAAGAGCGCACCAGGAACCGGGAGACCGGTTCGCTAGGTAAACCCCACCCGGAGCAAGACCAAATAGGAGGGGGATGAGGTAGCCCGCCGACTCCTCGGGTAAGGTCGCTGGAGATGCCAGGCAACTGGTATCCGAGATAGATGGCTGCTGCTTCTAAAGCTCAAGCTTGTGTTTTAGAAGAA
>JBNJHL010000056.1:8118-13620 GCA_051748445.1 Bacillota bacterium
TAGTTTGCTCGGTTCCCCTTATATTGTTGTGGGCAACCCTTTAGATTTGCATTTTTGTTGTCATCAAAAAAATCAAGGTTTTCCAGGATAGACTTCAGCATGAATTGACGTCCCCAGTTGTTTTGTGAAAAATAGTAAAAGAGAACTTCTCCCCCGAAAACTTCCGCAAGTATTCTTTTTCTCGTTTTCCCTGCCCTGTATAGATCTTTTACTTTGCAGCATAGATTCCACCAGCTGTTATATTTGCGTATTAAGCGTTCTTTTGCATTTGAAAGGCGTCCTTTCAAACCGCAAAATATTATTCGAGGTTCAAGATCTATAAGTGTTTTTAGCCCGGTAAGATGCTCTACTATATTTTCGCCAACCATAAACCCGTTCAGTTTTTCTCCCAGATAAAAATCGCCGGCGAATAACCAGCGGTTCTGTGGTTCAAAATAACAGGTATGGTCACTTGAATGTCCTCCGGTATGGATTACTTTCAGCCTGTAATCACCGGCTTCAATAAAGTTATTAATTGGGTATATTGTAAAGGCAGGTGCGCTTCCCCACATAATTTTGCGGTAAATCTCTATTTCCGGGGGATTGGCTAAAATATCGGCTGCACTGGCCGGGGCATAGACAGGCGCTCCAAATATTTTATTAATCTTTTTGCAGTTACCGGTATGATCTTCATGATGATGGGTAATAGCAACTTTTTCAGGAGGGTAATCCTGCAGGGCTTTTATAATCTCACTGGCAATATGATGGGGCCCTGTATCGATAAGTAGCCCTTTCAGGTAATAAAAATGTGTTTTGTAAATTGGACGTCCCACTATTGTTTTAGCGGCTTTAAATTCTGTTACATCTTCATGTTGTTTGATTGCTATCATGACAATTGTCCTTCTTTAGTGCATGTCCTGCAACATTTTTAATATTTACTATTTTTATTCTATTTTTGGCTGAAGATTCCTCTAAAAAATTAAGGGAAATTCTCTCGTTATTTCATGAAAATATGGTAAAATAACGTTTGTTAATAAGATTAGTAGTTCTTAATGGGAGGTTTTGTTGGATGAGTGTTTTAAGTGCAGCGGAGCAATATGAAATATTAATTGAAAATGTCGCTGAAATTATAACTGAAGTTGAATTTAAGAAAAAACTTGAAAAAAGTGTGGCAGAAAATACACCGCTTCGCTGTAAATTGGGGATAGACCCTTCAGCTCCCGACTTACATCTTGGCCATGCTGTCGTGCTCCATAAATTAAGGCAATTTCAGGAGTTAGGCCACCATATAATAATAATCCTTGGAGATTTTACCGGCATGATCGGAGATCCCACCGGACGCTCAGAAATGCGTAAACAGCTCAGCGTAGAAGAAGTGATGGTAAATGCCAAAACTTACCAGGAGCAGATTTTTAATATCTTGGATGCCGATAAAACAGAAATGGTATTTAACAGTGAGTGGCTGGCTAAACTTCACTTTGCAGATGTAATTAAACTTGCTTCAACCCTGACTGTTGCCAGGATGATGGAAAGAGAAGATTTTTCTAAACGCTATCATGATAATGTAGCAATTGGCATTCACGAATTTTTCTATCCCCTGATGCAGGGCTATGATTCGATTGCAATTAAGGCAGATATTGAATTTGGTGCAACAGAGCAAAAATTTAACCTGCTGATGGGCAGGCACTTGCAGCGGGAATACGGTCATGAGCCCCAGGTGGCATTTACCATGCCGATCCTGGTTGGTACCGATGGAGCCCAAAAAATGAGTAAGAGCCTGGGCAATTATGTTGGAATCACTGAAGAACCCGATCAGATCTATGGAAAAATCATGTCAATATCCGATGATTTGATGGCCGAATATTACCGCCTGGCAACTTCACTACCAGGGGATGAAATAACCAGCATTCTTAATCAAGTTGAAAGCAATGATATACATCCCCGAGATGCTAAAATGCGCCTGGCCAGGGAAGTAGTATCTCTTTACCATGGCGACAGTAAAGCTGAAGAAGCGGAACGGCAATTTCAACAGGTTTTTCAAAAGAAAGAAATGCCATCTGAAATGAGTGTTTTTAACTACAATGCTCCGGCCTGGATTGTCAATGTACTGGTTGATTCAGGTTTGGCCCCCAGTAAAAATGAAGCCCGTCGTTTGATTCAGCAAAACGGCGTTAAAATTGATGGAGAAACTGTTAGTTCAATCGATCTCGAATTGACGGAGAAAAAAGAGCAGGTTATCCAGGTGGGCAAGCGCAGGTTTGCCCGTGTGATAATTATATAGTTGTCCGTTTTAGATTGATTTAGCCACCGGAACGAAAGTAAAGAGAGTGCATGAAGTTAAAGACAAAGACAAAGCTGAACATTAAACAGGTCGACCTGCAGGAATCGGGGCCGACCTGTTAGATAATGCAAGCTTTATTGAGCCGTATGGTTACTTCTGCTTGTAATCATCCTTAATAGAAGCCACTACCTGTGGGTCCATCAGGGTGGTCACATCTCCCAGGTCTCTTTGTTCAGCAATATCACGAAGCAGCCGGCGCATAATTTTGCCGCTTCTGGTTTTTGGTAATTCGTAAGTGAAAAAGATTTCTTCCGGACGGGCAATAGCACCGATTTTTTTGCCGACATGGGATTTTAATTCCTGCAGCAATTCATCAGAGCCTTCAATTTCTTCCTTCAAGGTAACAAATGCAGTGATAGAGTGTCCTTTAATTTCGTGAACCTTGCCAATCACTGCTGCTTCTGCTACGGCATGATGGTCAACCAGTGCGCTTTCCACCTCCATGGTACCGATTCGGTGTCCGGAAACATTTAGCACATCATCGACCCTGCCCATTATCCAGAAATAACCATCGGCATCTTTCCATGCACCGTCACCGGTAAAATATAACCCCGGGTACTGTTTCCAGTAAGTATTTTCATAGCGTTCGGGATCTTCATATAAAGTGCGCAGCATTGCTGGCCAGGGCGATTTTGCAACAAGAAATCCTCTTTGCCCGGGGCCGGTTGAATTACCCTGATCATCAACTATATCCATTTCAACTCCCGGGAAAGGATTGGTCGCCGAACCGGGCTTAAGTGAAGTCACTCCCGGCAGCGGTGTAATCATAATCATACCAGTTTCTGTTTGCCACCATGTATCTACAATAGGGCATGTGCCATTTCCGATATGCTCATGATACCAGAGCCACGCTTCGGGATTAATTGGTTCACCGACAGATCCAAGCAGCCTCAAGCTGGAAAGATCTCTTTTTTCGGGGAAATGGTTGCCCCAGCGCATGAAAGAGCGAATAGCAGTGGGAGCAGTATAAAAAACAGTAATTTTATATTTTTCAACTAACTCCCAGAAACGATCACGGTTTGGATAGTCCGGTGTGCCTTCATATATGAAAACAGTAGAGGCGTTTGATAATGGGCCATAGACAATATAACTGTGACCGGTTATCCAGCCTATGTCGGCGGTGCACCAGAAAATATCTTTATCTTTATGGTCAAAAACATAGCGGAAGGTTGTATTTACCCCGACCAGGTACCCACCGGTAGTATGGAGGATACCTTTCGGCTTACCCGTGGTTCCGCTGCTGTAAAGAATAAAAAGCGGATCTTCAGCATCCATTTCAATCGGCTCAAAATGTTCTGATGCTTCAGCCATTAAATCATTCCAGCGCAAATCTCGGTCCTCCTGCGGGTTATCGTTAGCGCCGGTTCTTTCAACGATGACAACATTTTTAATGCTTGGGCATTCCGCCAGGGCATCCTCAGCAGCACATTTCATTGGTAGCACTTTGCCCCTGCGATTGGTACCGTCAGCAGTAATAAGAATTTTAGAGTTGGAATCAAGAATACGATCCTTTAGTGCATCAGGACTAAATCCGCCAAAAACAACACTATGAACAGCGCCTATTCGTGTGCAGGCCAGCATAGCAACTATTGCTTCCGGGATCATCGGCATCCAGATAGTAACAGCATCACCTTTGCCAACCCCTAGATTTTTAAGAACATTGCTGAATTTATTTACCTCTTTAAGGAGTTCTTTGTAAGTCAGGGTTACTGAATCGCCTTCTTCTCCTTCAAAAATTATTGCTTTTTTATCGCCAAGCCCTTTATCAATGTGCCGATCCAGACAGTTTGAAGATACGTTTATTTTTCCATTTATAAACCATTTGAAATAAGGGGCATTGCTGTCATCTAAGATCTGATTCCATTTTTGCATCCACTGTAAATTTTCGGCTTTGTCAGCCCAGAACTCTAATCTGTTTTTTTTTGCTTCTTTATAAGGTTTGTCATCTTTTACGATGGCTTTATCCTTAAAATGTTGAGGTGGGTCGATAGTTTTTGGGTGGTCTTCACTTAAGAAATCTCCCTGGTTTTTTTCAACCATAAATATAACCTCCTATAAAAGTAACAGTAATTTTCATATATTAATTCGCTGCAATGAAAGTAATTCCTTTAAAATTCAGGCAATAAAAATTTATTGTGAAATTCTAAGGTTAAACCGTGCCGAGACAGCAGTTTGTGAAGTGTTTAATATTACTTACGCAGATATTTTTACCTGGTCTTGCTACAAGAATATTACACGGGTGTTCGCGTACTTCAGGGTCTACTGTTTCCCAGGTTACAAAACCAAATTTCCTGAAAAAACTAAGCATGAAGTCACGGTATGCCCAGGGAGACATTCCAGTATTCTTTAAATCCCAACTTTGAATGAACTGAACAGCTATTACTATAAAATCTTCGAAAAAAGTAAATTTATCATTATCAAAAAGCTTTTCCATAAGTGATGTGCTAATTCCCATTTTTCGCCAGGCCGGATCTGTTTCAATACTTCCCAGTTCAATTAATTCCGGGAAACAGCGCTCTTGCCACCATGGATAATCGGGTTTTTGAAAAGCAGCATAAGAAATAACTATATTGGCCAAAGCTGCGGTAAAAATCATACCATCATCTTCACGTGACAGGTTTAACAGGGATTGATGTTGCCGGGAAGAGGGCCTGAAACAGCAGAGACCTTCGGAAAGCCTATATTTTTCCAGCTGTTCGGGTGAAACGGGTCCTCTCATGTGCAGTCGGCCTAACGAGGTAGGTAAAATGGTGCTGATGCTATCATATGGTGGCTTTGGGTAGCTTTTTTTTGGATTATTTTTATTAGCATTATTCATATCATTGCCTCCCCATGTGTATTATCTATTTGCTTTTATAAATCCTGCAAGGTTGGATATATTTTCCCACTATGTTTGATACCAGGTTTCAATTTATAATTCAACTTGAAGCAGGAAATGCTGTTATTATAATATGCTATGATTAAAGCAAAAGCCAGGTAAAAATAAATGTTGTTCAAATTGGAAAAAGGGCTTTTTTTACCTTGACACTAATTATGGCCTGTGCTAATATAATTCTTGCACTTACGAAAACAAATTAATATTTCGTTCTTTGAAAACTGGATAGGGTAAGGCAATAAGGTCTCTGCGATGGAGAAATATTTTGTTGCAAGAGGCTTTGCGATCAGAGTAATTTATGAGTTAA
>JBNJHL010000057.1:0-13515 GCA_051748445.1 Bacillota bacterium
GAGCCAACATTAGTAATTCTGTAGCTTTTTTCCAGTGAATCTCCGGGGCTAATAATATCTGTATCGCTGCCTGCTCCTTCAACTTCCGTGATGTCCTCTGCTTCAATCTCTACAGTGCCGGCTGTAAAGACGTTTTCTATAGTTATCGAGCGGGTAGTAAACCAGGCATACGTAACCCCTACAGTAGATATGGCTGCAATAAAAAACATCACAATAGCAAAGAACAGATATTTTTTTAAACTTTTACTGCTTAGTTTTCTCAAAATTTCATTCACCTGTTTCCCCGTTTCACGGCTGATTTAAACGAGACAGATATTATTAAATAAATACCTTTAAGATGCGCTTTCCTTGTCTTCCCATTTCGAAGCTGATTTTTGCTTATCAGCAGATCGAATACCTTTTGCATCATTTATCAGGTTGCCCAGCTCCAGCGCACTTCGGAATACTGATTCCTGCTTGCCGCCCAGCCACTGGATGGTACCCTGCCAGCTGGAGTTGCAACGGTACTGGATTCTCAGGAAGAAGACCAGGTCTTTTTGCTGTGACTTATTGTTATGATTATTGCTGCTCATGCCTTCCTCCTTTTAGCTCTTGTTATCAAAAGTTATTAGGTCCGTATGGCTTTGCGGGTAGCCCTGTTCATCTAATTTTTGCTGGACCATCATCAACATTTCAAGATAATCGTCGAAATACTGGACTTGCCCGGTTTTAATATGTTCCACTTTACCTTTGAGGCCAGGTTCGCCATCATCAAAAATCCTGATCATGAAATCGTTGGAGGCGCCCTTGTTGTAAATTGGCTTTGAAGTTTGCATTTTTATTCCTTTACATGGTAAATAATATATTCACTGTTTACATTATAACGATGAGCTGTTACATCTTTGTTATAAATAAGAAGGATCTTTATGTTTTTTTAAAAATAGACAAAAAAAAGCCAGCCGGCTTCATATTACAAGTGGTAACTTAACTATATTTACCTGTTGATTTAGGGTTTAGCTAAAGTGCAAATCTTTTTCGAGTGGTAACAAAGATTCGATTTTTTTATGGAAGGTCAGACCATTAAGAGTATATTTCTGGCGAAAGTTATTCTCTATCCGTTCTATAACCATATCTGCCTGTTCCCGGTTTAGGCCAGGCAGCAGCAGCAGCATCTGGGCATCATTCCAGCGGGTAACCAGATCGCCTTTGCGGAGTGAATCAAGGATAACTTCCTGGAGGTTATTCATAACACCATTTAATAAATCCTTATTCGGAAGTGTATAATCCGGCGCTGTCAGGGTAAACAGACCGAGCAGTACCGACTGTCCGTTTCGCTCAAGCCGGGCTCTTTCAAGGTTATAAAAGTAACGAAAAAGCTCTGCATCACAGTAGTAAGCGCCATCAACTGAGTCCTTTCCTTTTAAACCTTCCTGGATTGTGGACAGATCAAGCTCGAAGCTGCCCGGCTCAGCTCCAACCAGCCGATATAAGTTCTTCATGTGTTCTGAAGGCTTAATCCCCAGTTCACGATAAAATATTGAAGTTACCTCGTTGTAGTGCGAACGGGCCCGGCTCAGATGGCCTTCCGACAACAGCGTTTCTAAAAGTTTTATATGGATTTTTTCTTCAAAGTAGTCTATTGCAATAGCCTGCTCACAAAGCTTTATAATTTCTGCATTTTTCTTTCTTTCTTTTAGAAGGCTTATTAAATCAAAAAGGCAGCCCAGGTAAATATCATGATAATAAGAGCGTATTGGTTCTATCCATTCGCTAAAGGATAGTTCCGGTAAATATTGCCCCTTGTAGAGGGCAATCGCTTTTCGGTAAAGATTTACAGCTTCATCAGGTTTATTGTCTACTAACAAACCTGCTTCATTCACCAACGCTTCAAGCTCATCAACATCCAACCAGTAATCAATATTATCTTCCCAGCTATAACAGCCCTGGCTTAAAACTATATTATTGGCCAAAGATGGCTTAGATTTATCGTCATTAAAAGCCTGTCTGAGTCTGAATATCAGGGCCCGCATAACCATGCTTGGATCTGCATAGTCACTTTCAGGCCAAATTTTTTCTAGCATGTTTTCAGGAAAAAATGATTTGCCACGGTTTGACAGGAGAAACTTAAATATTTCCCACATTCTTTTAGAACGACTGGAACTCTCAGTTAAAATTTTATTATCATAGCTGATGTAAAATTTACCGAGGGTAAAGATGCATATTTTGTAGTCACAAACATGAAGATCATCTCTTGCCATATTTACCCCTGCTTTTCTCTATTTATGACAATAATTTCTATTGCTTTTTTATTTTAAACTATTACAATTCTTTAATCAATAGTTTAACTAATTTATTTTGCATAAATTACATTTTCAGGAAAACTTGCCTTACATCATCTTCCATACATCAGTAATAGAGATTGAATTTCACTAATAACTTAAAGTTAATCAAGGTTTTCTTCTGCTCGCCTTACATTTTGGTTGTGTTCTTCAAGAGTTTTTGAAAAGTAATGCTCCCCACTGTCATCATACTTATAATTAAAATAATAGTAATCGTGTGCTTCTGGATTCAGGGCTGCGTCAATTGCCTTTTCACCGGGAGCTGCAATTGGGCCGGGGGGCAGACCACTTTGCTGGTAAGTATTGTAAGGAGAAGGCAGCTCAAGATCCTGAGTGGTTAGAAACTCTTTGGTTTCACCGAGGATGTATTGAATGGTGGCACATGATTCGAGACGCTGATCATTTTCCAACCGGTTCATAAATACGCCGGCGATGCGCTCGCGTTCGTGATCCACACGAGCCTCTCGTTCAACCAGTGAAGCCATTGTTAATAGATCATGCAGGGAGCGATCCATTTGTTCAATGCTTTCAACCTCTGTCAAATCTGTTAATACATTTACCATTCGTTGCAGCATAACCTTAATAATTTCAGTTTCATCAGCTGTAATCTCTATTTCATAGGTGTCAGGAAATAAATAGCCTTCCAGCAGGTACTTTACATCGGAATCATCAATCTCGTTTAAATATGGAAGGACTTCAATAATACCCGGCGTTGGTTTTTTAGCCAGCTCAAGAAAAATATCCTTTTCAACCAGGTATTCTTCTTCCAATCTTTCAGCCATTTGTTCTATAGAATAACCTTCCGGAATGGTAAACCAGGTAGTGTCGGAATACACTTCTCCGGACTGCAGTTTTTCAGTGATCTGTTCAACGTCCATAGACGGACTTAGCTGGTAAATTCCGGCAATAAAGTTATGCCCCAGGTTATTGCTGCGCATATAATAACGAAAGGCCAGCGGGTTTTGAATTAAACCTTTCTGCTCAAGGATTTCGGCAATTACTTCACCTCCGGCGCCGGAAGGTATTTCAACAAGAATAAATTCATCACCTGCCGCCGGATCAACCGGTTCAAGCAGGCTTTGGTAATAATAATTGATGCCGGCAAGCACAACCAGGCCGATTATAATCAGAACAACCAGGGTAATAAGCAGTTTTTTCAGCATGATCAGCTACACCTTTCTGGGCATATAATATATTGTATTGCCTGAATCAGTCATCATATTCAAAGCCCTGGATTCTATCTTCCCAAAAATCGGCAACCTTTTTCCATTCATTTTCGTCTTCAACTTCTACTAACAATTCTTCCCCATCATTGTCGTCAATCCTGAAAATATAAGCCTCACCTTCCTGCTCAAAGGCTTCGCCATTGTCACCGCCTACATTATTATTTACAGGAACCAATATTGCATAGTTACCCTGGTTTACCTCAAAACGATCTACCAGGTGAAATTCATGTTCATTGCCTTCTTCGTCTACCAGTAAAACTATGTCTGTTTCTTTTCCTTCACCGTTATCGGTCACTATTTGCACCTCTATTCTTTCTGGAATCTTTCAATGCAAGGTATTGCTCCAAAATCAAAACTGCTGCCAGCTTATCTTTTACCCTGCGTCTTTTTTTACGACTTGCTCCCCCGGCAATCAGAGTTTTTTCCGCACTGCCCGAAGTAAGTCGTTCATCTAACATTTCAACCGGCAAACCTGTTTTGCTGCTTAAACTATCTGCAAATTTCTCGGCCTGCTCAGATGCGCTGCCCTTACTGCCGCTCATCTTAAGCGGGTTGCCGACAACTATTTTTTGAACTGAGTAATCAAGACAAATGTGATCTATCCTATTGAGAGCCTGGTCGATATCAGTAAAACTGATCACTTCCAGTCCCTGCGCGGTAATGCCCAGGGGATCGCTGATCGCTACGCCAATCCTTTTTTCACCGGGATCCAGGCCAAGTATACGCAATTGCATTTGCCTTCCTCCTACAGCTTATCCTGTTCGGCCAGATCCAGGTAAGTACCGACCATTTCTTCAAGCAGTTCATCCCGCTCAACCTGCCTGATCAGGCTGCGCGCATTTTGATGGCTGGTAATATAGGCAGGATCACCTGAGAGCAGGTAACCGGTTAGCTGGTTAAGCGGGTTATAGCCTTTTTCTTTCAGGGCCTGGTAAACGGTGACCAGAACTTTCCTGGCCTTATTATCAACTTCTTCACCATCTACTCGAAACAGAACCGTTTCTTCATGATTGCCCTGGTTATCATCTTGCATGGTCAGCACCTCCCGGTACATTCATAATTAGCTTGCTTTGTTAAGCTGCTCACGCACCAGCTTTTCTACCGAAGCCAGGGCTGCAGGCAGGGCGCTGGCGTCTTTACCGCCGGCCTGGGCTAACTCCGGCTTACCGCCACCGCCTCCGCCAACCTGGCGGGCCACTTCTTTGATGATTTTATTGGCATGGATACCGCGTTCGATAAGGTCCTTGCTGGCAGAACCAACCAGCATTACCTTGCCGTCGTGCACAGAGCCGAGCACAACCACTACTGATTCCAGGTTGCCTTTAACCTCGTCCATGGCCATTCGCAGGGCATCTGCACTATCAGCAGTGACTGAAGCACTGAGAACATTAACACCATCAACATCTTTGACTTCGGAAAGCAGGGTTTTAGCCTCTAGAGCGGCGAGGCGCTGCTTAAGATCCTGGTTTGTTTTCTGCAGCTGCTTATATTCAGCAACATGCTCTGCAAATTTTTGACTCAGCCTGCTTTGAGCAGTATTTAACTGCCGGGCCATTTTGTCAAGCAGCTGATCATTTTCCACAGTTTTGCGGTAAGCGTTCATCCCGACGGTAGCTTCGATCCGGCGTAAGCCTGAACCAATTCCCTCTTCAGAGTTTATTTTAAAAAGACCAATCTCCCCGGTAGCGGAAACATGGGTCCCGCCGCATAGTTCCAGGGTGTAGTACCCTGCCGAAATCATACGCAACTAACTTTCTTCATTATTATCATCAAATATTGCTGTAGCACCAAGTTCTTTGGCCTCTTCCAGCGTTTTATAATTGACCGTTACCATTACATTGGCCAGGACCATCCGGTTGACTTCTTCTTCAATAGCCAATAAATCTTCTTCATTTAACGCTGAAAAATGGTTGAAGTCAAAGCGCAGCCTGTCCGGGGCTACCAGAGAACCGGCCTGGTTAACATGATCGCCAAGCCTGTTACGCAGGGCCCGGTGCAGAAGGTGGGTTGATGTATGGCTGCGGCAAATACCACGCCGACGGCTGCTGTCAACTTTTGCTCTCACCCGGTCCTCGATTGATATTATTCCTTCCTCGACACTACCGTGATGGATGATCTGCCCCCATGGTGAGTAAATGGTGTTTTCAATTTTAACTCGTCCGGCGGGTGCTTCGATAACTCCGGTATCGCCAACCTGTCCACCGGCTTCAGCATAATAAGGTGTTTTGTTTAAAACCAGCTCAACTTTATCTCCTCCGACAGCTTCAGAGCAGATTTGATCATCTTTATAAATTAAAAGCACATCTGCATCCTGTTCAAGAGTATCATAACCGGTAAACCTGGTTTCCAGGTTCTCTATCGCCTTATATTTTTCAGCATGATCAGTTCCACCGGCAGAACGGCCGGCAGCACGGGCCATCTCCTGTTGACGTTTTAAATTATCGTCAAAGGCAGCGCGGTCTATTTCAAAACCCTGTTCTTCAATAATTTCCTTGGTCAGGTCAAGGGGAAACCCATAAGTGTCATAGAGCTTAAAGGCCAGTTCACCCGGCAAAACTTTATCGTTCCGGCTTTTAAGTTTTTCTATATAACCATCTAAAATATCCATACCCTGGGCCAGGGTTTCCTGAAACTTCTTTTCTTCCAGCTGAACAATCTGGCGAATATATTCATGGCGTTCTTCCAGTTCCGGGTAAGCGGATGCCATGGTTTCAACAACCAATGAAGCGGCATCTGTCATAAAACTTCCTTCAAAACCAAGCAATCTGCCGTGACGCACGGCTCGACGCAGCAGGCGGCGCAAAACATATCCGCGCCCTTCATTTGAAGGTATTACCCCGTCGGAAATCATAAATGTTGTACCCCTGCTGTGCTCAGTTATAATGCGCAGTGGTATTTCCCGGTCTCGGCTCTGGGCTGCAGCCAATGTTGAAAAGTGATCATAGAGCGGTTTAACCATATCTATTTCATACAGGGAATGAACTCCCTGCAAAGCCATGGCCAGGCGCTCCAAGCCGGCACCGGTATCAATATTTTTCTGCTTTAATTCAAGCAAGTCGCCGTTAGCTTCGCGGCTGAACTGGGTAAAAACCAGGTTCCATATTTCCAGATAGCGGTCACAGTCACAACCAACACCACAATTCGGGTTGTCACAGCCTGCTTCTTCTCCCAGGTCGTAGTAAATCTCTGAGCAGGGGCCGCAGGGACCGAGCCCGATTTCCCAGAAATTATCTTCCTTGCCCAGCCTGACAATACGATCGGCAGGAACACCGATCTTTTCATTCCAGATTTTGAAAGATTCATCGTCTTTATGGTATATGCTTACCCACAGGCGATCTTCGGGCAGCCTGTAACCGTTTAAAACCAAATCCCAGGCCCAGGCGATCGCTTCTTCTTTAAAATAATCGCCGAAGGAAAAGTTACCGAGCATTTCAAAAAAAGTAGCGTGACGGCCTGTATGACCAACCCGCTCAATATCAGGAGTGCGGACACACTTCTGACAAGTTGCTAACCGCGGGTGGGGGGGCTTTTTGTCCCCGGTAAAGTATGGTTTTAAAGGAGCCATACCGGCACCAATGAGTAACAGGGTAGGATCGCTCTGCGGTATCAAAGAAAAGCTTGGCATAATCAGATGATCTTTTGAACTGAAATAATCTAAAAAGTATTGACGGATAGTGCTGGAATGCATCCTTTTACCTCCAATTTAAGTTAAAGCAATTATATCTGCTTTTTCGAAGCTGTGTCAACAAACCCGGCTCAAGGTTCAGTAAGTTTTCCCCGGCCGCGGCAGGCAGATTCAAAACCTTTTTTTAAGCGTTCCTTTTCACGGACCGGCACAGATACTATCATCACAATATTATCAGTGTAGTTAACATCAAGAATGGCTCCCGTCAGTGACTCAACCAGCCTGCTGACTCCACCGAAGTCCTCGTAAGAAAGTTCTAAACTGAAAGTTGCAAGCGGTTCTTTAGTTTTCAAACGAGCATCTTCAAGTATTTTGCGGGTACAGTCACGGTAAGCCCTGGTCAGCCCACCCAGGCCCAGCTTGGTTCCGCCAAAATAACGTGTGCCTATTACCACGACATCGGAAATATTGCCTCCCTGTAGAACCTGGAGCATGGGCGGTCCGGCAGTTCCGACTGGTTCACGGGCATCGGAGAAGCGCTCTATAATAGCAGGCTCAATGCCGAGGCGGTAAGCATAAGCATGATGGGTGGCATCGGGAAATTCTAAACTTACTTTAGCTATTACTGTACGGGCATTTTCTTCAGTTTCAACAGGAGCCAGGGTGGCTATAAAGCGTGATCCCTGAACGTTAAATCGGATTCGCCTCGTTTTTACCGGAACCCGGTAGAACTGCCCCCTGTCATTTTGCTCTTGCATATCTGTCACATCAGCCTACTTTTTCTTTTTTCTTGTTTCCATGATAGCCCTGATCTTTTTTTCCTGGCCCTGTTCTGTCGGTTCATAAAAGCTAATCTCTTTAATACTGTCCGGCAGGTAGCTCTGTTCAACAAAATGATCTGGATAGTCATGGGGATAGCGGTAATCTTCGCCGTGGCCCAGTCTCTTTGCACCTTTATAACTGCTGTCCTTAAGATGTTTTGGAACCGGGCGGTTTTCTTCATCTTCCACCAGCTGCAGCGCCTTGTTGATAGCCAGGTAAGCGGCATTGCTTTTCGGAGCAACAGCCAGGTATACGGCAGCCTGCCCCAGTGGGATTCTGCCCTCGGGCATACCGATCATCTGAACAGCCCGGGCTGCATTAACGGCAATATTGAGAGCCTGTGGGTCAGCATTACCGATATCTTCTGAAGCGCTGATAACCAGCCGCCTTGCGATAAATGTGGGATCTTCCCCGCCTTTAAGCATACGGGCTACCCAGTATAGAGCAGCATCCGGATCTGAACCACGGATTGATTTAATTAAAGCAGAGGCCATATCATAATGGCTATCACCCTGTCGATCATAGGATAAAAGCCTTTTCTGCATGGCTTCGGCAGCAGTTTCAACCGTTACCAGTATACTTTTTCCGTCTTCACCGGCAACTAAAACGGCTGTTTCAAGAGCATTCAAAGCTGCCCTGGCATCACCATTTGCTTTTTCTGCCAGAAATTCCAGCGCTTCTGTAATAACCTCTAAATTGAGCTTGCCAAGGCCGCGTTCTGGATCTTCTAAAGCCGTTTGTAAAAGCCTTATTATATCTTTTTTAGCAAGTGGCTCAAAAACAAAAAGCCTGGTTCTCGATAATAGTGGTCCGGTCAGGTAAAAAAAAGGGTTTTCCGTAGTTGCGCCAATAAATATTACCGTGCCTTCTTCAACAGCAGAAAGTAAAACATCCTGCTGAGCCTTGTTGAAACGATGAATCTCATCAATAAAGAGGATCGTCCGTTTGCTGTTTAGCGACCAGTTTTCCCGGGCCCTTTCAATTACCTGTCGGACATCTTTCACCCCTGCTGCAATCGCATTAAGCTGGACAAAATCTGCCCGGGTTGAATCGGCTATAATTTTAGCCAGGCTGGTTTTACCTGTGCCCGGTGGGCCGTAAAAAATTAAAGACACCAGTTTATCTTTTTTAATCAGTTCACGCAGCGGTTTACCTACGGCGAGGATCTGCTCCTGCCCGGCAAACTGATCAAGGGTTAACGGACGCATACGCAGGGCCAGGGGTCCTTCAGTCTTGATTTTATTTTCGAGACCATAACTAAACAGGTCCATTAATTCTTTCACCGGCTTTCCAGGTCTGTTCTGGCTGATATTTTCAGTTTTTTAGCAGCCTATGCAGATAAGAATCAATTACTAGGCTGTAGCACTGCTGGTAATGGTTATAAAAGAGCACTCCTTGGTACACCTTACTGGCGCATGGCAGGAGTGCTTTTTTAGCTTGCTACTTATGGCGCCGTTAAAATCCGGCTGCATTCCAATTACTCTGCTTCGTCGTTAATAACCCTGTCAACAGAAGCCCGGGCAAACTTAAGGTTAAGGTTATCGGCAACACGCAACTGCATTGCAGTATCATCGATTTCTTTAACAATGCCGTAAATACCACCGATGGTAACGACCCGGTCGCCTTTCTTCAGGTTACTCAGCATTTCCTTACGTTGTTTCTGCTGTTTCTGCTGAGGACGAATCAGCAGAAAGTAAAATACCACGAACAGTAAAATCAAAGGTACAAATGGTCCAAGAGCTTCAAAATTCACTAAACTACACCTCCATACAATTTTGTGAGCTGTGGGCTCACTTTCCGGTAGTACTCTTCAAAACGGTCCTTGTTTATGGCTTCCCTGATTTCTCTCATTAACCGGTCAAGGTAATAAAGGTTATGGTATGTCGTTAACCTTATCCCCAGAATTTCACCGGTATTGATCAGATGCCTGATATAAGCCCTGCTGTAATTTTTACAAACAGGACAAGAACAAGCTTTATCTAAAGGTTCCAGGTCCGCCCCATAAGCACTGTTTCTAACTGGCAGGTATCCTTCAGAAGTCATTACCCTGCCATTTCTTGCTATCCTGGTCGGCAGAACACAATCAAAAATATCAATGCCGTACCTGACTCCTTCCAGCAGGGCATCAGGTGAACCGACCCCCATCAGGTAGTGCACTTTTTCCTGCGGCAGCTGCGGAACCGTCCTATCAAGGACTTGATACATTAAGTGTTTTGGTTCTCCAACACTCAATCCGCCTACTGCATAACCGTCAAAGTCCAGCTCAACCAGTTCTTCTGCTGAAGCCCTGCGCAAATCATCAAATACGCCGCCCTGAATAATGGCAAAAACAGCCTGGTCATTGTTAATGTGAGCTTGCTTGCTTCGCTTTGCCCACACAGTAGTACGGCGCACCGCATCTTCAACTTCTTCACGTGCCGCCGGATAAGGCGGGCACTGGTCCAAAATCATGGCAATATCGGAACCGATTATATTCTGCAAACGCATAACCCTCTCCGGGGTCAGAAAATGGGTTGAACCATCTATGTGTGATGTAAAAGATACTCCCCGGTCACTTAACCTGCGCAGACCTCCGAGACTAAAAACCTGGAAACCGCCGCTATCGGTAAGAATTGCGCCGGTCCAGTTCATAAAGCGGTGCAACCCCCCATGCCGGGCAATCAACTCCACCCCCGGCCGCAGGAAAAGATGATAACAGTTGCTTAATATTATATCTGTTCCCATCGCAGCAAGCTCTTCAGCAGTGATTGCTTTTACAGTGCCCTGAGTGCCGACCGGCATGAATGCCGGAGTTTGCACTGTGGCATGAGCCGTTTTCATTTCACCGGCCCGGGCAGCAGTTCGCTTGCATTTTCGAGTTATTTTAAATCCCAGGGGCATCCTGTTCATCCATCCTATAGCTTATCTCAAGCAGCCTTTACTGTCAACGCATATAAAGCATTTTACAAAATTAACATACAATCGCCAAAACTAAAGAAACGATATTCTTGTGCTACAGCTTCACGGTAAGCTGCCATAGTATTTTCGTAACCGGCCAGGGCACTAACCAGCATCAGCAGGGTTGACTGGGGCAAATGAAAATTAGTAAGCATTGCATCAACAACCTTGAACTTGTAGCCGGGATAGATATAAAGACCTGTCCACCCTTTTTGGCCGCTGTCAATTTTACCTTTATCATTTGCCACTGTTTCCAGCACTCTGGTTACTGTAGTTCCGACAGGAATTACTTTTTTACCTTCATTACGGGCCATATTTAGAAGACGAACAGCCTTTGCTTCGATGCTGTAATATTCAAAGTGCATGATATGGTCACGGATATTTTCTGTTTTAACCGGTTGAAATGTGCCAGGCCCGATGTGAAGGGTGATATAGGCAATCCTTACTCCTCCATTTTTTAAGTTCTTAATCATTTCTTCCGTAAAATGAAACCCTGCTGTCGGAGCAGCCGCAGAACCGTCTTCTTCTGCATATACAGTTTGATATAAGTCGGGATCTTCAATTTCGCTCTCTATATAAGGAGGAAGCGGTACTTTTCCTATTTCGGGCAGAATCTTTTCCAGAGGTTCTTTGCAGTTAAAACTTACCACCCGCAAGCCTTCCCTGGCAATATCCATAATTTCCGCTTCCACGCCCTTTTCAAAAATCACTTTTGCGCCAGGTTTAAGCTTTTTTCCCGGTTTGACCATGGCCAACCAGTGCCCCGTAACCAGTTTATGTAGAAGCAGTAATTCAGCCGGGGCAGTTTTACCCTCAATTTTTCCTTCCAGGCGGGCAGGGATAACCCTGGTGTTGTTTAATACAAGCAGGTCGCCTTCTTCCAGCAGGTCCGGAAACCGGTTAAAAGTTGAGTGGGTAATTGCTCCGTCATCCTTATTTAAAATCATCATCCGGGACTGGTCCCTTTTTTCCAGGGGTTTTTGGGCTATTAATTCTTCGGGCAGGTGGTAATCATAATCGCTTAATTTACTGTATTTCATCTGTAACCTTCCTTCTGCTTTATATCTTGTTATATATAGTACTGAATTTTTTTGTTTATCTTCTTAAGAAGTTTAACAAAAGGGTCAGGATAATACTGATAATGATCATTGTTGCAAGGGGAAAGTAAAAGGTTACATTATCTCTTTGAATAAATATATCACCCGGCAGCCTGCCAAGACCCAGTTTGCTAAACAAGAGAAAAAGCAGTCCGACTGCTGCTATCAATGCTCCGCCGATTAGTAGTAGTTTGCCAAAGGAACCTAAATCAGGCATATTATAATCCTTTCGTAACTGCCCAGACATACTTCATTTTTACTGCACACTGAAGAGAACTTCAGTTTTCTTCGGTAAGCTTTAATGCATCATGGCAGATAAGGTTGGGCAGACAACGACTCTCTTAGCTAAAATACTGATCAATAATATTGACCACGGCTTCAGGATACCGGAGTAGAATTTACCCGGCTAATCCCACAGTTTTTGCTGCGCTCTGGTGCTGCCCGGCTTGAGCTGCAGGTAACTGTATACTTCACTTGTAACCATCCGTCCGCGTGCTGTTCTTTTTAGCAGGCCTAGCTGCATCAGGTAAGGCTCGTAAACATCTTCCAGAGTTTCAGGTTCTTCGCTGATGCAAGCAGCAAGTGTGTCTAACCCAACGGGGCCACCTTCGAATTTTTCAATTAAGGCCAGAAGCAGGCGGCGGTCTATTTCGTCCAGTCCTTTTTGATCAAGTTGCAGCATCTGCAGTGCTTCTTCTGCAACAGTCCTGGTTATAATATTGTCGGCTTTTACCTGGGCATAATCACGGACCCGCTTTAAAAGCCGGTTGGCCACCCGTGGTGTGCCCCTGGATGCACAGGCTATCACGGCCGCGCCTTCTTTTTCAGCTTTTACGTTAAGGATATTTGCTGACCGGGTAATGATTTTCTCCAGTTCTTCTGGTGTATAAAACTCCATCCGATCAACTACCCCAAAACGATCGCGCAACGGTGAGGTTAATAGTCCGGCCCTGACTGTTGCCCCAATCAGGGTAAAAGGTGGTAAGTCGAGGCGCAGGGAGCGAGCCCCGGGACCTTTACCGATAATTATATCAAGAGCGTTATCTTCCATGGCCGGGTAAAGAATTTCTTCCACAGTGCGGTTCAGGCGATGGATCTCGTCAATAAAGAGAACATCGCCATTCCCCAGGTTGGTCAGTATAGCCGCTAAATCACCGGGCCTTTCTATAGCGGGGCCGGCCGTCACCCGGATGCTCACACCAAGTTCATAGGCTATAATATGGGCCAGGGTTGTTTTACCAAGGCCGGGTGGGCCATAAAGCAAAACGTGATCCAGCGATTCGTTACGATCAAGGGCGGCCCTGATGTAGATAGAAAGCTTTTCCTTGACCTTTTCCTGGCCCACATATTCATTTAAAGTCCGCGGCCTCAAACCAACTTCCAGCTGGAAGTCGTCTTCGGAATGGCGTTCTGCAGAAATAATTCTTTCCTCTTCCATCCGGCTCTCCTTTCGATACTATCAGCAGCTTCTTCTTTTATTTCAGCTTAAT
>JBNJHL010000058.1:0-12908 GCA_051748445.1 Bacillota bacterium
CGGAGGCTGCCGGGCCAGGGCAGCATTCTATAACAATGGAGATTATATGGCAGCTGAACCATGGTGTTTGTATCGTGGCGGTGAGGTGAAAACTGGTGGATAAACTTGACCAACTAGATCAACAAATTCTAAATGAGATACAACAGGGTTTTCCTGTGGTTTCGAGACCATACCAGGTTATAGGGAAAAAATTAGGGCTTAGTGAAAATGAAGTTTTTAAGCGGGTTTCAAGTTTGCGGAGAGATGGTTTTATAAGACGTTTAGGTGGAGTTTTTGACTCAAAAAAACTTGGCTATGTAAGCACTCTGTGTGCGGTTTCGGTTCCAGAAGAAATGATAGGTAGAGCAGCTGAACTGATTAATCAATACCAGGGTGTAACCCACCACTACCTGCGCGATCATCACTATAACCTGTGGTTTACACTAATAATGGAATCAAGAAATTCATTAAAAGAAACTTTAAGTGATCTGGAAAAGAAGCTGTCAGAAATAATAAGTGATTGTTCCCTGATTAGCCTGCCGGCAAGGAAAACTTTTAAAATAAAAGTACAGTTCAAGTTATAATGCCTGTTTGTACTTTTGCACCCTGGTCAATAAAGTAAATTATAACTATTGAAAAGAGTGATTGGATGAAATTGTCTTCAGAGGACAAACAAATCATTAGAGCTTTACAGGAAGATTTGCCGGATACAATCAGACCATACGAAATACTGGCCAAAAAACTGGAAATGAGCGAGAATAGCCTTTTAGAAAAAGTATCTTTATTCCTGGAAAAGGGAATTTTAAGGCGCCTGGGTGGGGTTGTTCGCCACCAAAAAGTTGGTTATAAGCATAACATGATGGTAGTCTGGCGGGTGCCAGGTCAACTGGTCTCGTCGATTGGAAAGAAAATGGCTTCATATCCGGAAATAACTCATTGTTACGAAAGATCTACTTTGCCACAGTGGCCATATAACCTTTTCACCATGGTTCATGGAACCAGCAGGGAAGCTTGCGAATCATTTATTAAGAAATTATCCAGGGAAAATACACTTGATGATTATCAAATCTTAACAAGTATTAAAGAGCTGAAAAAGACCAGCATGAAATATTTTGTTTGACCTGTATTAATTGACTTCTAAGCGCTATTTGTTAAAATAAAGCCTGATGTTTTTGCCTGCGGGCAAACTGTTAATCCATGGAGCTCATGTGACTATTTAAATGAAGCTTTTTCAGCACAAAATATGTCAGCACGTGAGATTAAGCGCGGCATTTTTGATACCGACCTTGAACATAAACCAGCTGCCAACTACTAAGTGTGCGGGAAGGAGGGCAGTGCAGTGCCTAATGAAGAACATAAATGGTTGATTGAAAAAACTTCACCAACGACAGCACACATGTTTGGCATTGAAAGGTATGTCAAGAATTATAAAACGGCTTACCAGGATGTTGAAATTGCTGAAAGCAGTTTTTTTGGCCGCCTGCTAATCCTTGACGATAAAATCCAATCCGCAGAGCATGATGAATATATTTACCATGAGGCGCTTGTCCATCCCGCAATGCTGATGTGCCCATCGCCTCGTCGGGTACTATTTACCGGAGGCGGGGAAGGGGCCACCCTGCGTGAAATCTTCAAACATCCTTCAGTGGAAAATGTAGTTATGGTTGACCTGGATCAGGAAGTAGTAGAATTATGTAAAGAGTATTTACAGTACTGGCACCAGGGTAGTTTTGAAGATAAACGCCTGGAGCTATTATTCATGGATGCTCGGCAATACCTGGAAGAAACAGACCAGGTTTTTGATGTCATAATCAGTGATATACCTGAACCTGTTGAAGAAGGACCGGCTGTAAAGCTTTTCACCAGGCAGTACTATGCTCTGATTAAAAGACGCCTCGCTGCAGGCGGTACAGTTTCCCTGCAAGCCGGCGATTGCGCTCTGCCTTTTATCGAAGTGCACAGTGCGATTAACCATACCATACGCCAGGAAATGCCTTTTGTTCATTCTTATAAAGCTTTCATCCCTTCCTTTAATACTGAATGGGGTTTCATCCTGGCAGCACCATATGATAAAATCCTGGCCAACGAGGAAATATTTAACGATAAAATCATGGAAAGAAACCTTGAACTGTACTTTTTTGATGGCGAAACCTCTGCCGGAATGTTTTTATTGCCAAAAGATATCAGGGAAAGACTGGCAAATGAAAAGGCTGTTTTAGATGATGATAATTTACTAACAGTGTATTAGGATATTAATATTGAAAAATGGAGGCATGAACATGGAAAACAGAGAACGGACATTTTTAATGGTGAAACCAGATGGAGTACAGCGCGGACTGGTAGGCAATGTTGTTAGCCGCCTCGAACAAAAGGGCTTAAAACTGGTGGCAATGAAAATGATGCAAATCAAACCGGACCTTGCTGCCGAACATTATGGAGAACACAAAGGAAAGCCCTTTTATGACGGATTAATTGAATTTATTACTTCAGCTCCTGTTGTGGCAATGATCTGGGAAGGCGATGATTCCGTTGATATGGTAAGAACCCTGGTTGGCGCAACCGATCCCCGCAAAGCGTCTCCCGGCACAATGCGTGGTGATCTGGCTGTATTCATGGGCAAAAACATCGTCCACGGATCCGATTCACTGGATAGCGCTGAAAGAGAGATGAATTTATTTTTTAAAGATGAAGAAATATACACGTATCAGCTTCCGATAGAAGACTGCCTGTATGATACATAAATAATAATTTTATAAATAACCACTTAGCTTCACCGGCATTCCCAAGCTAGTACTTTAAGCTCGCTTTTTCTTTCTTGCATAGATCGAGTATCTACATATTAATTGCAAATGCACTGAAAAATAGCGGTAATAACCTGCCGCTATTTTTATTGCGCATGTAAGCTATGTATGTTATTATATATATAACTAAGTTAGTTATATATAGGTGGTGGCGAAATGATTGGTACAAAGTGTCCTGGTCAGGACATGCGTTATTGGACAGCAGATGACGTTTATGAAGAGGACTGCCCGAAATGTGGTGAACCGGTTGAGTTTTTTAAAACTGATATAAGATTGCGGTGTCCAAATTGCAAGGCAAAAATGGCTAATCCACGTTTTGATATGGGCTGTGCTCAATACTGTGCTTATGCGGAACAGTGCCTTGGCCCGGGAGCTAAGGGTATGCAATCTAAATCAATCAGGGCAATTCTTGAAGGTGAAGCAGAAAAACTAGTAATCAATAATCCAGAAAAAGTAGAAAGTTTGAAACAACTGATTAATCGGGCTGAAAAAGAATGTGAAGAGAAAAAAATTGATATGCTGCCTGTAATTGCTTCACTGATTATTATATTTCTAAGAAAAGAAAACCTGATCGATACAGAATTTGATTTTATCGATCGAATTAATAAAGAACATAACTTACCACAAGTGGCAGTAAAAGATGTCAAGTCAATTATTAGCAGTCTGGAGAGTTATAGCAAAGAGCACCCCGGTGAGACAATAAAACCACCAGCTTTTGAGCTGGTAAAGAAACTAGCTTCATATCTAACCGTAGAGTCTGCTGAAGACAACTGAAGCGAGCATATGTACAGGCAGGATCATGCTAGCGTTGAAATCACGCAGGTGTCGATCTTGCCTAAACAGTTAGCGGGCATAGTTTTATTTAACAGGCAATAAATGGGAATAGAGGTTAATTAAAGTGAATAAAAATGTGCGCAAAATTATTAAAATTGATGAGAATAAATGTGACGGCTGCGGTTTGTGTATTCCTTCATGCGAAGAAGGCGCGTTGCAGATTGTAGACGGCAAGGCCCGTTTGGTCAAAGATATCTATTGTGATGGTTTAGGAAATTGCCTGGGCGAGTGTCCACAGGGCGCGATCGCATTAATTGAGCGGGAAGCTGAACCATTTGATGAAGAGGCAGTTGAAAAACACTTGAAAATTTCTCAGCGACATGAAGAAACAAGCGGTGGAGAATTACCAGAAGAAAACCTGGTTTCCTGCTGCAGTGGCAACCTGGAAAGAAACCTCCGGATGGAGGATAATGAACCTCACAAAAACAAAGCAGTAGAAGTAACTGCACCTGATGCCGGCAGGCCTGAAGCAGAGCTAAGTCACTGGCCGGTTCAGCTTCACCTGGTTAATGCCCAGGCCAGATTTTTAAAAAATGCGGACCTGTTAATTGCTGCTGATTGCGTGCCCTTCGCACATGCAGATTTTCACAGGACTTTTCTATCCGGTCGTTCTTTACTGATTGGCTGCCCTAAGCTTGATGATGTAGAAACTTATCATAAAAAGCTGGTTGAAATCTTCAAGCAAAATGATTTGAATACTATAACCCTGGTTCATATGGAAGTTGGCTGCTGTTTCGGCCTGTCAAAACTGCTCAAATCAGCACTGCAGGAAGCCGGGGTGGATACACTTCTCGAAGAAATCATTGTCGGGGTAGATGGAAGCATAAAAAAATAAACTTTTCAAAACACAGCATTTTGGGAAGCTTTATTAGCAGTCGTTTTTGGAAGCTTCAGCCAGGTCTCTAATCGTTACATTTTCAAGAACTGAGAGCATTTTTTGCTGAGCTTCCGACCATATTCCGCGCAGGGAACAGTGAGTTTTATCCTGGCAGGGTTTATCACTGAACAAACAGCGGGTTATCCCAATTGGTCCATCAACAGCCTCAATAACCTGGCGCATATTAATCTCGGACGGATCTACGTTTAACTTAATACCTCCTGAAGGGCCCCTGGCACCAACAGTCCAGCCGGCATTCCGGGTAACAGATAAGAGTTGAACTACAAGATTAGCTGGAATGCCACGTTTTTCTGCGATAGCTTTACTGGTAACCACACTTCCCTTAGGATGTGAAGCCAGTTCTGTCAAAATAATTATAGCGTATTCTGCTTTTTTTGTGATCATCTAAAAACCTCATTTATATATAACTAAGTTAGTCATATTATAATCAATTGCCTTTTAGCGGTCAATGCCCTTTAATTATACCAAGAAATATTATATAATTAACATATAGAAAGAGGACCTAAATCTGAGTAAAGGACAAAATATTGCCATGAATAAAAAAACTAGCTTAAAATATATTATAACCTCAATAATATTGTCAGTGATTATTCTTTTTCTGGTCAATCCGGTTAACGCACAAGAAGAGCAAAAACCGGTTCATGTAGTTGCTCTGGATGGGGCTATAACTGCAGGGCAAAATAACTATTTGCAACGCCAGATGCAGAAAGCTCTAGATTCAGATTCACAACTATTTCTTCTGGTTATGAATACACCGGGTGGCCTTGTAGATGCAACTCTTGAAATAAATGAGCTTTTCTTAAATGCACCGATACCGGTGGCAGTACTGGTTGCACCTTCAGGCGCAATTGCTGCTTCAGCCGGTGCATTTATAATTGTAGCTTCTGACATAGCAGCCATGGCTCCAGGAACAACGGTAGGAGCTGCTATGCCAGTAGCCATATCTCCTGAAGGCACCTCTGAAGCGGATGAAAAAACTATAACCTTTTATGCCTCTCACCTGCGCAGCGTTGCACGCGAAAAAGGAAGGCCTGAAGATATTGCCGAGAAATTTGTAACTGAAAACCTAACTCTTGATGCACGGGAAGCCCTGGATGAAGGTGTTATCGAATACCTGGCCGCCAATACTGAAGAATTTTTAAATACTATTGATGGTACGACGGTGGTGAAGCAGGGCCAAACATACAACCTTAAAACAGAAAATGCTCCATTGAACCGTGATGATATGACAATCAGGGAAAGGCTGCAGAACTGGGTAAGTGACCCGCAAATATCATTTATGATTTTGATGCTCGGTGTGCTCGGTATCTATTTTGGCCTGAGCGCGCCAGGAACTATTGTCCCCGAAGTTGGTGGTGTAATTTTATTAGTGCTCGGTATTTACGGTATAGGCCTGTTTGATACCAACACTACGGGGGTGGTTCTGCTGCTGCTTGGAATAGGTTTGATTGCCGCTGAAATATTATCATCAGGATTTGGTGTTTTAGGGATAGGAGGTTCTGCTTCTCTGGTTGCGGGGGCAGTATTACTGCCTACTGAACCTTTAATGGCAAGAGATTGGTATGGAACTTTCCTTGTCACAGTTGTCGGTACTGTTCTTGGGCTGGTCGTCATTATAATATTCGTTGCCCAGCGAATAATTCACAGTAGAAAAACTTATACCACCGGCAGTTCTTACTTTAATCCGCCGGAAAAAGGTGTGGTTACTGCTAAAATTGATCCCGTTGGTATGATCAAATCCCGGGGGGAGTTGTGGAGGGCACAAAGTGAAGACGGTTCAGCTATAACTGAAGGGACAGAAGTAGAAGTGGTTAAAGCAGAAACCCTTACGCTCTGGGTAAAGCCGCTGCAAGAAGACAGTAAAAAAACAGATGGTAAAGAAAAAGATTAACTTAACCGCATATTTTTCTTAAGAAGAAATCAGCAGAAATTGGAAGCATGATGACACAAAAATGAGATAGGAGGTTAAATTATGTTAGAGTTGTTAGCCGAAGGTGGTTTATATTTTCCACTAATAATCATTTTAATTCTATTTTTGACATCGGCCATAAAAATTGTGCCCGAATTCCAGAGGCTGGTTGTATTCAGGCTTGGCCGTTTAATTGGCGAGAAAGGACCAGGGTTGATTTTCATCATTCCTATAGTTGACCGCTTTTTCAGAATTTCTCTGCGGATTATTACCCTTGATGTGCCCAGCCAGGAAGTTATCACCCGTGACAATGTTACTACAAGTGTTAATGCTGTTGTCTACTACAGGGTCGTAGATCCCAACAATGCCGTCAACAATGTTGAAGATTATCGCATGGCTACCGCCCAGCTGGCACAGACTACCCTGCGCAGTGTGGCCGGCCAGGCTGAATTGGATGAACTGTTATCAGAACGTGACAAGCTTAACCAGCAGATCCAGGGCATTCTCGACGAAGCCACTGATGTTTGGGGTATTAAGGTAACAGCTGTTGAAATTAAGGACGTTGTAATTCCTGAAGCTCTGCAGAAAGCTATTTCCAGGCAGGCTACCGCGGAAAGGGAGAGAAGAGCGGTCATTGTCCAGGCTGAAGGTGAGAAACAGGCGGCAGGCCGGATTGCAGAAGCAGCTAAAACTCTTAACGCCCAGGAAGGCAGTTTCTTTGTCCGTTTGCTGAGGACTCTTCCGGAAATTGCCAGCCAGCAGGGCAACATGATTGCTTTCCCGCTGCCTATCGAGCTAAGGCAGCTGCTGCCCGATCCGACAGAGCTGGCCCGTAAAACAATAGAAAGTTCAGTAAAAGAGGAAAATGAATCGGAAGATGAAGAATAAAACATAAAACACTATTGATCACTTACCTTTGAACGTTTATAATGTTTAAGGTAAGTTGATAAATGCGAGCGTGGCGGAACGGCAGACGCGCTAGGTTCAGGACCTAGTGCCCGAAAGGGTGTGGAGGTTCAAATCCTCTCGCTCGCACCAGTAATAATGCCCGGTGGTATAAATCCACCGGGCTTATTTTATACATCCCGTAAATGTTAATCAAATTGAAAATAGTTGTTTTATGGCATAAACTATAGACAGTAGAAATAGTTAAAGGAGGTTGGATCTGCTTGGAACAGGTGCGGTTTGACGGTCAGGTAGCGGTAATAACCGGTGGCGGTGGTGGTTTGGGAAAAGCCTACGCTTTACTGCTTGCAGAAAGAGGATCAAAGGTAGTGGTCAATGACCTGGGAGGAAGCCTTGACGGAGAAGGTGCCGATACTACTCCCGCCCAGCAGGTAGTCGATGATATTACGGCAAATGGCGGCGAGGCTGTGGCCAATTACGACAGTGTGGCAGAGTGGGAAAGTGCCAATAAAATAATCAATGCTGCTATCGATAGTTTCGGCAGAATTGATATTTTAATCAACAATGCCGGTATTTTGCGTGACAAAAGTTTTCTTAAAATGCAACTGGAAGATTACCGTAAAGTTATGTCGGTCCATTTGGACGGTACTTTTTACTGCACCAAAGCTGCTTTTGCCCACATGAAAGAACAGGGTTACGGAAGAATCGTATCCACGGCTTCAGCAGCCGGTCTTTACGGCAATTTCGGTCAGGTCAATTACGGTGCTGCCAAAATGGGGATTGTCGGAATGATGAACTGCCTGGCCCAGGAAGGGGCGCGCTATAATATAAAAGCTAATACCATAGTACCTACTGCTGGGACCAGGCTAACATTTACAGTTTTACCCGAAGAGGTGATAGGCAATGTAAAACCGGAATATGTCGCTCCGGCTGTAGCCTGGCTTAGTTCCAATCAGTGCGATCAAAGCGGAATTATAATTAGTGCGGGCGGTGGATATTTTAGCCGTGTTGCCATTGTAGAAGCACCTGGTGTTGTTTTTGATCCTGGCCAGGATATTTCAATTGAAATGGCAGTCGATAAACTCGATCAAATCATGAATTTGGATGGGGCGGAGGAACATGGCTCTGCTTTAGAACATGCCGGTTCAATCATGTCAAAAATCAATACTAAATAACCTTCCGCAGGCTATCAAAGCCTGTTTTTTTATCAATTTAAAGGGAAGAGACAATAATAAGCGAATTATAATTTTATTGGAGGTGGTTAGGTTGGAAAACTTCAACAAGTATAAGGAAGCAAGAACTGTTACCTACAAACCGGCAGGTTCAGGAAAGATCTATACCGATCCTGATGCCGACAAGGCGCGGGAGTATTTCCGCGACATTAAACCACGAAAAATGGTAGAAAAAACGACAACTATTGAAAAGGTTGTAAGGGAAATGATTCATGACGGCGATTATATCGGTATTGGTGGCTTTGGCGCTAATAGAACGCCGGTTGCAGTTCTGCATGAAATGTTACGACAGGGCAAAAAGGACCTTGGTTTGGCGGGGCATACTGCTACACACGATTTTCAAATCCTGACAGCGGGCAATTGCATTAACCGCTGTGATACAGCTTATATAGTCGGCTTAGAAGCCAGGGGATTATCTAAAATATCCCGTAAGGCAGTTGAAAGCGGTACAGTAGAGTTGTGCGAACATACCAACGCTTCCCTGACCTGGAGATATAAAGCCGCAGCAATGGGAGTATCCTTTTTGCCGGTTCGCTGCATGCTTGGCACCGATACTGAAAAGTACAGTAATGCAGTGGAGATGGAATGTCCTTTCACAGGCGCAAAATACTTAGCTGTTCCGGCACTTTACCCGGATGTGGGCATTATACATGTTCACAGGGCAGATGTTTACGGAAACTGCCAGATTGACGGCATTATGATTGCCGATCAGGACCTGGCCCGGGCAGCTAAACGATTGATTATTACCACTGAGCGTTTAGTTCCCAATGAATACATCCGGCGGGAACCTTCCAGGACAGTTATTCCTTATTACCTGGTAGACGCAGTAATCGAAGTGCCATTTGGCGGTTATCCCGGCAACATGGCTTACGAATATTTCAGCGATGAAGAACATTTAAGGGCATGGCTTAAAGCCGAAAAGGATCCGGATGAATTAAAAGAATTCCTGCAGCGTCACATATATGGTGTTAAAAATTTCAATGAATACCTGGACACAATCGGCGGAATGAGCCGCCTCCAGGAATTACGTATCCAGGAAAACCTGATTGAAAAGTAAATATATTTTCTCAAAGGGAGGGAAATATGATGGAATATAATGATATGGAACTGATGATTTGCCTGGCTTCCAGGTATCTTGAAGATAACAGTATTGTTGTTGTGGGCACCGGTGCCCCATGTGCGGCAGCTATGCTGGCTCAGAAGATGTACTCACCGCGTTTAATGATTATGTTTGAGGCAGGAGGTATCGGACCAATGCTGCCGTCGATGCCAATTTCAGTAGGAGACTCACGCACTTTCTACCGAGGATTAGCAGCAACCAGCATGCCTGAAGTGATGGAAACCTGCCAGCGTGGCTTAGTTGATTACACCTTCCTTGGTGGAGCTCAAATTGACCAGTACGGCAATATTAATTCTACCATGATTGGAGATAACTTTGAAAAACCGAAAGTTCGCTTTCCCGGTAGTGGCGGAGCCAATGATCTGGCCTCACTTTGCTGGAAAACCATGATGATTACTCCCCAGGACCCACAGCGGTTTACAAAAAAAATTGATTTTGTCACTTCACCAGGTTACCTGGACGGTCCAGGTGCGAGGGAAAAAGCCGGTTTGCCTGAGGGCAGTGGGCCTTACAAGGTAATTACTAATCTTTGCGTAATTGGTTTTGATCAAGAAACCAAGCGTATGAAGGTAGAAAACACTCATCCCGGCATTGAAAAACAGACTATCATTGACAATACCGGCTTTGAGCTGCTCTGGGCAGATGATTTAACGGTTAGTGAACCACCAAGCGCTGAAGAATTAAAATGCTTGCGGGAAGAAGTAGATCCCTATAAATATATTATTGGTAGAACATAACAAGATTTAACTTTGAAGCACTTGAATCATAAGTAGTTTAATTATAGAATCATAACGGAGGTTATCTGATGAAAGAAGCTGTAATTGTAAGTGCTGTCAGAACAGCGGTAGGTACTTTTGGAGGAACCCTTAAAAATATTAGTGCAGTAGAACTTGGCAGTATAGTTGTGAAGGCTGCCATTGAAAAAGCTGGTATAAAACCGGAACAAGTTGAAGAAGTTCTACTCGGCTGTGTTTTACAAACCGCGCTTGGCCAGAACGTCGCACGTCAGGCTGCTATAAATGCTGGGCTTCCGGTAGAAGTTCCCTGCACAACTGTTAATAAGGTTTGCGGCTCGGGCCTTAAAACTATTAACTCTGCAGCGGCAGCTATTGCAGCAGGAGAAGCAGATATAATTGTAGCCGGGGGGACTGAGAATATGAGTGCTGCCCCCTATGCTGTAAACGGAGCCCGCTGGGGTATGCGCATGGGAGACGGTGCTATGACCGATGTGATGATTAAAGATGGTCTCTGGTGTGCTTTTAATGATTATCACATGGGCGTAACAGCTGAAAATATTGCTGAAAAATACGGTATTACACGTGAAATGCAGGACCAGTTTGCTCTGACCAGCCAGGAAAGAGCTCACGCTGCCATAGAAAGCGGACGATTTAAAGACGAAATAGTACCGGTATCAGTCCCTCAACGCAAAAAGGATCCGATTAGCTTTGAAACAGATGAGCATCCGCGCATGACAGATCTTGATAAGCTTTCCAAATTAAAACCAGCGTTTAAAAAAGACGGCACTGTAACCGCCGGCAATGCTTCCGGTATTAATGATAGTGCCGCAGCAGTTGTTGTGATGAGCCGCGAAAAAGCTGAACAACTTGGTTTAAAACCACTGGTGGCAATCAAGAGTTACGCTTCGGCAGGTGTCGATCCTGCTTTGATGGGAACCGGTCCGATTCCTGCCACCCGCAAAGCCCTGGAAAAGGCAGAGTGGAAGGCAGCAGACCTGGACTTAATTGAGGCCAATGAAGCTTTTGCTGCCCAGGCGCTCTCCGTAATGAAAGAGCTGGAGTTTGATCCTGAAAAGACCAATGTTAACGGTGGGGCTATCGCTTTAGGTCACCCAATCGGAGCCAGTGGTGCCAGGATATTTGTTACCCTGCTATATGAAATGCAGAAGCGAGATGCCAAACGCGGCCTGGCTACACTCTGCATTGGAGGCGGCCAGGGAATTGCCTGTGCAGTTGCACGAGATTAATATTATGGGAGGGCCTGTTAAATGGCGGTTAAAATGAAAGGTATTGATATCCTATCGATTCATGATCTGAACAGGGAAGAGGTTGAACAGATCCTCGATACTGCTCATATCCTCAAAATGAAACATAAGCTGGGTGAGATTTATCACCCATTGAAAGGTAAAACCCTGGGCATGATTTTTCAAAAATCATCTACCAGGACCAGGGTCTCATTTGAAGTGGGTATGTTTCAGCTTGGTGGGCACGCCCTTTTTTTGAGCGCTAATGATTTGCAGTTAAATCGTGGCGAAACCATTGCCGATACAGCCAGAAACTTAAGCCGCTACCTGGATGGAATAATGATCCGCACCTTTTCACACCAGGATGTTGTAGACCTGGCAGAATACAGCTCGGTCCCTGTCATCAATGGATTAACTGACCTTTTGCATCCCTGCCAGGTCCTCTCCGATCTCTTTTCGATCAAAGAAAAAAAACAAAAACTAAACGGTTTAAGATTAACTTATATTGGAGACGGCAATAACATGGCCCATTCCCTTATGTTTGGTGGGGCCAAAGTCGGCATGGACATAGTTATTTGTTCTCCTTCAGGCTTTGAGCCGGATCCGGAAGTAACTCGCATTTCCAGGCTTGATGCAACTAAAACCGGGGCTAACATTACAATACAGGCTGATCCTGCTGAAGCTGTTAAAAATTCTGATATAATTTATACTGATGTCTGGGCCAGCATGGGCCAGGAAGAAGAACACGACAAGCGCTTAAAAAGCTTTTCTGATTACCAGCTAAACCGGGGTTTGCTTGAGAAGGCTAAAGACGATGTCCTGGTCATGCATTGTTTGCCCGCCCACAGGGGAGAAGAAATAACCGATGATGTTATTGACGGAATGCATTCAATCGTTTTTGATCAGGCTGAAAACCGCCTCCACGTTCAAAAAGCAGTCATGGCATTAATTATGTAATTTTAAGGGTGTGAAACATAATTATGATCACAGCTGATCACCTTAAAGCACCTGACTTGAAACTGGGCCTTGATATCGGAATATTTTCGGCTAAAGGTGTACTCGTAGACGACAAAAATATTAGAACCGTTAAAATAGCAATTTCAGGAAAACCTGTCGAAGCGGCCAAGCAGTGCATAGATCAACTGCTGATTGACCGAAATGCAGAGAAGGTTTCGGTCGGTTTGATGGGACAGAATTCCAAGCTTGTTGCGGAAAGTCTCGGGTTAAAGCCACTCCTGGAAATTGAAG
>JBNJHL010000059.1:0-12903 GCA_051748445.1 Bacillota bacterium
AAGTTTAACAGTACTATTGACCGGACCTATATTTTAAGGCGAAGCCGGGTATCGAGGGCTATGGCACCCCTGCCTTCAGGGAAGACCCGGACAGGGTTAATGTCGAGCTCGCTGATGCCCGGGTAATCGGCCAGCAGGTGAGAAGTCCTTACTACCAGGTCAACTAATGTGCCGATATCGCTGCGGGCCTGGCCGCGGGTGCCTTCAAGCAGATGGTAAACTTTTAGCTGCTGCAGGCACCTGGTAACCCTTTCCGGACGGACCGGGCAGGTCAGGTTGGCAATATCTTTAAAAGTTTCAATGAAGATTCCGCCCAGGCCGAAATATACGATCGGGCCGAAGGAAGGATCCTGGCTTCCCCCGACAAACATATCCAGACCGTCGGGTGCCATTTTTTGCACGCGGACCCCGCAGAACAGAGCATCACTGTTATATTGGAGCAGGTTGTGGTGGATAGTTTTAAAACCTTCCCTGACCTGCTCTTTAGTTTCCAGGTTAAGCAGGACTCCCCCCACATCTGATTTATGCAGCGCATCGGGAGAAATAACTTTCATAACTACAGGGTAACCGAGTTCTTCTGCGGCAGCGACTGCCTCTTTTCCATTGGCAGTGGTTCGGGAGGGGATTGTTTGAATCCCGTAGGCGCTGAGCAGTTCCAGCGCTTCTTCTCCATAATCTCCCTGTTTGTCCTGCATCCAGTTCCTGGCGGCGGTGCTATTTACGTTTTCCGGAGGAAGTATTTCTCCTTGTTTCTGCAGCTGCCTTCTCTTTTCGTAGTACTGCATCTGCGTAGCAAGGGCTGTGACCATCTCTTCCGGACTGTTGAAAACTGGAAATTCCACGTAACGCTTGGTTTGTTGGATCATCCGAGTTGGGCCAAAAAGACAAATTCCAAGGGGTTTTCCGGCGGAGAGAATTGAACCCCAGGCCTCCATGGAAAGGTCAGTCAGGAACATTTTTTGAAAGATGTTATCCCCCGGGGGCATCTGGGGGCGCTGGCTGATATATATTGAACCGTCAACCTGGTCAGAATGCATCACGGAATAAAGAACATGGGCGGTTAACTGCGGATCGTAGATATCACCCATATCCAGAGGATTGGAAAAGTTAATTACCCCGGCGTTGCTGAACTGTTTCAGGCTGTCATAGAATTCATGACCCATATCGGCAAATTCAAAGCCGACTTTTTCGCAGAGGTCGGCACCGAGAACGGCAAAGCCGCCGGCGGGACTCATAACCATGATCCTGCGCCCTCTCATCGGGGGCAGCTGGAAAGCCTTGGCAACCTCAATGAAATCGAGAAAATTATTAATACGGATGATGCCGGCATCTTCAAAAGCTGAGTTAATTACGTCTTCGTCACTGCTCAGGGCTGCGGTATGGCTCATGGCCGCTGTCTTTCCGGCGTCGGTGGTATTGGCCTTGTAAACCACGATCGGCTTGTTGATATTTTTTGCCGCTTCCACAAATTTTTTGCCCCGGTTCAGGCTTTCGAGGTAGAGGCAGATAATTTTTGTGTGAGGATCGGTTCCATAGTACTCAAGAAAATCCACTTCGTCCAGGTCGAGCTTATTACCGATGCTGGCGAACTTGGCCAGGCCGATTTTTTCATCAAAGAGATAGTTCAGCATGGTCAGGGCAACGCCGCCGCTCTGGGAGATAATTGACAGCTCCCCTTTTGGCGCCTTATGCAGGGCCACAAAGGGCAGGCAAAGACCGTTGTCCGTATTGGCCACGGTAACGCTGTTGGGGCCGACAAAGCGAATCCCGTACTTGCGGGCCGTGGAAAGCAGCTGGTCGGCCAGGGCCCGTCCTTCGTCGCTGTATTCTGAGAAGCCGCCCGAGGGTATGGCCATTCTTCGGATTCCAAACTTGCCACAGCGATCCATCATGCCTGGTATTAGCTGGGCCGGAACCATACAGTAGGCCAGGTCAGGCACCTCAGGCAAATCTTCAATATGTTTATACATCCTGATTCCGTCCACGTGAACATCGTCACTGCGTTCATTAACTCCGAAGATCCTGCCCCGGTAACCCCAGCGCAGCAAGTTTTCCAGGGTCAGGCGTGGAATGTTGCTTGGTTTGGATGATAGGCCAATAATGACTATGGATTCGGGGTAAAATAGTTTTTGCATGTGGTCCTCCTCGTTGTCGACGGTATTGTTACAACCAAAAATTCCAGTGACAACAGGTGCCATTTGTCACTAGTATATTTTACCACAAGTAAGCGCCTTTTATAATAAAAGTGCCTGCATTTTCACCCTCTAACAATCATCTCTGTTCGGTGTTATAATCTAGGGCAGGCAAATGGACAGTAAGAAGATATTAACAGGTGGAGGTTAAATCTGGCAATGGGTAACAATAAAACTGCAGCAATAGCTTTATCCTGGTTAAAACAGATCATCCTGGTTATTGCGGCAACAATAATTATCAGTGTCCTGGTAATTCAGACTTACGATATCAATGATGTATCGATGCAGCCTACTTTTGATTCGCAGGGAAACAGGGTCCTGGTGTTTCTTACCCCTTACATATTATTTAATGCCACGCCCGATTATGGTGACATTATAATTATTGACAGCAGGATCGATCGCCAGCGGACCTTTATTGACCGTTTTAAAGATAGTCCGGTTATTTCTATTCTGCGCAGGGAGGTAAATGAATACCTCTGGGTAAAGAGGGTAGTCGGCCTGCCCGGGGACAGGGTAGAGTATAATGATGGCCGGGTATACCGAAACGGTGAAGCCCTGGAGGAAGATTACATCAGCGGTGAGATGAACAAAGGATTTGCCCCGGTTATTGTGCCGGAAGGATATGTCTACGTGATGGGAGATAACCGTAACCGCAGCAGCGACAGCCGCCAAATTGGCCCTATCCCTGTCACTAACATCCAGGGCCGGGTGTTTTTACGTTTTCTCCCTATAAATAAAATCAGCTTATATTAAAGGTATGCTTAAGGACGATTTTAAATCAACCTGCGGGACATTTTCCCTGACAGATTGAAATGTGCAAGTTTAATTGATGTTTTGTATAATGCCCGATGCACCGACCTGCTGCAATTATTAACAGTATCTTGGAGGAGTTTTAGCTTAGATGAGCAGAGCTGAAAGAAGAAAAGAGAAAAAAAGTTCTTTAAGGTTTAAATTTTATATAGTGGTAGTTATCCTGCTGCTCTTGATTGCAGCATTGTTAGTTTTTGCCCCGGCTTTGTTTTTTATGACTCCCCTGGGTGAAGTCAGTAAAGAGGTAAGTGAAGAACCAATGGAGGGCCCTGCTGACGGTGATACGATAAATATTGTTCTGTTTGGATTTGACGGCTCCCGGGTTCCCGGCCAGGATAATGTCCTTTATCGTCCGGATACAATTATGATTGCCGCCCTGGATCTTCGCGAAGGCAGCGCCAGGTTGGTCAATATTCCCCGTGATAGTTATGTGCGGATATACGGAACCGATACTTACGATAAAATAAACCATTCCTATATGTACGGTTATTACCGGACAGCTGAAGGGGAAGATCCTCATCAAGGCGGTTTGAAAACAACATTGCTTACTGTCCGTAACTTTTTGGGCGGTATACCCATACACGGCTACCTGAGCATCGGTATGGATGGTGCTGCCGGAATTATCGACAGTGTGGGCGGCATCTATTACGAGGTTGAAGCCGATATCCGTGGTGATTTCGGTCAGGGCAGGATCCTGGTTGAGGAAGGCTACCAGCTTCTGGATGGCAAGAAATTCATGCAGTATGTTCGCAACAGGGCTGGTGCACTGGGTGGTGATTTGGGCAGGTCAGGTCGTCAGCAGCAGGCCTTGATTGCCCTTTTTGATCAGCTCAGGGGCCCATCGGGGGTCATTAAAGCTCCGGGCTTAATCAGTGCTATCATCAGAAATGTTGAAACTGACATCAATCTGCCCAACCTGGGTTTGCTGGGTGTAATGGGTCTGCGCATAAACCCGTCGGAAATAAAAACATTTATATTCAGCGGTCAGGGGCAGCTTTCAGCCCGGGACGGGCAAAATATATGGTACCTGGTAATTAATGAAAGTGAACGGGTTGAAATAATTAAAACTGCTTTTGGAATAAAGGTTGAAGAAAGAGAACACTTAAGCCTGCCTGGACCGATTGCACCTGAATCGGAGCCAGAACCTGAACCCGAACCCGAACCAGAACCTGAACCAGAGTCAGAGCCAGAACCTGAACCAGAGCCAGAACCTGAACCCGAACCTGAACCTGAACCTGAACCTGAACCCGAACCCGAACCAGATCAAGATTCAGAACCGGATCTTGAACCTGAAGGTTAAATGTGTACTTGGGGTGTTGTCTCCTAAACGGTTATTTGGGCCCACGTACCCCTGACACATTTCTTTTATCCTTCAATTATTTTTTCATTATAGCAACCCAGGACCTTGAAGCCTGAAGTTTGCTGTTCGGCTTTTTCAAGGGTTTTAATTACAATATCGTCTTTAACCGATCCGTCAAAATCAAGGAAAAATGAGTAATCGCCCGGTTCATTGGGGATGGATTCAATTCGGGTCAGGTTTATGCCATTGCTGGCAAATAGTTCCAGGACATTGAATAGTGTTCCGGCCTTATGTTCAGTTGAAAAAGTAATGGTGCACTTGCTTCCTTCTTCTTCAGGCTCATGCTTGGAAAGAAGCAAAAACCTGGTCCGATTGCTGTTTAAATCCTCAATATTTTCTTTCAAGGTTTCCAGGTTATATAGTTCGGCAGCCAGCTTGCCCGCTATGCAGGCTGCTCCCCTGGGCTGTTTCTCGGCGAGCATATTTGCCGCGCCTGCTGTGTCAAAATAGGGAACAGGGGCTAGTTTGTTGCGGGAAAGAAACCTTCTGCACTGGGCCAGGGCCTGGGAATGGGAATAGACCTCCCTGATGTCACGATGGTCTGTTCCCGGAACCATCAACAGGCAATGGTGGATGGGCATATCAATTGCCCCAACAATATTAAGCTCTGTATTTATTAGCAGCTCATTGACCGGGCCGACCATACCGCCCAGGGTGTTTTCTACCGGCACAATTCCATAGTCATATATGCCAGTATTAACTCCATCAAAAACTTCGTTAAAAGTGGTGCAGGGGATGGTAACGAATTCCTTGTTATAGCATCTTACTGCTTCTTCACTGTAAGCGCCGTGTTCACCCTGGAAACCGGTAATAATTAAATCTTTTGCCTGCAGTTCCTTACAGAAGCCCAGTATCGTTTTATAGAGTTCTTCACTGAACTTGCTTTCAACCAGGGTGTTAGCGTTGTTTTTGACTGTTTCCAGGATTTCTTTTTCTCGCTGCGGGTCTTCAATTTTTTCTTTAAACTTTTTGGCCAGCAGGCCCTGCTCCATCCGATCGTTTATGAGCTTTAATAATTTTGAGTCGATTAGATCGATGTTTTGCCTGATATCATTTAACTTCATTACATATCCCCACCCGTTATTAATGATTTGAAATCTTTATCCTGCATAAACTGGTTAAGTTTTAATAGTTTCTTCATCAGGGTAGCAAACTGTTTTGGATTTAACTGCTGCTCCGCATCGCTTTTGGCTTCGCAGGGGTTAACATGTACTTCAAGCAGTAAGCCGTCTGCCCCGGCGGCAACAGCCGCCAGGCTCATTTTTTCAATCAGGCTGAGTTTGCCTGTGCCGTGGGAGGGATCAATAACTATCGGCAGATGGGTTAGTTCTTTTACAGCAGGGATCATGCTCAAGTCCAGGGTGTTCCTGGTATATGTTTCAAATGTTCTGATACCCCGTTCACAGAGCACAACATGAGGATTGCCTTCCGCCAAAATGTATTCAGCACAGTTAAGCCATTCTTTCAGGGTCGAATACATTCCCCTCTTCAAAAGCACCGGCTTATCGGCCTTACCGACTTCCTTGAGCAGGGAGTAGTTTTGCATGTTGCGGGCACCAATTTGCAGAATATCGGCAAATTCACAGACCCATGACACATCACGGGGGTCAATTACTTCCGTTACAATGGGCAGCCCGGTATTATGCTTTGCCTTTTCCAGTATGCGCAAACCTTCCAGGCCAAGTCCCTGAAAATCATATGGCGAAGTACGCGGCTTAAAAGCTCCGCCTCTGAACATCATTCCCCCGCCGGATTTTACCGCCTTGGCAGATTCCAGGGTTTGCTTTTCACTTTCTACACCACAGGGGCCGGCAATCACCACAAAATTTTCTCCCAGCGTGATGTTGCCTACTTTAAATTTGGTCTTTTTGCCCTGATCCGTTAATTCTACCAGCTTCAGTTTTGACATTAGCTTTCTCCATTTTTTCCCGATTATTTCAAAAATGATATCATAGCTTTACAGGCAGGTCAAATACTATGGGAGTAGAATGACATGAAACCTGATCCAAAGATAAAGCGCAGCGTAATTGAAGATATGCCAGTCGGGTATGCTTGTTACCAGCTTATAAGGGATGAACAGGGAGAGCCCGTCGATTATATCTATTTAGATGTAAAGGCAGCTTTTGAAAAGATGAACGGCCTGCATAGTGACAAAACAGTAGGAATGAATGCCACTGAAATATTTCCGGAAATGGGGAAAAGCGGTTTTGACCGGCTAGCTAGATATGGAGATACTGCTGCCGGCAAGATAAGTTCCAGCTTTAAACAATATATTTTACTTGTTGACATCATATCTATTTGATGTTAAGCTAATTGCAGTAAGACACCCTTTAAAGATAGTCCTGTGAGGCTGGCAAGGGGGCGACAGAAGAGATAAATCTGTACACCGCCCGCTCCCAAAACGGCGGTGTTTTTTATGCTCCGCACCCTTCCGCCTGCTGCCGCTGAACAGGTCGTGGGAGGAGGTGAAGAAATGGCTCTTAACCCCAAGGCAACTGTGATGGACGAGAAGGCCATCAGGCAAGCCCTGCGCCGCATAGCCCATGAAATAATTGAACGCAACAAGGGCATTGATAATGTGGCCCTGGTCGGCATTCGCAGCAGGGGGGTTCCCCTGGCCGGCCGCTTGCAGGCTTACCTGAAAGAAATAGAAGGCCCCGAAATACCCCTGGCAATCCTCGATATTACCCTTTACCGTGATGATTTATCTGAAAGACATGACCAGCCTGAAGTGCATACCACCGATGTTCCCTTTGACATTAGTAAGAAGCATTTAGTTGTCGTAGATGACGTTCTCTACACCGGACGCACCATCCGTTCCGCTATGGATGCCCTGATTGACCTGGGACGGCCGGCAACTATCCAGCTGGCTGTACTTGTTGACCGCGGGCACCGTGAGCTGCCGATACGGGCTGATTATGTCGGGAAAAATGTTCCTACATCCCGCAGCGAGCAGGTTGAAGTTAGACTTGTTGAAATTGACGGGGAAGACCAGGTGGTTATCCTCGATCATAAAAAAGCCTGATCATTAATCATGCAAGGAGGCGTTTAACAGTTGCAAACTTTAAGGCGCAAAGACATTCTCGGACTGGAGGAGATGTCTGCCGAAGAGATTACCCTGATCCTGGATACTGCCCGTTCGATGCGGGAAATCATGCAGCGCAAAATAAAAAAAGTGCCGACCCTGCGCGGGCGTTCTGTTTTAAATCTTTTTTATGAACCGAGCACCAGGACCAAGGCCAGCTTTGAACTGGCCCAAAAGTATATGAGTGCAGATTCAGTTAGCGTTGCCGGCACCTCTTCAAGCCTGGTCAAGGGAGAAACCCTGAAAGATACAGTCCGTAATATCGAGGTAATGGGCATAGAATGTGTTATTATGCGTCACCCGGTATCGGGTTCTGCATCGTACATTGCCCAGAACTTAGAAGCCAATGTGATCAATGCCGGGGATGGTATGCATGAACATCCTACCCAGGGCCTGCTCGATATGTTTACAATATTAGATAAAAAGGGCCGCCTGGAAAAGTTAAAGGTTACGATAGTGGGTGATGTTCGCCACAGCCGGGTAGCTCGTTCCAATATTTGGGGACTGAAGAAGATGGGTGCTGAAGTAATTGTTTCCGGGCCGCCAACCTTGATGCCGTCCGATATGGAAGATTTTGGGGTTCAGTTTGAACCCTGCCTCGATGATGCTGTTGAAGGAGCCGATGTAGTGATGGCCCTGCGCCTGCAAAAAGAACGCCAGGAAGGAGGGCTTTTCCCCACCCTGCGGGAATATACAGAACTATACGGGTTAAATTCCCGGCGGGTGGAAAAAACACATGAAGATGCGTTAATCATGCACCCCGGCCCTATAAACCGGGGTGTTGAAATAAGTTCTGAGCTGGCAGACGGTCCCCGCTCTGTTGTTCTTGACCAGGTTACTTCCGGGGTGGCAGTTCGCATGGCAATACTTTACCTTTTGCTGGGAGGGACGAAAGAAGAATGAAAACACTTTTTATAAAAGGGGGAAGGGTAATCGATCCTTCCAGTAAATATGATCAACGGGCGGATCTTTTGATCAGTGATGGCCTGATCAAAGCGGCAGAGAAAAACATAAAGCCACCTGACGGGGTGGAAATAATCGATGCTGAAGACCTGGTTGTTATGCCCGGTTTAATTGATATGCATGTGCACCTGCGCGACCCTGGCCAGGAATATAAAGAGGATATCTTTTCAGGTGCGAGAGCAGCAGCAGCAGGTGGGTTTACAGCTGTAGCGGCAATGGCGAATACCGATCCGGTTGTCGATGAACCGCCCACTATCCGCTATGTTGCTGATAAGTCAGCCGGTGCCGCAGCCCGAGTTTATCCAATCGGTGCTCTCAGTAAAGGGATGGAAGGGGTAGAACTGGCCGAACTGGGCCGGATGCAAAAAGCAGGAGCAGTTGCTTTTTCCGATGATGGAAAGCCGGTTATAGATGGGACCCTGATGCGCAATGCCCTGCAATATGCCGGAGGAATTAAGGCCCTGGTCATAGTTCATGAAGAAGATCCGACCCTGGCAGGCAAAGGTGTAATGCATGAAGGTTCTGTATCCGCTGTCCTCGGCCTGCGGGCAATCCCGGCGGCAGCGGAAGAAGCGATGCTGGCCCGCGACCTGATGCTCTTAAAGATGGTTGGCGGATGCCTGCATATTGCTCACCTTTCCACAGCAGGTTCAGTAGAGCTGGTGCGTAGAGCCAAGGCGGATGGATTGGCGGTAACTGCCGAGGTCACCCCGCATCATTTGCTGTTGACCGACCGGGCAGTCAAAAATACAGGCTATAATACCAGCACCAAGGTTAAGCCACCCCTGCGTTCAGAGCAGGATCGCCAGGCTTTGTGGGAAGGTTTGCTTGATGGAACAATTGATGTTATAGCATCCGATCATGCGCCTCATCACAGTGATGATAAAGATGTGGAATATGACTTTGCTCCTTTTGGCATAGCAGGCCTGGAAACCACATTGCCGCTGCTGCTTGATGAGGTGGCAGCCGGCAGGATTAAAGACTTAACTCTGTCATTGCTGGCGGATAAAATGAGTGCTGCTCCGGCCAAAATTTTGGGCGTGAAGGGGGGATCACTACAGCCGGGTTGCCCTGCTGATATAACCATAGTGGACCCCGGGCGGAGTATTATCGTCAATCCTGATGCCTGGTATTCTAAATCTCGTAATACTCCTTTTGCCGGCCGGCAGTTAATGGGAGCGCCGGTTTATACTATTCTTGATGGCAGCATAGTTATGAAAGAAGGTGTTGTTGCTGACGGGGAATAAGTTGGCACATAAAAATCCCGAAGAATGCATGCTAATTAAGAAAGTGGTTCCGTCTGCCGGTTACTGCCGCCTCACTTTCAGGGCTCCACGTATAGCAGAAATGGCTGAACCGGGCCAGTTCGTAATGGTTCATATGCCACCGGAACAAAAGTACCTCCTGCCCCGGCCTTTAAGTGTTCACCTGGCCGACCGAAGCAAAGGTACTATAACGCTGCTCTTCGAGGTCAAAGGTACCGGCACAGGCTTAATGTCCGGGGCCCTGGAAGGTTCAACCTGGAAAATGGCGGGCCCCCTGGGCAGAGGGTTCCCGGTTTTGCCACCGCATGCCCTGCTAATAGCCGGGGGGATTGGCATTGCCCCGCTTGTTTTCCTGGCAGCTTCTTCGGAAAAGCCACACACCTTGATTTTTGGAGGCCGCACAGCTTCCCAGCTTGCCTGCCTGCCGGAAGAACTGGATCTGCCCAACCTGACCATGTTTGAAGTGACTGAAGATGGCAGCAGGGGGCAAAAAGGTCTGGCAACAGATTATCTTACAGGACTTCTTCCATCTGCGCCGGCTCTTTTCGCCTGTGGCCCCCGGCCTATGCTGGCCATGATAAAAGAGCTTTGCATGCAGGCGAAAGTCCCGGCCTGGTTTTCGGTGGAAGAGCGAATGGCCTGCGGCATCGGGGCCTGTGTCGGTTGTGTTGTGCGAACCAGGCAGGGCTACAAGCGGGTCTGTTGTGACGGGCCGGTATTTGCTGCGGAGGAGGTGCTTCTCCATGAAAAAGCCTGAGCCGGATTTAAGAGTTAACCTGGCCGGAATTGAACTTTCAACCCCGATCCTGGCTGCTTCCGGTCCCTTTGGTTACGGGCATGAATACCTGGAGCGGATTGATAGCTCGGCCCTTGGCGCTATTATTGTTAAGGGCATATCTGCCGAACCCTGGCCCGGCAATTCCCCGCCACGCCTTGCTGAAACCCCGTCCGGCCTGCTAAACTCAATCGGCTTGCAAAATCCCGGCCTGCAGGCATTTCTTAAAAACGATTTACCCGGGTTAAAAAACAAGGGACCAAAATTGATCGTAAATGTTGCGGGTAAAAGTGTTGAAGAATACTGTAAGGTAACAGCAGGTCTGGACGGGGCAGCAGGAGTAGATGGACTCGAATTAAATATTTCCTGCCCTAACCTGAAGGCAGGCGGCCAGGCCTTTGGCACCAGCCCTGAAGCTACATATGAAGTAGTCGATTCAGTGCGAAAAATGACCGGTCTTCCCCTTATAGTTAAACTATCACCTAACGTTACCGATATAACCGTAATAGCCAGGGCGGCAGAGGAGGCAGGTGCCGACGGTCTTTCCCTGATTAATACACTCTCTGGAATGGTAATCGATATTGAAAACAGGAAGCCGCTGCTTGGCAATGCCTTCGGCGGTTTATCGGGTCCGGCGATCATGCCTGTTGCTCTGAAAATGGTCTGGCAGGCAGCCGGTGCGGTCAAAATTCCCCTGCTTGGCATGGGTGGTATAACTTCTGCCGAAGATGCGCTTCAGTTTATTATGGCCGGGGCCAGGGCGGTTGCCCTGGGAACGGGTATTTTTTATGATTTAGTCCTTCCGCAGCAGGTTAAAGAAGGTTTAGCCGGGTTTATGTCAGCACAGAACCTGGAAAATATCGGGCAGTTGGAAGGAGCGGCCCATAGATGACAAGGAGGGAACTATAGAAATGTCTGTGAAACCTGAACAACTGATAGTAGCCCTGGATGTTCCTGATTCGGACCGGGCTGATCACCTGATAGACAAACTGGCTCCCCTTGGGGTGAGCTTTAAAATTGGCCTGGAGTTGTTTATGAAAGCCGGCCCGGCATTTGTTTCAAACCTGTCGGATGAACATAAGGTATTTCTCGACCTGAAATTCCATGATATTCCCAACACCGTGGCAGCAGCGGTAAAAACTGCTGCTGCACTCGGAGTTTGGATGTTAAATGTACATGCTTCAGGCGGCCGGGAAATGATGCTGGCAGCAGCTCAGGCATTGGAAGGATTAGAAAGCAAGCCGTACCTGCTTGCCGTCACCGTATTGACCAGTATGAATGATCAGCAGGTAGAGGAGACAGGCAGCCGGGTCAAGGTTTCCCAGAAAGTGCCGCTGCTGGCCAGGCTTGCTGCAGAATGTGATTTCGACGGGGTGGTCTGCTCTCCCCGGGAAATCATTGCAGTAAAACAAGCGGTAGATCAGCCAATTATAACGGTTACGCCGGGAGTCCGACCGGCAGGAAAAGCTCAGAATGATCAGGCCCGCATAGGAACACCGGCCGAAGTGATTAATGCCGGTGGTGATTTCCTGGTAGTAGGCAGGCCGGTTACTGCTTCTGCCGACCCTGCCCTGGCGGCCCGGGAAATTCTTCAAGAAATTGAGGTACCCTTGTAATGAATGAAAAAGAGATAGAGCAGCTTCTAAAAGACACTGGCGTGATTATGAACGGACATTTTCTGCTTACCTCCGGTCTGCACAGCAACCGCTTTATGCAGTGTTCGCAGCTCCTGCAGCATCCGGGGCAGGCGGACATAATATGCCGCCAGATGGCGAAACCTTACCAGGATCAAAATATAGATGTTGTAATCGGTCCGGCCATGGGCGGGGTGATTATTGCCTATGAAACAGCTCGGGCCCTGGGAGCCAGGGCTTTATATGCCGAGCCGGCAGAAGGAAAAATGATTTTAAGACGTGGTTTCAAGATCAAGCCGGATGATAAAGTGCTAGTAGTTGAAGATGCGGTTACAACAGGAGGTTCGGTCTGTAAGGTTCTCGATCTCCTTGAAAGTATTGATGTGACAGCCGTCGGTGTGTCAGTAATGGTAGACCGCTCGGCCGGCCGGGTAGATTTTGGTTTGCCTGTACATTCCCTTCTGCAGGTAGAGATTCAGTCATTTAGCCCGGACGAATGTCCGCTTTGCCTGGAGGGCACTCCTTTGCAGAAACCAAAGAGTTAGCATTAAAATAAACTACTAGCGGCGGGTTTTCTCTAAGACGAATTATATTCGTGCCAGTCAATGTTTTTACATTTTTACCCCACCCAAATTAAGCGGTAAAAGCGACCTTTTGGCCTCCTATGGGGAATTTTTTCAGATTATGTAAACCATCATTTCGGATCGACCCCTAAAAAATCTATATATAATAGGCCTCTCAGCCCTATTGGTAATAATTAGTAATTCACAAAAAATGGGGATCTTTTTGGTCAAAAATGGGGACTTTCCCCATATTAAT
>JBNJHL010000060.1:0-8025 GCA_051748445.1 Bacillota bacterium
ACCATATTAACTAATTCGGTTTTATTCATAATAACGCTCCTCTCTATATTTTGATTTAACATTTCCGATCATAACGCTAAAGCCCGATATAGTCAAGCAGTACAAGGCATTATTCAATTGCTGCACATGGTTTTATATTTTAAATCGCTTATTGAATTCAATTCTGCTTTATGATAAATATTATACATCCAGCCAGCGGATCAATATATTGATCGAACTAACAGGAAAGGTGCGAAAGGTATGAGGAAAATTCGTGTTCTGGTTGTTGATGACTCAGCACTAATGCGTAGAATTTTAAGCGATATTATTAATGATCATAATCAGCTGGAACTTGTTGATATTGCCCGTGACGGACTGGATGCTCTGAAAAAGATTAAATATCATAATCCTGATGTAGTGACCATGGATATAGATATGCCGCACCTTAATGGCCTTGAAACACTGGAAAGACTCATGAGTGAAAACCCGGTGCCGGTGATTATGATTAGCAGCCACACCAAGGCGGGCAGTAAAGTAACGATGAAAGCCCTCGAAAAAGGCGCGGTAGACTTTATTGCCAAACCTTTAAAGATACCCCCGAAGGAATCGATAACTGAACTGGAAATGCTACTACCGCAAAAAATAATTGTTGCTTCTTCAGCCAGGGTCGAACTGGTTCCGGTTAAAAAAACTCCATCCATAGTGAGGGTTGAAGAGAGAGAATTAAAGCGGATCAGAAAGCAGAAAGCAGAAGTAATTGTGGCAATAGGAGCTTCAACCGGCGGAACCAATGTTCTTGAAGCTGTTTTTAACGAGTTTCCGGCGGATCTTCCTGCAGCTTTTGTGGTGTCACAGCATATGCCTTCCGGGTTTACTTCATTTTTTGCAGATAGGCTTAACAGGCTTTCACAGATGCAGATCAAGGAAGCAGAAGCAGGCGATGTGCTTTTCAAAGGACGCGCTCTGGTTGCTCCCGGTGACTATCATATGCTGATAAAAAAAGATGTTGTAGCGCTAGATCAGGGGCCTAAAATTAATTATGTAAGACCTTCAATTGATGTAATGTTGGAATCGCTGATAAATTGCAGCCAGAAAGTTATAGTAATAATTATGACCGGAATGGGAAAAGATGGAGCATCCGGGGCAGCAATGCTTAATGAGTACAAAGAAGATACTGTAATAATGGTCCAGGATCCGGCAAGATCACTTATCTCAGGGATGCCGGAAGCGCTTTTAAATAGCGTTGATTGTGATTATAAGCTTGCACCTGAAAAAATTGCCGGACAAATCACCCGCTGCGTAAAGAACCTGGTTTAGAGCACTGCATATAAGACGGGGGGACGTTTCATCTGTCTTACCTTTGCGGCCAGATAGTCACTTTGCCATAAGACAGATGAAACGTCCCCCCGTCTTAATTATGATATAATGCAAATACTATCAATAAAAGCATTCTCCAAAGAATTGCTGGTGTGATTCGATTTTGCCCAAGAGCTTATTAAAGGTAAGGGGAGGATATCCATGCAAACAAAATATGATCTTTTGATCCGCAACTCGCAGTTAAGGGGTCGTCCGGATGAACGCTATGACATTGCCATTGCTGATGGTAAAATTGCCATCGTAGAAAAAGAGGTGAAAGGTGAAGCAGGTAAAGTAATTGATGCCGGTGGAAACCTGGTCACGGAATCTTTTGTCAATACACATCTTCACCTGTGCAAGGTTTATACCCTGATGATGATGGATGATGAAGCGATGAAGTCTTACCACAGCGCAGATAAGACTATGGGCAGCGCTATGACGGGGATTGAACTGGCCATGCGGGTAAAAGAAAAATATGATGAAAAATGGATTATCGAAAATGTCCGCAAGGCAGTGGCCCTGGCCGTTTATTACGGTAATACGCATATCAGGGCTTTGGCCGATGTTGATAATAAGGCCCGGTTGGAAGGGGTTAAAGCTTTAATTAAAGCCCGGGAAGAGTTTAAGGGAATAGTAGATATCCAGGTTGTGGCTTTTGCCCAGGATGGTATTGTCAGGGAACCCGGTGCAGCTGAACTGGTTCGTGAAGCGATGAAACTGGGTGCGGATGTGGTTGGTGGTATACCATGGATTGAGTATACAGAAGCGGATATTGCAGAGCATGTTAAAGTTATATTTGATATTGCCGATGAATTTGATGCCGATGTATCAATGCTGGTTGACGATGCCGGTGACCCCGGCCTGAGGTCGCTTGAGATGATGGCTGTTGAAACAATCAAACGCGGACGCTTTGGACGTTCCCTGGCTCACCATGCCCGGGCCATGGCCCTTTATCCCAGGCCATACTTCCGGAAGGTTTCAGCCCTGCTGAAAAAAGCGCAGATGGGCGTTGTCAGTGATCCCCAGACCGGTCCGCTGCATGCCAGGGTTCACGAGCTTTTAGAAGAAGGAAACCTGGTTTGCCTGGGACAGGACGATATTTCCGATGCCTACTATGCTTACGGCCGTAACAATATGCTGGAAGTTGCCTTTTTGGTATCGCACCTGCTGTGGATGACAACCCGCCCTGAAATGGAAGTTCTCTACGACATGATTACCACCAGGGCGGCAGAATGTATTGGTATCAGGGATTTTAAAATTGAAGCTGGTGCACCCGCACACCTGGTTGTTTTAGATGCTCCAAATGTACTGGAAGCGCTGCGCTACCACGAGGCTCCATTGCATGTGATCAGCCACGGGAAGCTGGTAGACCGGGAAAAGATGCGCAAAATGGGCCGGGGCTCGCGAGGAGGAAAAAAATGGATTTAGACAAATTACTGGCTCGAAGACTGCCTGATTCTCTGCTCAGGTCGGCAGTCAGATTTATACTGAGACGTAAAACGAAGCTGCAGCAGATAGATGATATTGAAGAACGTCAGTCCTATATCTTAAACTTTGTCGAGAGCCTGGGAAAAGAGAAAATTGCCGTGCATACTGATCATGCCAATGAACAGCACTATGAACTGCCGCCGCAGTATTTTAAAGCTGTCCTGGGCAAAATGCTTAAGTATAGTTGTGGCTACTGGTCAAGCTTTCCTGAACTTAGCAGCGCCAGTGAGTATCTTGATCAGTCGGAAGAAGACATGCTGGCCCTAACCTGCAAAAGGGCCGGGATAGAAGAAGGACAGCATATTCTCGATTTAGGCTGCGGCTGGGGCTCTGCTGCACTTTACATGGCCCGTGAGTATCCCGGGGCACAAATTACTGCCGTGTCAAATTCTGCTCCACAGATTAAGTACATTAACAGTGAAGCTGTAAAGCTTGGTTATAAAAACATAACTGCTATGAAGGCTGATATCAATGACCTGGAACTGCCGCAGAATTTTGATTGCGTGGTTACAGTGGAAATGTTTGAGCACATGCGCAATTACAGGGTATTATTGGATAAAGTAAGCGGTTTTATTAAGCCCGGTGGAAATTTATTTGTTCATATTTTTAGCCATCACACCTATCCTTTTTTATATGAAAATCGCTCTGGTAGGGACTGGATGGCCAGGCACTTTTTCACCGGAGGTACCATGCCCAGTAAAGATTTACTTCACTACTTTCTCGATCACTTTTCTTTAGAGCAGCAGTGGGCGTTGTCCGGCAAACACTACCGTTATACCCTTGAAGCCTGGCTGCAGAAAATGGATCGGCAGCGCGAACATATCTATCCCCTATTTAAGGAAACTTACGGTGAAGATGAAGCGGAGAAATGGTGGAACTACTGGCGACTGTTTTTCCTTTCCTGTGCGGAATTCTTTGGTTTCAGAGACGGTAATGAATGGTTTGTCAGTCATTACTTGCTTTCTAAAAAATGATTGGCTCCTTTCTTATACAACCAGGCTGGACGCAGGAGTATTTATTCCGATTGAGTATTTGCTGGAGCAGTAAAAGCTTTCCTGACAAGATTTCGGGCTTTATTCATTTTATTGAAAAACGCAGGTTACAGCAATTTAGAGTTGGATCTTCATAAACCCAATAGTGCTGTGTATTAAGTTATCAATTTATTTAAAACGGGACAGAGAGAAACGCCCCCTGTCCTGCCTTTGTTTTAATAATCTTCTTTTTTCTCCAGCCACTTGCTGCCAAAGGTGAAGAAAGCCAGGCCGGCCAGGGCCAGCCACCCGGTCCAGTCACCGAGGTGGGTGTTAACGGTGCCTTTTCCGTTACCAATTTGCACATCGGCCACTAAAGTTGCTTCGCCGCCTTCGGGGTAGACAGCCAGGTCTATAATGCGTCCGTAAGGATCGACAATTGCCGAATCATAGCTGCCATCTGCCTTGACCATGGCCACACGATTTTCAATGGCCCTGTAAACCACGTGGGTATAATGTTTGTCTGCTATGCTGCCCCAGTCATTTGAAGGCACACCGATTAGCTGTGCGCCCTGGGCCACCATCTTCCTGGTTGTATCGGTATAATCGAGGTCATAGCAAATTATAGTGGCCAGCTTGCCAAGCGGGGTATTGTACACAGGATAGGTACCGCGGCTTAAGCTGGTTTCACCGCCGAAGATGACAGGGTGATCCTTGCCAAATGTTCCGAGGAATTCACCTTCAGGGTTAATCACCGTTGCCTCGTTGTAAAAACCTGCTTCACCTGCCATAACTAGGTAACCGGCAGCCAGGTGTGCTTCAGTTTCAGCAGCAAGCCCGCTCAGATCCAGCCGGTCATCTTCCTGTGGATCCCAGTTAAAAGATGCTTCCGGCCAGACAATAAATTCTGCGCCTTCTGACCCGGCTTCACGGGTTTGTTCGATCATCCGCTCATAGAGGTTGGCCATGTCTTCGCCCCGGTTAATACTTACTACCGGTGAAACTTCAGGTTGAATAGCTGCAACTTTTACTTCCGGGGTATCAAGTGCAGAGTTCCAGATGGCCAGGCTGAGCACAATCCATCCGGCCAGGATTGACCCACCGATTAAGGACCAGCGCCGGGTCAGGGAGGTTTTTAGGGGCGGGGTAGGTTCAGCCCCATTGCTCTGCGGTTGCCACTTTTTATCCAGCCATCCGATTACCAGCAGGGCCAAAACATAGTTGATCATCATCACCAGCATGCCGGTGCCGATAATGCCAAAAATGCTTGCCGGTTGAATCAACCATATTTGGCGGTAGAGGGGGTAGGCAATAAAAGCCCAGGTTCCGGCAATGGGAATAAATAGTCTAATCATCTCTATTGCGGCCCAACTAACGACGCCGCTGATTACGAACCAGCGGTAACCGGTGCGGCTGTGGAAGGACCTATCCCCGCGGTCCGTAACAAAACCAATAAAGAAAGCAATTAACGGCAGCCAGACCATGTAGGTGCCTATAGGAGCAAAGACAGGACCCATGTAGCCCTGCAGCCAGACGGCAATTCCTACAGCCGTGGCCAGGGATGAGATCTTAGGGGGCATAATTCTGTGCTGGGCCACCAGGACAGGCACGAAGCCGAACAGGGCCAGGGGCCATATTTCATAAGGTGGAAAGGCCAGCACAAAGGCAATGCCTCCGGTTATAGAAAGGATAAGTCCGAGTAGCACGCGGTATAAATTGGATAATTTCAGCTTTGACATCTTGCTTCCTCGCTTCTTTTTAATTTGAACCCTGCTTTTCTCTTTTGAAACACTGTGTATCAAGTTATCAAGTTGTTTAAAGCGGGACAGAGAGAAATGCCCCTTTGTTCCAATATGTATTCTACAAATAATTGAGAGCCTGGACAAGGTACAGCGGTCATCTTTAAATATGACCCGGGTCATGATTTGCTTTATTACGGTATGGTCAGTTGCTTCTTAAACTTTGATCAACAAAAAGATAAAATATAGTTATTCTGTGCTGAGGGAAAGGATATGGTTTGGTTTTAATCAATCCTAACCCTGCAGGGATTGTTATCGGTTTCGCAGAAATCATCATTTGATAATTAACTCGAGCTGTGGGAGGTTAAAGGTTGCAAGAAAATGCTGCAGAAGTCTATGAAAAAAGAGAGAAACATTTTTCTCAAGAATTGGCGAAGGCGCTAACAAGGCTTGGTTACTTAGCTCACCTGCGGCTGCTCACCTTTTTAATAGCCGCTTTTTTGATCGGATATAGTATTTACTCCGGACGTGCAGAGTTCATTTTATATGCCACTTCCCCTGCTGTTGCTTTTATTGTACTGGTTATCAACTACCGGAAGCTGGTTAAGTCTGCCGCGTACCTGGAAAATATGGTCGCTATAAATCAGAAAAGCCTGCAAAGGTTGGCCTGGCTGTGGCCGGGTTTTTCTGAAAAAGGGGAGCAATATATAAGCTCTGAGCATCCCTACAGCATAGATCTCAACATTTTTGGCCAGGGCTCGCTTTTTCAGTATATTAATTCCACCGTTACTCGCGGAGGAGAGGAAGCCCTGGCGGATCTCTTAAAGGGGCAAAAGGATCCGGCTTCAATATTGGAAAGGCAGGAAAGTGTAAAAGAGCTGGCAGGGGATCTACCCTGGGGACAGCACTTCCAGGCTGCTGGAATGGAAACAGAGGTTAAGGAAGAAAACCCCGAAGAGCTCCTGGCCTGGGCTGAAGACTTACAGTCCGGGTTAAAATTTCCGCGTTTTCTACTTTTTTTGCCCTTCATCACTGCTTTGCTATTTTTGCTTTATTTTCTGCAGCACCTTTCGCTGCCCCTGCCTCTTGCTTTTACAGTTATTCAGTACGGCATTGTGTTTACAACCACAAAAAAGATTCACCGGGAATTTGACCGGACTCAAATTGCTTCGGTCCGTTTAAAACAGTATGCAGCCCTTTTAAAATGGATCGAAGGTGGCAGTTTTAAATCTATCCGTCTCCGGCGCTTGCAGGAAAGTTTAACCGGTGGTGGGCGGAAAGCCTCGAGCCAGATTAAGGCTCTGGCAGGCATAGTGGATTTAACTCAGTTTCGTCATAACCATCCGATTATTTATGTTCCGGTCAATACTCTTACCTTCTGGGATTTATTCACGGCAAAAAAGCTCTCTGCCTGGAAAAGTTTGTCCGGGCCTTTCCTGGAAACCTGGCTTGGTGTTATAAACGATTTTGAGGTCCAGGTCAGCCTGGCCGGATTAGCCTATGATAACCCCGGATGGGTCTATCCTGAAATTACTGAAGAGCCTCCGGTATTTCATGCTTCTTCGCTTGGTCATCCCCTGATCAATCCGCAGGAAAGGGTCTGCAACGATCTTGGTCTGCCTTCACCCGGGACAGCTTTAATTATAACCGGTTCCAATATGTCCGGGAAAAGTACCCTGCTCAGGACCGTCGGTTTGAACCTGGTGCTGGCATATGCCGGGGCTCCTGTTTGTGCCGCGGACCTGAAGGCTGCATTTATGCCTGTTTATTCCAAGATGCAGGTTGTAGATGATCTGAGCAAGGGAGTATCTACCTATTATGCTGAGCTAACCAGGATTAAAATGGTAATTGAAGCGGCCAGAGCAGGTGAGCAAATAATCTACCTGCTCGATGAAATATTTAAAGGCACCAATTCAAAGGATAGGATCCTTGGCACTAAAGCTGTTATCCGGATGTTATCAAGCCTGCCAACCCTGGGCTTGCTGACCACACACGACCTGGAACTGGCTGTCCTCGCAGATGAGAACCCCGAACTTGTAAAGAATTATCACTTTGATGATCAAATTGAAGGTAACAGGATTAGTTTTGACTACAAGTTGAAGCCAGGAGTTTCCACCAGCACTAATGCTATCGCACTGATGAAAATGGTGGGTATTGATGTGGATTACCGGAAATAGAGTTGTCACTTACTTGCAGCAATTGCTACTGCAATCAAGTGATCATGCCGCATTGTTTTTGCCCTTCCGGATTGGTGTTATTAAGGGTATTCCCTGCCTGCCAAGTTCTACGGTAATCATAACCATGGTAACAATAAAAGCCAGAAAGTCGGTGACCGGGCGTGCAAACCAGACCCCGTCCAGGCCGAAGTAACCGGAAAATAACAGCAGCAGAGGAATAAAAAGCATTACTTCCCGCAGCAAAGACAGAAACAGTGCCGGCAAAGCTTTGCCGGCACTGTTTCTGTCTTTGCTGCGGGAAGTAATGCTTTTTAT
>JBNJHL010000060.1:8035-12768 GCA_051748445.1 Bacillota bacterium
AAACATCAGAATCATGATCCGCAGGGCATAGCTGCCCAGGCTTAAGAGTTCCGGATCGGAGGTAAAGACACTTAACAAAGTGGTCGGAATAAGGAAGTTAACCAGGGCCAGCAACGTTATGAAGGCAGTGCTGATGATGAAACCTTTAATTAATGTTCCCCTGATCCGTTCTTTTTTATTGGCTCCATAATTATACCCCATTATCGGGAGCAGTCCCTGGGAAAAGCCAATTACCGGCATAATGATCAGGCTCTGCAGGCGGAAATAAAGGCCCATGGCGGCGATGGGAATATGGCCGTAGCCGGCCAGGACCATATTGGTGGCAGCCAGGGAGAGATTTTTAGCCACCAGGCGAAGCATGCTGGTTAATCCGATCCTGGCAATTTCTTTAACAATAATCCAGTCAAGGCGCAGGTTTTGGCGGCAGAGGGTCAGGTTACTGCGCCCGCTGATGAAGTGGGCCAGAAGGACAATAGCACCCAGTCCTTTTGCCAGTACGGTAGCTATGGCAGCACCCTGCACTTCCAGGTTCAGGGTAAAAATGAAGATAGGGTCGAGAGCAATATTGAGCAGGGATGAGCCAATCATAACCTGCATTGATAAAATAGGACTGCCTTCGGCCCGCACGACGTTATTCATGCCCAGGATCAGGAAGAAGAACAAAGAGCCGGTAGTAATTGCCGAAGTGTAATCTTCGGCATAACCAAGAACTGCGCCCCTGGCTCCCATCAGGGAGAGTAAAGGCTGCAGGTAAAATATGCTCAAAACAGCTATGAGAATACCAAAAATCAAGGCCAGGCTGATGACCTGCCCGATTGCTTTTTCAGCAGTGTGAACGTCGCCTGCCCCCAGCGAACGCGAAATGAGCGAAGCAGCTCCTACCCCAACGCCGACCCCGATTGCTGCCAGGAACATCTGGACGGGGAAGGCAATAGAAAGGGCGGCGATCGCTTCACTGCCCAGCCTGCCGATAAAAATTGTATCGGCAATGTTATAGGTAGCAGCAACAACCATGCCGACGGTTGCGGGGAGGGAATACTGGAATATCAGGCTGGATATATTATCTTTGCCCAGTGCATCTGTATTGCTTTGCAAAAACTTCACCCTAAGTATAGCTTGAGTTGAAAATCAGAATATATTATAACAATAAGCTTCTACTCCTGTCGAATATAAGATAGTATAACAATAGCAAGGGGAAGCTTTACTTGCTCCGTAATAGCTCGATTATAATCATCGGGAGGGATTAAGTATGTTAGATTTACATAATTTCAAGCTGCCTAAACTGAAAGAAGAAGAACATGACAGGAAAAGTATTAAAAAAGAGTTTTTTAAGCAAAAGGGAAAAGCTGCAGTAAAGAACCTTAAAAAGAATAACTTTGAAGCTTATTACCTTGATTCTATCGAGGAAGCAAGAAAATTTACTTTAAGTTTGATTCCCGACAATGGCATCATCGGATGTGGAGATTCACATACAATATTTGCCCTTGGATTGGAGCAAGAGCTGGAAAAGAAAAACTGTGTGGCCATTCCTCATACCTGTGCAGTTAATAACTACGCCATGGAGAATAACAGCCCTGGATGGAACATTGTAGGCAGCAAGCAGGAGATGCGGGATATCCTGATGCAATATCTTGTTGCCAATGTATTTATCCTTGGTGCAAATGCCATCACAATTGACGGCCAGATTATCAACATAGACGGGGCCGGTAACAGGATTGCAGGAAGTCTTTACGGTTCTGACCGGATAATTGTAGTTGCCGGCGCAAATAAGCTGGTTAAAGATTTAAATGCAGGGTTGGAGAGGCTCCGCTTTGTGGCAGCACCAATGAATAATATTAAATTTGGCAATGATCTGGCGTGCAATACCAGCGGTGTATGTAATGATTGCCGATCTGAAGAAAGAAACTGCAATATAACCAACATTATCCACAAAAGACCCCAGGAATCGGATTTTCATGTGATCATAATCGGCGAGGAGTTGGGGTTCTAATATTGTTCAATTTCTGTTACACATTCGCTTTTTACTTTTCCAACTAAAAATTGAAGGGCATCTACAACATGTGGCCTGATGTCACCGCCGATCAGGACATACATAATGTCATCGCCTATCTCAAGCTATGTCATCGCCTATCTCAAGCTGACCTTCATTAAGCCAGGCTTTAACATAAAAGTTTATGGATTATCTTGATAGTTATCTGTGCTGGTATAATGAAAGAATAATTAAAATGTCTCTTGGCGGTTTAGTCCAGTTTGCTACCGGATTAAGTTGGGGTTGGCGGCATGATTTTTCCAAGAAAACGTCCGCACCCTCATTGGCTACAAGCTTCATCTATTAGTTGATGCCGACTTTGAATTACCGGTAGCTTTTAATCTAACCCCGGCCTCATATTCGGAAGTGAAACAGGCGCAACATTTAATTGATGAATTTAACACAAACCGGCCGGATTTAATGCGCAGTCTGGTTCAGACTGCCTGAAAAAGAATTGATTATTTTTATTCCTGATCTATCTTAGGGGTGGCGTGTCCAAAACACAGACCTGAAAAGATTTAAGCAAATGAGAGTGGCTATAAAGGGTTGGTTATCTCTACTTTTTGGCAGCACTACGCGGCAGGACTATGGCAACTTGTTTTTTATAAGCAATTATTGCTTACAGCGCAAATGGCTTTTTCTTTCTTTCGTTTTAACGATTGATGATCGTGTGTTATACTGTTTCTACTTACCGGCCAAATAAATAATATTTATTAATCGCGGTGGCGAAAATGGTTAAGCAGGCAAAGTATTATCAAAATCCTAGATTTATTTGTCGGCAGATTCTTATTATTATGTTGCTGATTTTTTTGGCCACTTTGCTATCGTTATTGATTAATTACTTTGGCTTTACTGAAGCGAACGTAGTCATAGTTTATATTTTATCTGTATTACTTGCATCTCGGTATACGAGAGGTTTCGCTTATGGGATTTTTTCTTCCATTGTTGCCACAATATCTTTTAACTTCTTTTTTACTGAGCCTGTTTATACTTTCAATGTTTATGATAAATCTTACATCTTTACCTTCATAATTATGTTGCTGGCAGCAATATTTTCCAGCACATTGACCGGTAATCTCATCAACGCCAAGGAAAGAGCTAATATTCAGGAAAGGCAAACTCAAACCTTGTATGAAATAACAAGTTCGCTGGCGAAAACCAGGGGTGTACGAGACGTCATTTTTATTTCATTGAAATGCTTGTCACAACTTTTTGACTGTGATGTTGTTTGTGTCGTGACCGAGAAGGAAAAAGAGGTGCCTGAAATAATAAAGTTACAAAAAAGTACAGGAGACTACGCTTATGATGAGCTTGAAGAGTGGCAGTTAAGGACTTTTACAGCTCAATATTATTCTGTTCCGATAGATGTGCAGGGCAAAAGGGTATGTATTATCTGTATGCCAAACGAAGTGCAATATGTCAAACAGGACAAGCATTACTTAATGGAATCGGTTTTTATGCAGATAACTATAGCTATGGAACGTGAGTATTTGAATAAAGAAAAAGAAACAGCCAAGATAGAGACTGAGCAGGAAAGGTTCAAAAGTAACTTGCTTAGGGCTGTTTCACACGACTTAAGAACCCCCTTATCAGTAATTACCGGGGCTTCGGAAATGCTGCTGCATACTCTTGATAAGCCAGACGATATTGCTGTTGCCAAAGGAATATATGAAGATTCTATATGGCTTACCCGCCTGGTAGAAAATATATTGAGTTTAACCCGCATTCAGGAAGGTCGCATAAAAGTGGTCAAAGAATTTGAAGCTGTTGAAGAAATCGTTGCTGAAGCTATCAGGCAGGTTCAAAAACATGCCGCAAACCATAAAATATCTGTAACTATTCCACATGAGGTGCTATTTGTCTTAATGGACCGCAAGTTAATTGTGCAGGTGTTGATCAACTTATTGGATAACGCGGTTAAACACACTAATTTTAAAGATGAAATTAATGTTGCCGTGACTCTGGATAACGATAAAGTCTGGTTTAAGGTTTCAGATAATGGTACCGGGATTGAAGAAAATGATCTGAAAAGGGTTTTCGATATTTTTTATCTCACTGATAGCCAACGTGCTGATGCAAAAAGGGGTATGGGGCTTGGCCTGGCAATATGTAAGGCAATAGTAAATATGCATGGAGGAGAGATATACGCTGAAAACAATAGTAAAGGCGGAGCAACTTTTAGCTTTTACCTGAAGCACCAGGAGGCCATGTTATGAAACCTTTATTTTTAATAGTTGAAGATGATCTTCAGATCCGACATTTCATAAAATTCTCCTTAAACTCACAGAAATACAATTGCGTAGAAGCATCAACGGGGGAGGAAGCATTAAATATTATCGCTACTGAGCCTGTTACAGCAATGATTCTGGATCTGGGTTTGCCTGATATGGACGGGTTAGATATCATAAAAAAGTTACGAACATTTTCTGACATGCCGATAATAATTGTATCAGCCCGCGATCAGGATACAGAAAAAGTTGAAGCGCTGGATGCCGGAGCAGATGATTATCTAACCAAGCCTTTTAGTATTAAGGAACTACTGGCCCGCATCAGGGTTGTATTTCGCCACACAGACACATTTAACAATGAGGCTCATTCTGTTTATAAATTTAAGAATCTTGAAGTAGATTTAGCAAGGCATAAAGTTATATTAAACGGAAAAGATATACATTTAACGCCGAAGGAATTTAGTGTTCTGGGCCTG
>JBNJHL010000061.1:0-12734 GCA_051748445.1 Bacillota bacterium
CCCTGGCCGTGGAAGTGATCAAAAGTGTAGGCGCCCGGGGCCACTTCCTGGCTGAAGAGCATACCTACAAAAATATGCGCAAGCTCTCTGAACCGGACTATATTGACCGAAGAATGCGTCAATTTTGGGCAGAAGATGGCTCAAAAGACCTGGATACAATCTGTGCTGAAAAAGCCCGGGAGATCCTGGAGACCCACAAGCCGGATCCCCTGCCTGAAAAAGTCCACGAAACCTTGCTGACCATCATCAGTGAAAGGGCAAAAGAACTGGGAATCTAAAAGTGCTTAGAAGATGGTTCCTGAAAAATATATTGAACCTTGAAGCTGACCCTGCCACCTTACCTGGGGTCAGCTTCGAGTTTTGGCCAGGAATTGCCGTCTGCCTAGATATTGAAAGCACCGGGCAGAGAACCTATTAAAAGGAAATAATTGAAGCAAGCAGGGTTTAGGCCATATTAAAACGAAAAAAGGAATACTATGAAAGTATATGGTGCGGATTTTAGCGGAGCCAGGGATGCGAGCAGGGGCATTTATTATGCCGAAGGGTCTTTGGAAAATGGTTCTATAATTATTAACCGGGTTGTTCACTGTGATGACCGCTTAGATTTGTTCGCGGCCATCCATTTATCGAAAGCGCCCTGGGGGCTCGATTTTCCCTTTTCTTTGCCTGGGAAAGCTTTTGACCTGCTGCAGCTTGGAGGCTGGAAAGAGCTTTTGGCTAAGGCGGTGCAGTGCGGCCGTAATGAATTTGCACGTTTTTTATCAGAATATGGAGTGCCGTCATGCGAGGTCAGGTGCAGCGAACACTCACTTTGCTGCAGGGCCGTTGATGCTTCAATCAATTCATTTAGCGCATTAAAAAGAACTAACCCTAATATGCGGGCAATGACCTATGCAGGATTAAAGCTTCTTTCATACCTGCGTTCACTTGGTAATACTGTTTATCCCTTCGATCAATTTAATATAAGCGTTTCCCGGCTATATGAAGTTTACCCTTCTAATACATGGCATTTGGCCGGCCTGCCCAGGGGTATCGATCTAGGACCCTTTGCCAGGGAGTTTTCTAACAGATATGGCTTCAGGGTAGATATGGATAGGCTCGCAACTGACTTAAAGTGTTTGGATGCAGCCGATGCCGTGGTGGCCTGTGTAACGCTGGGCTATGTTATCAATAAAGATGGCCTGGAGGGAAACTGGGAGAAAAGGCATAAGTGGATAAACGATGTTGAATGGCAGCAGCGCAGTATCGAGGGACTGATTGTAAAGGTTAAATGAAATGCCAGTACCTTTAAGGTTTATGCGAAAAAGAGGAGTATAATTTACTGTTGCTTTTTAAAAAAATATGATAATATAGAGAAAGTTTTTAATCAAATCATATGAAATCAAATAAGATAAAAAGCTCATCAGAAAAGGCAAACTTAAATCCAATTACGCTGGCTTTCTCGGGAGACCAAAAACATCTAGAAAACATCTATCTTAGCATACATCATAATGAGAGCTTAAAGCAGCAGCGCTTAGTTTTTCTTTTGTCAATTTTAGCTTATGGTGTATTTGCCTGGCTCGATATTGTGGCCGTACCAGAAAAGGCAACCCTGTTTTGGTTGATCCGCTTTGCCTTTTTTACCCCTCTGGCACTTTTTGCCTTACTACTTTCATATACCAGGCATTACTTGGCTTGCTCCCAGATAATCATTTCCCTGTTCAGCATACTTGGTTGTGCCGGGTTGATCGCTATTCATACCATAGCTTCACAGCAAGGATTTTATTCTTACCGGTATGCATTAATAATTGCACTGCTTTTTGTAATTTATCCATTACGCTTGCGCTTCCTTTATGTTCTTGCTACGGGGATAGCCATAATAGCTTTGTATAATATTGTTCAATGGCAAACAGAAGTATTCCCCCCGGGTATTCATCTGGATTCAAACATTCTTTACTCTTTTATATTGCTAATCGGTTGTTTTTCCATTTACTATTTCGAGAGGCTTGAAAGGGTACAGTTCTTTTTAAATAAGCTTTTAGAAGAGGAGTCGGAGAAGGTTTCTGAAGCAAATAGTATGCTGGAAGAAAGAATAGCGGAGAGGACCGCTGAACTTAAATATTTAAGTTATCATGACCACCTGACCGGCCTCAATAATCGGCGTTATCACGAAGAACAGCTAAAATTGCTCGATAAACCCTCTAACTTGCCATTTTGTATAATTATCATAGATGTTAATGGGCTGAAGTTGATTAATGATTCTCTGGGACATGCTATAGGGGATGAACTTTTAAAAAAGGTTGCTGTTGCTTTAAAGAATGGAGTAAATGATAATGCGGTAGTATCAAGGCTCGGAGGAGATGAGTTTTCTATCCTGCTGCCGAAAACCGATAAAATTGAAGCCGAACATTGCATAAACAGGATTAGGGCATTATCAGAAGAAAAAAACATTCAGGGGCTGAAGGTTTCCCTTTCATTTGGCTATGCAATAAAAGAAGATAGTAATGAGCTTGCTGAAGTAATATTTAAGTTAGCTGAAGATACTATGTATAGAAAAAAACTATATGAAGGGCCCAGTATGAGAAGTAAAACAATCGATATGATTATTAGAACCCTTCACGAAAAGAATAAAAGGGAAGAACAGCATTCGAGAAGGGTTGCTGAAATTGCCCAAGCCCTGGGTGAAGCTGCAGGAATGAACAGTGAAGATATAAAAGAGTTGGAAACCATTGGTTTGCTGCACGATATCGGTAAAATTGCAATAGATGAGAATGTGTTGAACAAGGAAGGTCCACTGACAGAAATTGAATATGCGCACATAAAGCTGCATCCTGAAATTGGCTACAGGATATTAAATACTGCTTATGAGATGCTTGATATGGCTGACTATGTTTTAAATCATCATGAATACTGGGATGGAAATGGTTATCCGAGGGGAATTGCAGGCGAGAATATTCCGATTCAATCACGCATTATTGCTATTGCCGATGCTTACGATGCTATGACCAGTGCCAGACCTTACAGGCCAGCTAAAACCAGGGATTATGCAATAGAGCAGTTGAAAGAAAATGCCGGCAGTCAGTTTGACCCTAAACTGGTTGACATTTTCATTGAAAAAGCGCTGTACATGAGTAGCACTATTTAGTTGAAACAAATTGCAGGGTTTTGAGCTACAAACCGATTGAGTTGTTTGATAAAAGGACTTTACTGCTTACTTGCTAAAATTGATCTTTTAAACCAGCCAACTATCCCTTAACATGATGAAAAAGCAAAACTGCCCGTGCCAGAGAAACGAACAGGCCTGAGCTTAATTAGAGCAGATTCCTCCGCAAAGGTTTTGTGAGATGTCACAAATAATGTTTGGTTAACTCTATGACTCCCAATGATGTGGGAGAGTTTTTTAATATGTTAGAATTAACTAAACTTTTTAACTGAGGAGGGAGGAAGACAGATGAGAAAGCTTTTATTATTAGGTCTTGCTTTATTAATGGTCTTTGGCCTTGCGGCATGCACTACGCCGGAAGAAGGCCCGATTGAAGAAAATGGCCTTAACGGAGAGCCAGAGGAAGAGGTTGTGCCGGGTGATAATGAAATTATTATTGCTCTTTTATCTGATGGAGATAGTCTTGATCCGCACAAGGTTACTCAAGCTGCTTCAATGCGTTTAATTGAGAATATGTACAGCACATTAATGCGCTACCAGGAAGGAACCCACGGGGAACTTGAGCCCGATCTGGCCACTGATTACGAGGTGTCGGACAATGCTACAGAGTATACTTTTTATTTACATGAAGGGATTACCTTCCACAACAGCGGACGTGAATTAACTTCGGAAGATGTTAAGTATTCTGTTGAAAGAATTATTTAAAACGAAGTCAGGGCTGATCAGTTTTCTGCCGTAGAGGAAATATTAACTCCTGATCCTTATACGGTTATCTTTAAGCTCAGTGAACCGGTTGCTCCATTTTTAACCTACCTGGCTTATCCAATGAATGCCATAGTTGACCGTGAAGTGGTCGAAGCCAATGGTGGCAGCCTGGATAATGCTGATGCGGGCAGTGGTCCTTTCCAGCTGGTTGAGTGGGTCAAGGATCAGCACCTTATTTTAGAAAAATATCCTGACTACTTTGTTGATGGGTTGCCCTACCTTGACCGGGTAGTGTTCAGGCCAATTCCTGATGAAACAGCTCGCACTACTGCGATCAGGAACCAGGAAATTGATATCATTATTGAAACCACCTACAGAGACGTAGAAATTCTGGAAGGTGCAGATGGGGTTCTGCTGGAATCAGTTCCCGGGACTTTCTGGGAGTATGTTGGAATTAATACTGTTCCGGAACCATTAAATGATGTCAGGGTGCGCCAGGCTATTGCCCATGCTATTGATCGCCATGAGATTAATGAAATGATTAAGTTTGGCCGGGCCACAGTGCTTGAAGGAGGGGTTATTCCACCAGGTCACTGGGCTTATGCCGATCTGCAGATTTATCCGGAAAGAGATCTTGATAGAGCAATGGAACTGCTTGAAAAAGCAGATTACGGGGATGGTTTTTCACTTGAGATTAAAGTGGGAGCGGATTTTGAAGATCAGGTAGATGCTGCCCAGCTGCTGCGTCAGCAGCTCCAGGATGTTGGTATTGAAACAGAGGTTCTTGCCCAGGAATCCGGAATATTTTTTGATGCTCTTGGTGCCGGCGATTTTCAGCTGGCAGTAGTGGGTTGGTTAGGTTTTATTGATCCGGACGAGTATCTCTATAATATTTTCCATTCTGATGGCATGTATAACCAGCAGGGTTACGCCAATCCCGAAGTTGATGAATTGCTGGAAGAGGGAAGACGAACCGCAGACCCGGATGAAAGAGTGGAAATCTACCGCGAAGCCCAGAGAATCATTGCGGAAGAAGCCCCGATGGCTTTTCTTTACATGAATGAGAGGACAGCAGCTCTGGTTGAGAGAGTGCGGGGTTTTGATGTTAACCCAACATTTTCCACTATTTCTTTAAGGGAAACCACTGTAGAGTAATGTCATAAAGCCTGATGTAGTAGAGGGTTCTTTGAAGCGATTAAGAGGCAGGTGAAATCAAGCTTATAGAGCTTCTTCATCTGCCTCTTTGTAAAACTTAACCCCGGGGGGTAGGTACTTTGAAAGATTATATTATCAGGAGAGTGTTATTGATTATCCCGATTCTCTTTGGGATATCGCTGATTGCTTTTTTCCTGGTGCGCTTAATTCCAGGTGACACTGTCACTGTAATGCTCGGACCGCTCTATACGGAAGAGCAGGCTGCTATCCTGAGGGAACGCTACGGCCTGGACAGGTCCCTGATCTATCAGTACTGGGTCTGGATTTCCGGGGTAGTACGGGGAGACCTGGGGCATTCATTCTTTACCGGTCAGTCGGTGCTGCAGTCTATATTAATGCGTTTACCGGTGACCCTGGAACTGGCAGCGATCAGTTTGCTTTTTGCAGTCTTTATCGGAGTGCCGATCGGAACCTGGGCCGCTGTCAGGCGAAACGGATTTATCGATTATTTTGCCAGCTTTTTCGGTATGCTCGGTATTTCCATCCCCGGTTTTTGGCTGGGGACCATTTTTATTCTTGTATTTTCTCTTTTCCTGGGGCTTCTGCCCTCCGGAGGATTTGTCGGGCTCGACCAGGGGATCAGGGCTAACCTGCGTCATATGATTATGCCGGGTATCGCCCTTGGTATGGCAGTCAGTGCGGTAGTGATGCGCATGTCCAGGTCGGCTATGCTTGAAGTAATCAACCAGGATTATATTGCCATGGCCCGGGTTAAAGGTGTTTCTGAAAAAAGGCTAATCTTCATGCACGCTCTAAAAAATGCCCTTATTCCTATTCTGACGGTGATTGGTATTCAGGCCGGTTACCTGCTGGGCGGGTCGGTAGTTATAGAACAGGTATTTTCCCTGCCCGGTGTGGGACGCCTGGTTTTTCAGGCTATTAATAACCGCGACTATGTACTGCTGCAGGGGGCGATCCTCTTCATCGCTTTCGCCTTTGTCGTGATAAACCTTGTAGTTGATATTTTATATGCCATGGTTAATCCGAAAATTTCTTATCGCAAGGAGGGAAATTAATGGGTGATTTCTGGTATGAGTTTTCCAAGAATAAAATGGCAGTCTTCGGTCTGCTGGTAATTTCCCTCTATATAGTTTTAGCTGTTCTGGCTCCTATTGTTGCGCCTGCTGACCCTTACCAGATGGACTCCGGCAACAGGCTGCAGCCACCCGGAGAATCGGGCCTGATGGGAACAGATCATTTCGGACGTGATATCTTTAGCCGGATTATTTACGGGGTAAGAATATCTTTCCAGGTAGGGATAATTTCTGTTTCCATTGCTTTGGCTGCCGGCGTATCACTGGGAGTTTTGGCCGGTTATTTTGGCGGGTTTAGCGATTCCCTGGTTTCAAGGGTTATTGAAGTGCTTTTTTCTTTTCCCGATATTATTTTGGCCTTGGCGGTCATGGCGGTGCTGGGTCCGAGTTTAACGAACCTGATGATTGCCATCGGGATAGTTTACACGCCAATTTTTGCCCGTATTACCAGGGGTGCTGTTCTTGAAATTAAAAATTCATTGTTTATTGAAGCCGCCCGCAGCATCGGGGTAAATAATTTTATGATTATGGCGCGCCATATACTGCCAAATGTTCTCGCTCCGATCATTATCCAGACTACATTATCCCTGGCTTTTGCCATATTATCAGAAGCGGCCCTTAGTTTTCTCGGTTTTGGGGTATCTCCTGATACTCCATCCTGGGGGATTATGTTGAAAGACGGTAAAGGATGGATGGAGCGGGCCTGGTGGGTGGCTGTATTTCCAGGTCTGGCCATTACCCTGGCGGTGCTGAGCTTTAACTTGTTGGGAGACGGGTTGAGGGATGCCCTTGATCCAAAAATGAGTAGTGAACTGTCATAAAGGGGGAGTTTCAATGACAGAAAAGGTGCTGGAAGTCAAAGAGCTCTCTACCCGTTTTAAAACCAGGAAAGGGTGGCTGACCGCTGTCGAAAATGTCAGTTTTGACGTACACAAAGGTGAGCTGTTGGCCATTGTGGGAGAATCGGGATGTGGTAAGAGTGTTACTGCCCGTTCGATTTTAGGCCTGGTTGGCGGTAAAAAGGGAGAAAAGGTTGAGGGTAGTGCTTTATACCGCGGGGAAAATCTGTTGACAAAAAGTGAGCAGGATATGCTAAAAATCAGGGGCCGGGAAATATCAATGATCTTCCAGGATCCCATGACTTCGCTCAATCCTGTATATATGGTTGGTTCGCAGGTTGCAGAGATGCCGCTGCTGCATGAAAAGGCAAGCCGTAAGAAAGCCTGGAGCCAGGCAGTTGATATGATTGACCGGGTTGGGATTTCATCTCCTGAGTTAAGGAGCAGGCAGTATCCGCACCAGTTTAGTGGAGGGATGCGGCAGCGAGCGGTCATCGCCATGTCGTTAATCTGCAGCCCTCATGTTTTATTTGCCGATGAACCGACTACTGCCCTTGATGTAACCATTCAGAACCAAATTTTAAAACTTCTTAAAGATTTGCGGGACCAGACCGGGACTGCAATTATCCTGATCACTCATGACCTGGGCGTGGTAGCTGAAACCTGTGATAACGTTGCCGTCATGTATACGGGTAATATTGTTGAAAAAAGCTCAGTGGAGGCGCTGTTTGCAAGGCCGCTTCATCCATATACAAGAGGTCTGCTCAATTCAGTGCCCAGGCCCGGTGAAGATCATCGGCTGGAACCTATTTTAGGCCAGCCTCCAAACCCGAGTGAATTGCCGGCTGGCTGCCATTTTGCCACGCGCTGTCCCGAAGTGTTAGAGAGGTGTCACCGGGAGAAGCCCCAATTTTTAGAAGTTGAGCCGGGACATTTTTGTGCCTGCTGGCTGCTGGAGGGGGATGCAAAATGACAGATAAACTATACCGGGTAAGTAATTTAAGCAAGCAATTCCTCTTGTCAAAAAGCTTGTTTGGTGGTCAGGCTGACTATGTAAGCGCTGTTGACAATTTAAGTTTTGATATTGCCTGTGGCGAAACCCTGGGTATTGTCGGCGAATCAGGCTGCGGAAAGTCCACCACCGGTCGGTTGCTTTTAAAACTGATTGAGCCCAGCGCCGGAACAATTGAATATGCCGGACGGGATTTAGCAGAACTGTCGGCCGGGCAAGTAAAAAGTCTGCGCCGGGAATTCCAGATGGTTTTTCAGGATCCTTCCGCTTCACTAAACCCGAGAATGCGCATCCGGAAAATAGTAGAAGAACCGCTGATCACTCACCGGGTGGAAGGTATTGATTATAAAGAAAAGGTGGCAGAACTGCTAAATTCGGTCGGATTGTCGCCCGATTACATGAATCGATATCCGCATGAATTCTCCGGCGGACAGCGTCAGCGTATCGGCATTGCCAGGGCTTTGGCTCTTAATCCAAAATTTATTGTTGCCGATGAACCGGTTGCCTCCCTTGATGTTTCTATCCAGGCGCAAATCTTAAACCTGCTGCAGGAAATCCAGGAAGAACTCGGTTTAACCTATCTCTTTATTGCCCATGACTTAAGTGTTATTCAGTATGTCAGCGACAGGGTCGGAGTTATGTGCCTTGGTCAGCTGGTTGAAATAACCGCGAAAACAAACCTCTTCGACAATCCTCTCCATCCTTATACGAGGGCTTTGCTGGAGGCAGTGCCTATTCCCGATCCAAAGAAAAGACGGGAAAAAGCAGGTTTAACCGGAGAAATACCAAGTCCGATAAATCCACCATCCGGATGCCGCTTTCACCCACGCTGCCCGCTGGCTGAGGAGATTTGCACGTTGCAGAAACCCGAACTTGAATATGCAGGAACTGATCACCAGGTAGCCTGCTTTATGGTTAAAAAGGAGGCCTATTCTTGAAGCTAAATACTTACTCAATTATTGCCCTGTGTCCGGAAACCGGCCATCTGGGCTGTGCAGTAGCGACTAAATTTCCGGCCGTAGGAGCCTGGATTCCATATATGAAAACTAAAGTGGGAATAGTAGTCAGCCAGGGGTGGGTTAATCCGCTGCTTGGACAGATAGGGCTTGAGATCTTAGAAAAGGGGACTACGGCTAACCTGGCCCTGGAAAAAATCCTTCTAAAAGATCCGGGTCGTGAGCTGCGCCAGGTAGCGATCATTGATCGCTATGGCAACCCGGCAGTTTATACCGGGGTTGAAAATGATGACTACAAGGGGCATATAACCGGTGAAAATTTTGCCGTCCAGGGTAACCTGCTGACCGGGCCCGAGGTGCTTAATCATATGGTGGAGGCATTTACTAAAACCGGTGGCCTGCTGGAAGAAAAGTTACTGGCGGCCATTGAGGCCGGGGCTGAAGCAGGTGGAGATAGGCGCGGCAAGCAGTCTGCTTCATTAAGGGTTGATGCTCTTGAAGGGTTCCCCTATGTCAATATAAGGGTTGACGATCATCCTGAACCTACCGCCGAGCTGGCCCGGATTTACCATAAATCTGCAGCTCCTATTGCCAGACAGTACCGGCAATGGGTAGAATGTATTAGGAATGGGGAGCGTTATGATCCTGCTTGACCTGCAGGGGGAACAGGGCATGGATATAGAGAGCAGTCTGAAAATAATTTCTCAAAGGCTAAGCTTAGAGGGTATCGGTCTCTGGCAGGTGACGGGCGAAGATATTGAGGCCCTTTACCGGCATGAAGAAGTAGATCGTGATATTCTTAAAAGAGCGAAAGCCTGTGAAGGAGAAGTGCTTTCATTTCCCGGGGGATTGGCCTTAAAGTCAGGGTCAGTGATTGTTACCCTGCACGGATGTGAAGAGTTTTCAGCGGAGAAGCGAGCGATCCTTGACCGGGAATACCTGCCCTGGTTTCAGGTATTAGGGGAAATGGAAAAGAAAAGTCGTCAGGAGCAGTCCCTGCAGCTATTAATGGAGGTTGCTCATACTATCGTCTCTTCTGTCCAAAGTGAAGAGATCCTCGAAGTAATTATAACGACGGCCTTAAAAAGCATCGAAGCTGCGGATACGGGATTTCTATTTCTTTACGATGATAATCAAAAGAAACTCCTGGTTAAATCAGCAATCGGGTTCCGCAGAGAAAGCTATCGATATACCCGCCTCGATCCGGGTGAAGGAATAAGTGGCAAAGTCTTCCAATCTGCCGAGCCGGTCTTAATTACCGGCAGTGATGATATCAGCCGGGCCATGAATAATATGAGTGCAGATAACTTCAGGCATTACCTGGACTCGGCAATCCTGGGCACTTTCCCCAAAGGGGTGATCAGTGTTCCCCTGCGTTACAAGGGTGAAGTGATCGGGGTTTTAACCATTGATAATTTCACCCATGATAAGAATTTTACCGCAGATGATTTAAGTCTGTTAGAAGCGCTGGCCAATCATATTGCTGTGGCTATAGTTCAGGCAGAGCTTTTTCAAAAAGAACGGGAATATCGTGAAGAACTGCTGCTGACCCATAAAGCGCTGACCAGTGAGCATAAAAACCTGCAAAAAACTCTCGACATACATCACCGTTTAACCAACCTGGCCGCTAAAGGTAAGGGTTTGGATGAAATACTGCAAACAATATACCAGATGCTTAAGCTCCCGGTTGCAATTTATACGAACCTGCTGCAGAAAGTAGTATTTTACCCTCCTGAAAGGGATATCCCTTTGCCGGATAATTTTTTCAAGCTCAGATCTGTTCAGTATAGTATTGATACCGGAAAGCGGCAGATCGAAGATCTCAAGGATGGTCAAATGCTGCTGGTTAACCCAATTGTCGGGGCCGGAGAAGTGCTCGGGTTTTTATGCTGCTGGGTTGATGCAGGCTCTGAATTAGATGATCTTGCTCCGATTACTATTGAATACGGAGCAACTGTTCTGGCCCTGGAATGGATGAAACACAATGCTATTTTAGAAATTGAGAATAAGTTAAAAGGGCATTTTTTCGAAGAGCTGTTAGCCGGTGAAATAAATGCCGACCTGCTCAGGCAGGCCAGGAAGCTGGGGTTTGATGAAGATGATAATTTCTGTGTTATGTTAGTCAGATCTGTTAACCGGGAGAATGAAGACAAAGGTGGCGACCGCACGGCCCTAAGTATAAAAAACAGGCAGGAGCTTTTAAACCTGGCGGCAGAAGTGCTGCGCCACAGAAATCAAAATAGCATCTCGGTTGTTCACAGCAGTTATGTGGCCTGCCTGGTCTCTGTAGGAAAAGAAGAAGAGAGTGTAAAAGCCGGGGCCAGGCTGCGTGAGGCTGCTGAAGAGCTGCTCATTCGAGATGGCCAGGTAGTAATATGTATTGGTCGTGTTTATAACGGCCTCGGCTATATTAATCGCTCTTACAATGATGCCAGGGCTTGCTTTGATATAATCGATCGGTTTCCTTTTCGGGAGCGCCGCTTAATTGATTATAAGGAGCTGGGTATTTACCGCTTCTTACTGAAGCACAGCACGGAAGAATTAGAAAGCTATCTGGAGGACATTCTCGGATCCTTACTTGAGTATGAGCGGTCCAGGAGCGGTGACCTGGTAGAAACATTGATCTGCTATGCCAAGTATAACTGGGATCTTAAGACTTTTGCTGCCAGGCTAAATATTCATTACAATACCATTTACTATCGGATGAAGCGTATTAAAGAAATCCTGGGTGTTGATATCGAAGATGCAGATAACTGGGCTTCTGTTCAGCTGGCCTGTCAGATTTACGAATTTTTATATGGGCCCTGTGAAGCTATCCAGGTTAAAGGAGAAGAAGATGAAAACGGAAACATTTACTGAAGCCATCCTGAGAGATATCACCAGGGGCGAAGAGGAAATGATTGCCTGGCGACGGGACTTTCATCGCCATCCGGAAGTTGCTCACCAGGAAAAAAGAACCGCAGCGGTTGTTGCCGGCATTTTAGAGCGCCTGGGTCTTATAGTTCGGACCAGCGTCGGCGGATACGGAGTTGTTGCAGAACTAAAAGGTCATACAGAGGGTGAAACCATTGCCCTGCGGGCTGAGCTGGATGCATTGCCGATGAAGGAGGAAACAGGGTCGCCCTATGCTTCTGAAAAAGATGGGGCGATGCATTCCTGTGGTCATGACGGCCATATAGCCGCCCTGCTGGGTGCCGCAAAAGTTATGGCCAATTACCGTGAAGAACTGAAGGGTACTATTCGCTTTATTTTCCAGCCGGCAGAAGAAGCTACTCCGGGAGGTGCCCTGCAGATGATTTCAGAAGGAGCACTTGAAAGTGTTGATAGGATCTACGGTGCCCATCTCTGGACTGGTTTCCCGGCCGGCACTTTATACACAGCAACCGGACCTATTACAGCTAATTCAGATCGTTTTCTAGTTGAAGTCATGGGACACGGCGGCCACGCAGCACAATCCCATGAATTAATAGATGTGATCCTGGTTGCCTCACAGTATGTGGGTAGTGTCCATCATATTATCAGCCGCCATGTTAACCCGCTTAATCCTACCGTTATTAGCTTCGGGCAAATCCAGGCCGGAACGGTCTTTAATGTAGTGCCTGATCGGGCCTATCTGCAGGGAACTGTGCGCAGTACTGATCGGGAAACGAGAGCGCTGGTAGAAAACGAGTTAAAAAGAAAATTACAGAGTGTGTGCGATATGTATGGTGCGTCTTATAAGTTTTCATTTGATAAAGGCCACCCGGCGGTTATTAATGACGAGGAGTCAGTAAATAATATAAAAAAAGCTGGGCATCAAGTATTTAGAGAAGATAAAATTTTCGAGGTGAC